>JBLIJW010000013.1:0-35762 GCA_047636155.1 Flavobacterium sp. | reverse complement strand
CTATCAACAGGATTTACTAACATTCTTTTAATGGCTTCAAAATCTAAAGAAGAAACAGTGCTTTTTTGAAATTGGTTTTGGAATTTTGAAATAGCAACTTCTAATTCTTCTTCATCAATTGGTTTTAGTAAATAATCGATACTATTTAATTTAAACGCTCGCAAAGCATATTCATCATAAGCAGTGGTAAAAATAATGACGCTTTTAATTTCTATTTTCTCAAATATTTCAAAAGACAAACCATCGGATAATTGAATGTCTAAAAATATTAAATCAGGATGCTTATTCTCTTGAAACCAAGCTATAGATTCGGATACAGAGTGCAACATTTTATATACAGGAAATCCTAATTTTTCTATTTTTCTGGATAGTAACCGTGCTGCTGGCTTTTCGTCTTCTATTATTAAAATGTTCATTTTTTTAAAATTTGAGGGTTTTTAATTTAGTTTCTAATTCCCAAATAAATTGGAATTATTCCCATTTAGAATTATTAGAGTGCTTTTTCATAAGTTCCTCAATTTTGCGATTTTCCCACTGGTTTCCTAAAATAAATTGCGGAATAAAAACGGATAATCCATGAGCTAACAAACCAATTCCCCAAAAGAAAAAAGTTATAAAATTCTTGAATTGAAAATACGATTCACCCGGTTTTAAATCATTATAATTAAGCACCACAATTACTAAATTAACTAGTATAAATGCCAATAAGTGTTTATAAAATCCTTTAATTTTTCGAACTCGCATAATTGCTTTTTCGTATTGAACTTGTTCTTCTGTTGTCATAATTTTAAATTCTAAAAATTAAAAAATTAATAGTTTTGAAATTTTAAATATAGCTGTCTTTTTGCCGTTTTTCTTCGTCCATAAAATCTTGGATCTTTTTTTCTTCCCAATCTTTACCAAAAAATTTTATAAAATTAAAAACACGTAATGCATGAAAAAACAAACCGATGCCCCAACCACCAGCAGACCACAAAAACCATAAGTAATCTGCCGAATATTTTAAATTTATAAAAATTAAGAAGCCGATTACAAGAACATAAATCGTTGCATGAACATAAAATCCTTTAATTTCTTGCACTTTTTTATAAGCATTCTGGTAAGCCGTTTTTCCGTTTTGATTGTCGTTTATTATTTCCATCTTTCGTTGGTATTTTGTTGTTGATTAATTATTTCTTTAACTTTGTTTTCTTCCCATTGCTTACCGAATCCGAAGGTTTCTAAAGCATGAAAAGACAAACCAATTCCCCAACCAAACATAGGAAACCAAAACCAAAAATTTGAACTTGTATTTATATTAATGATTATTAAAATAGGAATTATGATACAATAAGAAAATAAATTACTGTAAAATCCTTTCAGTTTTTGTACTCGGTTTTTGGCTCGCATGTAAGCCGTTTTTTCGTCTGCTATATATTGTGTTTCCATGATAGAAATTTGTTTCGTTAAAATTGGAAGTTTAATTTTAAAATAATTTTCTGTTTGTTCCACAGCAACTTTTCTTTGGGAAATTAAAGCATAACGATTTACAATATTTTCTAATCCGACGCCTTTTCTGTCGCCTAAAACTTCCTTTTTTTGTAAATTATTTTCGATTATTAAGGTATTTTTTTCTTCATAAATCTGAATATTTAGCGGTTTTGCCTCGCTAACAATATTGTGTTTGATGCAATTTTCTAAAACCAATTGCAACGAAAACGGAACTATTTTGGCTTCCAAATTTTGAATATCCGTAGCAATTTCAAAAGTAATACTGTTTTCAAATCGCATTTTTAACAAGTTCATGTATGTTTTTGCGAAATTCAACTCTTCTTGAACGGTAACTAATTCTTTATCTTTTTGCTCTAAAACGTATCGATATACTTTGGATAAAGAAGTTGTAAATTTTTGCGCCGCATCCGGATTTTCTTCGATTAAAGAACTTAAAACGTTTAGACTATTAAACAAAAAATGCGGATCTATCTGATTTTTTAGACTTTCGAATTTTGCATTTGCCGTACCAGCAATAATTTTTTGTTCTTTAACCTTATTTTCTTGAAAGGCTTTGTAAAAGTGAAAAAGATAAATACTTATGGTAATTATTAGCGTAATGGTAATTGCGACTACATAATTCTTAGGGTTTTCTTTAGAAATATATTCGGAAAATGATCGATTATCTACCACGACTTCTTCAAAAACACGAAGTAAAAATATGATTAAAATAGTACCAACAAAAGAAGAAAGGATGTTGGTAAAAATTCGTGTTTTGCTGTATTTGTTTTTAAAAAATAACTTGTCTAAAAAATAATTTAAGTACATATTGTAAGCACCAATTGAGAAACAATATGAAGTTGTGAATGCAAATTGCAAAAAAAGTTGAAAATTAAAACTAACCTTTGCACCTAAAATTGTATTCAGAATTTGAATTGCCAAAAATACAATAATGGTAATTTTAGATAAGGTTTTTATTTCTTTTGCAATATTCATTTTTATATTCTTTTTATCTTTTTGAATCCATTATTTTTTACAAGAAGCTACAACTTGCTCTGCTCTTTCCACACCCCAATTTGGCGCAAATTGGCTTTCTGGTTTAAAAGTAGCAAATAGTTGGATAGATTTTTCAACTTGTTTGCACAAATTGGCAACATTTGCACCTGTCCATTTTGCTCCACCAATTTCAAATTCTGCTTTAGAAAAAACTACACGAGGATTTTCTGGAGCCAAAAACGAAGCTTTAGTATATATGCCAATTACTTTTGGCGAAAGTGACATTCCGTAAACCATTGGATTGGATGCTATCCAAGCAGTGTGCAACATGGCTTGTAAAACCATTATTTCTGCATTATTAGGATTTTTAGAAGTTTCTAAATCAATCAAATCTTGCGCTTTGGTTAATAAATTATTTAACTCTTTTTCGTCTTTAGTTTGAAATGCTTGGGTAATATTTATAAATGCAATATAATAATTTGGCAAATAATTAGTGGTTTCTACCGATGCAATACGTTCAAAAATGGCAACTGCTTCTGTATTTTTTCCGTTTTTCCAAAGTTCTAAACCTTGCGTCATTCCTTTTTCATAAGGAGTTTGAGCAAAGGAAAAAACAAAAGCTAAAAGACTAATGGTTAAAGTGATAATTGTTTTCATAAATTTTAAGTTTAAATTTGTTTTTTGTGTGTTGTTTTACTCTTTTTGTTGATACAAATTTCGGTTGATTGTATCTTTTTAAAAAAGAATTCTTACCGAACTGTTATATTTTTAGGATGAACTGTATTAATTCAAATTTTTTAATTGATTGTCTGTTTTATTATTGCTGATTGTCCAGAAGAATCCAAGAAATATAAACCGATCTGCAACAGGTGAAATTGTTCTTCTGGCGAAACTTCCATTGGTATCTGGAGAATTTGCATATTCATATCCAAAGACATTTTGCGTTCCTAAAACATTAGAAACCGACAAATACAAAATCTTTTGAGACGAAAGCAAATACGCCCAGCTCATGCTTAAATTGTTGAAGTTTTTAGTTCTTCCGCTCATAAATTCCGATTGATTCCGATTATTAAATGGTCGTCCAGATGCGAATGTATTGGTAATACTAATTTGCGATTTTAAAGAGTTTATCCAATATTTTCCAACTAATGACAATGTGTTTTTTGCAACAAAAGATGGTGTTGCTTCCTTGCTAAAATTTTGGTAATCGCGTTTGGTATCTATAAAAGAATAAGAAATCCAATAATCTACATTTTTGATTGATTTTTCATCGCGCCAAAAAACCTCAACGCCTTTTGCATAACCAAAACCATTGTTATTGTAAATCGAATTAAACTGCGAATTTGGTGTGTCAAACTTTACCAAATCGGTGTATTTTTTATAATAAACTTCGGTTCTAAAAGTTTTCTTAGATCGGCTAAACTGGTAGTTTAAAATAAAGTGATTGGCTTTTTCGCTTTGTAAATAATTGGCATACTTTAAATATTCTTGTTTTGGTGCTTGAGAAAATTCTCCAAAAGCAAAAGCAAACTGCGAAAACGTTCCTGTTTTAAAGGCAACAGACAATCTTGGAGATACATTTGTTTCTTGCAAATAGTTGTTATTTGATAGTCGAATTCCTGTTTTTGCAGCAAATTTTTTAGAAAAAAACCATTCCGTTTCTGCATAAACTGCTGTAATATTTGCATTATATCCGTTGGTAAACATATTGTTTGCATCCACGAAATCTTCGGTGAAATTGGTATTAAAAAAATCTCCTCCAAAATTCAATTTAAAACGTTTAGTAAATGCTTTTTTCAGGTTAAATTTTAAATGAGTTGCTTTCTCGGTGTTATCGACTTTATCTAAATTTAAACTGATGTTGTTCGTTCCATAACCGAAACCTAAACCCGTAAATAAATTCCAATTATTTGCTAGTTTCGCCTTGTAGGAAGCATTAGAATAAAAGTTGGCATTGCTTAAATCGACTCTGGTTTTTGCAACTGTATTGATTGATTCTTGATCTAAAACAAAACTAGAAGTATCAAAAGCCGCATACAATTTAAAAATTCCGTTATGAGTTTGGTGTCTAAAAATGCTTTCGCCAGAAAGAGATTCAAATGGTTTTACAAATTCAAAATTTTGCGGAATCAAAGCTTGGTATGGTTTTAAGTTTATATAAGAAACATTAGCAGAAACTGAATTTCTTCCCAAAATTTGGGTATTTGCTAAACCTGCTCCAACAGTCATTGCCGATATTTCGGTCGATTCTTCTATAAATTCTTCTTTAGTGTTTAACAATAAGATACTTGAAAGTGCTTCCCCATATTCTGCCGAATAACCACCGGTAGAAAAAGAAATTCCACTAAATAAAAATGGAGAAAATCTTCCGCGTGACGGCACATTTCCGGCTTGCGCAACATATGGTTGTGCTACACGAATTCCGTCTACAAAAGTTTGGGTTTCGTCCGCTTCGCCACCACGAACAAAAAGTCGTCCGTCTTCTCCGACAACATTTGTTCCTGGCAAAGTTTGCAAAGCCGAAATAATATTGGCATTACTTCCTGCCGTAGTTACTATATCTAAAGGCTTTAAAACCGAAACTCGAGCTTTATCGCCACTGTCAAAAGTTCCTGCAGTAATAATTACAGCATCTAAGACATTGGCATTTTCTTGTAATTTATAATCTCTGAATTGGTACGTATCCAAATTTACTTCTTGTTTTAAAGTTTCAAAAGAAACAAAGCTTATAATTAACTTTTTAATTCCATTTTCAGATGTTGAAAAACTAAATTTTCCGATAGAATCTGTAATTGCTCCATCATATGTAGCATCTAAAAATACATTTGCACCAGAAATTGGTTTCAATTTTGCATCTAAAATTCGACCGGAAATAGTAGTTTGCGAAAAAATAAAATTCGAAATTAAGATAAAAATAAAAGTGTAAAAAGTTTTCATGTTTGCTGTTTTGATGGTACAAAGTTGCACTTACAACCAGCGTTTTAAAAAAAGAACTCACCCAACTGTAGAATTTTAAGGATGAATTGTTACACAAAACAGAAACATTTTATTCATCGCAAACTTTAAACAAGTATTTATCGTAAATGATAGTATGAAAAATATCTTACTAAAATATCTAATTTTACTAATAACTCCGGCCTTTTTATTTGCTCAAAAAATAGATAATATGGCATCTTTTCGAGATATTAAGGATGTAAATTATTTCCGGTTTAATTATGATAACGACTATTTTGGATCTACGGATGAGAATTATACACAAGGATATAATTTTGAATTGGTTTCGCCAAGTTTTAAAAAAAATCCGATAAATGTTTTATTCTACAAACCAAAGAATAGCGAATACAAATACGGTTTGGCTTTAGAACACATTGGTTATACAGCTTATAACATTAAAAGTACCGAAATTCAGTTTGGCGACCGTCCGTTTGCTGCGGCAATAATGCTCAAAAGCTTTTCTATTGCTACCGATACTATTCAGAAATCTCGTTTTGTTTCCTCATTCAACATTGGACTAATCGGACCAGTTGCTTTTGGTAAAGAAATGCAAGTTGCAATTCATGAAGCAACAGGAAACACTATTCCTGGCGGATGGCAAAATCAAATAAAAAATGATGTTGTTTTGAACTATGAAATAAATTATGAAAAACAACTGCTTCGTTACCGCAATTTATTTTCTTTACAAACCAATTCTACCCTACGTCTAGGAACACTTTTCACAAATGCTTCCATTGGTTTTAATACTACAATCGGAATTATAAATTCGCCGTTTACAACTTTAAAAAATAAAAATAAATTCCAATTATACATTTATTCACAATCTGCAATTACAGTTGTTGGTTATGATACTACTTTGCAAGGCGGATTATTTAAAACCAATAGCCCGTATACTATTTCTTCTGAAAACGTAGAACGACTTACTGCGCAAATTAATTACGGAATTGTCCTACAAACTAGAAGTCTGTATTTTGAATATGGGTTAACTCATTTAACCCGAGAATTTAAAAACGGACCAGACGTGAAATATGGCGGTATTAAAATCGGATTTAAATTTTAATAGCTTCTCAACTTAAAATCTTATCAACAATTCGCATTTCGTAATTCATAAATCTAATTAATATTTTACCTTTGATGCTTCAAAAATTAGATATTATGGTTTATAAATTTAGAGTAATTCTAGATGCAGAAGAAGATATTTTTAGAGATATCGCTATACTTCAAACAGATACTTTAGAAGATTTCCACAACGCTATTGTTAATGCATTTGGCTTTGATGGTTTAGAAGTAGCATCGTTTTATACTTGCGATGAAACGTGGAATCAAGAAGACGAAATTCCGATGTTTGATGCTGGAGATTATCCGGGAGAAAACAAAATCATGAGCGATTATGTATTAGATGAAATTTTAGATTTGCAAAATACTAAAATTATATACGTGTATGATTTTATCAATATGTGGACCTTTTTAGTAGAATTAGCAGCAGTAGAAGACGAAGTAGAAGTTGGTATTATTTACCCTAATTTACTTTTTTCTCACGGAGAAATGCCTGCCGAATCTGGAGATAAACAATTTGAAGCAGATTCTGATGATACTATTTCTGAATTTGACGATGATTACGACGACGACGATTTAGATGGTTTTAGCGACGATAGTTTTGAAGATTTTGGTTTTGAAGAAAATTGGAATTAAACTACTTCAAAAACAGAAAAACAAAAAACTAAGTTACAAAGCGAGCTAAAAACACCCTTAACAAAAAATGATAAACCTATTTAACGCCCATATCGAGAATCTTTCCATACATAAAGTTGGAAACAAAAGCAGAAACGAAAACACTTTTTTATCTGCCAATCCGTATATTTTAAAAGACGAAATTGTGCCACTTTTAAAAGAATTTTTCTTTAAACCTTTTCGAGACAAAGAAGAAAATTACTACCAATTTGCGCATGAAGTTGACTTAGAATACAACGACATGTTTAATTTGGCTACAGAACTTTTTACAAATCCTGGTAGCGCACACGATATTTCAAAAAAAATAACCCAGCATTTATTTGAGCAGTCAAACCATCCGCATATCAAAAACGGAGAAGTTTATATTGCTTATTTATCTAATATTTCTATTGATAATAATGTAGTTGACGCAATCGGAATTTTTAAAAGCGAATTAAAATCAGACTTTCTGCAATTTGAAGAAAAAGAAAGCGATATTGAATTAATACTTCAAGAAGGTGTGAATTTAAATAAGTTAGATAAAGGTTGCCTAATTTTTAATTACAAAAAAGAAGAAGGTTATAAAATACTTTCTGTGGATAGTAACCGATACGACGCAAGATATTGGTTAGAACATTTTTTAAACGTAGATGCTTTTCAGGATGAAAACTTTATGACTAAAAAGTATTTAAAATTCTGTCAAAGTTTTGCTAAAGATGTAGTTTTTCCTGCAGAAGACAAAAAGCAAGAAGTTATGTTTATGAATCGTGCTGTAAACCATTTTGCAAAAAACGACAACTTCGAAGAAACTGCCTTTTTAAATGAAGTAATGGATAATCCAGATTTGATTCCGGAATTTAAAAACTATAAGATAGACAAAGGCGAAAAATACAGTATTGAAGATGTAACTAATTTCCCAATTGCAAATGCAGCAGTTACAGATGCAAGAAAATCGATCAAAAATGTAATTAACTTAGATACCAATATTCAGATAAAATTAGATTTCATAAATCCCGAAAGTGCAGAAAAATATGTAGAAAAAGGATGGGATGAAGAAAAACAAATGTATTATTACTTAGTTTATTTTAATAAAGAAAATAAAAGTTAATTTATTTTATTATCAAAAACAAAATCCTTAATCAAAATCTGATTAAGGATTTTTTTATGGGTATTTTGTAAGCCTTTATATAAATACATGTAAATTGTCGTTATTAAAATTGTTTACTTTCGCAATTACAACCAATCTCAAAAATTGAAAAGACTACTGCTATTTTTTCTTTTATTATTTTCTATCGCAACTATTGCGCAAACTCCTGATGCAAAAAAAGATAGTACAAAAATGTACAAAGACATCGAAAAGTATTCTAAAAAATCGGGGTTCGGAAAATTTATATATCGATTGGTTTTTCGATCAACAAGAAAGGCAAAAGCTTCTAAAAATGATTTGCTAAAACAAGAACGATTAAAAAAAATGTATGCTTCTAATGAAAATAAAATCATTCGAAACATATATATTGAAACCTTAGATCCATTTGGTTATTCTGTAGATAATCCCGACGATAAACCAACGAAAGATTTTGAGCGATTTGGAAATAGAGCGCATTTAAAAACAAAAAACTGGACGATTAAAAATATTTTGTTAATTAAAGAAGGTCAACCTTTAGACAGTTTGAAATCCAAAGAATCTGAACGATTAATTCGAAGCCAGCGATATGTTCGTCGCGCTTTGATTCAGCCAATTACCATAAAAGGTTCTAAAGATTCGGTTGATATTTCTGTTCGGGTTTTAGATTCATGGACTTTAACTCCAAACGGATCCATTTCTGGTTCGAGCGTAAATTTCGAACTTACAGAAAGAAATTTTTTAGGTCTCGGACACGAAGTAGAAAACGAATATGGAACGCGTTTTAAAACTGGTGAAAAATCACAATATTCTAGATATCGAATAAATAACATCCGCAACACATTTATCAATGCAACGGCTTTATATAATAACGATTTACGAAGTAATGCAACAAGAAGTATTACTTTTGAACGTCCTTTTTTCTCCACATTTACACTTTGGGCTGCAGGAATAAATTACCAATCTGCTTTCCGAACGGATTCGTTACCTAACAATCAAAATATTTATGGAATACAAACCTACAGAACTCGAATTAAAGATTTTTGGGTAGGACATTCTTTTAAAATATTTAGCGGCAAATCAGAAATTCAACAAACTACAAAGTTGGTAACAGCCATAAGTTATAAAGATTTGAGTTTTGTGACCAAACCAGATTTGGCATACGATCCGCAGGGCTTTTTTACTTCAGAAAAATTATATTTATCTAGTATCGGTATCTCATCTCAAAAGTTCTTTCAGGATAAATTTTTATTCAATTATAGAATTATTGAAGACGTTCCCTATGGTTATTTATTCTCTGTGACTGGCGGTTTTCAGAACAAAAACTATAAAAACAGAAGTTATATTGGTGGCAACTTTTCTTATGGTAGTTATTTTAATTTTGGATATTTAGCTGCAAAAATAGAATATGGTAGTTTTTTAAACAGCGGAAAAAATGAAGAATCGACCTTTAGAGTAGATATAAATTATTTTACCAATATTTTAAATTTTGGTCGATGGCGTATGCGGCAATTTATTAAACCCTCTGTAGTAATCGGAACAAATAGAAATTCTAGTGTTCGAGACAGATTGTTTTTGGAAGGTCAAAACGGAATTCCAGGTTTTAATTCCGACCAACGACTATTTGGAACTAAACGATTATTAACTTCTTTTCAAACCCAAACTTATGCTCCAGGAAGTTGGTATGGTTTCCGATTTAGTCCGTTTATTAATTTTACTTTTGGTTCTTTAGGAAATGAGGAAACTAATACTTTTAGTGCTAAAATTTACTCGCAATTTTCTTTAGGAGTTTTAGTAAATAACGATTATTTAGTATTTAATAGTTTTCAATTATCATTTACTTTTTATCCCACAACACCTTTAGATGGAACCAATTTTTTACGAACTAATGCTTTGCAAAATGACGATTTTAAAATAAATAATTACTTTTTAGGAGAACCTAAAATTGTACCTTACCAATAAAGTTTTTTGGAAAATTTTTAGAATTGTAGTAACAAAATATAATTGGACTCGTCTTACAATTAAATCCCACAACACAAAACTATGGAAACTATTTTATCCATTTCAAACTTGCACAAAAATTACGGTAAAGTACATGCAGTTAATAATGTTTCATTAGAAATTCAAAAAGGAAATGTTTATGGCATACTTGGACCAAACGGAAGCGGAAAATCAACAACTTTAGGAATTGTTCTAAATGTTGTGAACAAAACTTCTGGAGAATTTGCATGGTTTGGAGGAAAAGTTGAAACACATGAAGCATTAAAAAAAGTTGGTGCTATTATCGAAAGACCTAATTTTTATCCGTACATGACGGCACAAGAAAATTTAAAATTAGTTTGCGATATTAAAGGAATATCCTATCTAAAAATTCTGGAAAAATTAATTGTAGTAGGTTTAGAAGAAAGAAAAGACAGTAAATTTAGCACCTTTTCTCTGGGAATGAAACAACGCTTGGCGATTGCTTCTGCATTGTTAAATGATCCAGAAATTTTAATTTTAGACGAACCAACGAATGGTCTAGATCCGCAAGGAATTCATCAAATACGCGATATTATTAAAAAAATTGCATCGCAAGGAACAACCATTTTATTGGCATCGCATTTATTAGATGAAGTAGAAAAGGTATGTAGTCATGTTTTGGTTCTAAGAAAAGGGCAAATTTTATACAGTGGTTTAGTAGACCAAATGAGTAAAAATAAAAATTTTATTGAACTTCAATCAGACGATAATTTGCAGTTGCTGGCTGTTTTACAAAAACATCCAAAAGCAGAATTGGTACAAATTGCAGAAGATAAAGTACAATTCTATACTACTGAAGTGGTAAAACCATCAGAAATAAATAAATTTTTGACAGAAAACAATGTTTTTGTAAGTCATTTACAACTTAGAAAAAACTCTTTAGAAGAACAATTTTTAGAACTTACTGGAAAATAATTTTTATCCTTTTTAATCCTCTCAATCTCCAAAAATGAAACGACTATTGTATATCGAATTACAGAAAATTTATAGAAACAAAGCAAGTAAAATATTAACCATAACTTATTTTGGCTTACTAACGTTATTGAGCTTAATAGGTTCTATAGAATTTGATTTAGGTCCGATTCATGTTGATGTTGCCGAACAAGGAGTTTTTAATTTTCCGTATATCTGGCATTTCAATACCTATATTGCTGCCGTTTTAAAAATATTTTTAGCTGTGGTTATTGTTTCTATGATGTCTAACGAATACAGTTACGGAACTTTAAAACAGAATTTAATTGACGGAATGAGTAAAAAGGAATTTATAACTTCCAAATTCTTAACTGTTTTTACGTTCGCCATAATATCTACCGCTTTTGTATTTGTAGTTTCTTTAATTTTGGGATTGTTTTTTTCAGATTTTAATGAAACGGCAATTATATTTTCTGAAATGGATTATCTGTTTGCCTATTTTATTAAACTGGTTGCCTTCTTTTCGTTCTGTTTGTTTTTAGGTATTTTGATAAAAAGATCTGCTTTTGCAATTGGTTTTTTAATACTTTGGTGGATTGTTGAAGGAATTTCTTATGCTTTTATTGGCGGCGGAATTTTACATAATTTTGATAAAGCAGACAAAATATTCCAGTTTTTGCCGTTACATTCAATGAGTAATTTAATTGTAGAACCCTTTTCAAAGTTAAAATTTATCAAAAGTGTAGGAAGTCAGATTGGTGTAGAAAATTTAAAAGATTATGGAGTACACTGGTATACCATCTTAATTCCGATTGTTTGGACTATCATTTTCGTAATTTTATCTTATAAACTTTTGAAAAAGCGTGATTTGTAGCATATCTTTGCATCCGCTATGGGAATAAAAAAGTCAATTCAATTATTTTTCTTTGCACTTATTGTGCAGTCGAGTTATTCGCAATACATCAGCGTAGACGATACTTACTCTGCAAATCAATTGGTTGAGAATGTCTTGATTAATTCTAATTGTGCCAACGTAACCAATATAATGGTAACTGGCAGCGGAAATACGGCAGCAGAGAGTTACGGCTTTTTTGACGGAAACGCTAGCGGATTTCCATTTGCAAGTGGTGTTTTACTAACCACAGGTAACGCTTTATCCGCCATTGGTCCGAATACTTCTATCTTAAGTGAAGGAAGTGTAAATTGGCCTGGCGATCCAGATTTAGAACAAGCTTTACAGGTAAATAATTCTATTAATGCAACCATATTAGAATTTGATTTTACACCTTTATCCAATCAATTTAGTTTTGATTATATTTTCTCATCCGAACAGTATTTAAGTAATCCGAGTGCGAACCAATGTAATTTTACTGATGGATTGGTTTTTTTATTAAAAAAAGCAAATACATCTGATCCTTACACCAATTTAGCGGTAGTTCCTAATACTACTATTCCTGTAAAATCAAATACAATTCGTGGTTCTGGAACCATTTGTACCGCAGCTAACGAGCAGTATTTTGATGCGTTTAATAGCGACCAACATCCGACTAATTATAACGGACAAACCGTAATTTTAAAAGCGCAATCTAATGTGGATGCCGGAGAAACCTACCATATAAAAATAGTAATTGCCGATCAAGGAAACAATTTATTCGATTCTGCACTTTTTTTAGGTGCGGGAAGTTTTAACAGTACAACCAACATTGGATCTGACAGATTAATAGCATCAGGAAATGCTTTATGTGACGGTGAATCGATTGTTTTAACAGCAACTGAACCTGGTATAAATACATACAAATGGTTTAAAGACAATGTTGAAATTATTGGAGAAATTACCGAAAACTATACGGTGATTTCTGCAGGAACATATCGAGTGGAAATTGCATTGCAAGGCACAACTTGCATTGTAAATGGAGAAATTAAAATAGAATATAATGCCCTTCCCGTTTTACAAAGTCCAGTGAAATTGATTCAATGCGACGACGATAATGACGGAATTTCTACTTTTAATCTAACTAAGTTAGATAACATTATTAAAATCAATAATCCGAATTTAGGAATTGTAACCTATTTTTTATCGCAATCGGATGCCAATACCAATACAAATCCTTTAACTAATGCTTCGCAATTTTTAAATACAAATACAAACCAACTTGTAGCAAAAGTTTTAAACAATAGTGGTTGTGCAAGTTATGCTGTAGTTGATTTAGAAATAGCTAACAACAATTTAAATACTATAAATCCGATAATTGCATGCGATATTGTTGGACCAATGGATGGAATAACTGCTTTTGATTTAACGACACTTGTTACTCCACAAATACTTAACGGATTGCCAAATGGATTAGTTGTAGCCTATTACACATCAATAAACAATGCCATTTCAGAAGTAAATTCAATTAATCCGAATTTTACAAACACGACACCAAACAATCAAGTTATTTTTGCTCGCATTTTAAATGGTCCAGATTGTTACGGTGTAATGCCAATTTCTTTGCAAGTTTCCAGTTTTAATCCGACTAATTTTCAGACAGAATTAGCCGTAATTTGTCCGAATACCTCTGTAACGTTGAGTGTCCCAAATACTTTTTCAAGTTATTTATGGACAACTGGTGCCACTACAAACTCTATTATGGTTTCTCAAGCAGGTAATTATTCTGTAGAAGTAACAAATTCAGATGGTTGTAAGGCAACGAAGAATTTTGAAGTTAACCTTTCTGAAATTCCGATAATTACCACTATTAATGTTACAGATTTAACCGGAAATCAAAATACAGTTATAATAAACGCATCCGGTAAAGGAATTTATTTTTACAGTATAGACGGTGTGAATTTTCAGGATAACGGGAGTTTTACCAGTGTTTTGCCAGGAAATTATACCGCTATTGTAACTGATAATTTATGTGGCAGCGACTCCAAAGAATTCACCGTTTTAGATTATCCAAACTATTTTACTCCAAATGGCGATGGCATTAACGATTATTGGTTTATAAGAAATTTAAAACCACTAGAAAACGTTAGAATTTACGATCGATTCGGAAAGTTTTTATATACTTTTAAAGGCAGTGAATCTGGATGGAATGGTATGTACAACGGTCGTCAAATTCTTGCAGATGATTACTGGTTTGTACTTACTTTGCAAAACTTTAGGGTGGTAAAAGGGCATTTCGCATTGCTAAGATAAAATAATACTGCTATTTTTTTGTTATTTACTTTATAAACTAGAAATTGCAGCACAATTTTGTTATGCGATTTTTACTTATATTTATCCAATGAAAAAAGTACTACTTATACTTACCCTTATGCTTTCTACAATGGCAATTGCGCAATTTAGCAAACGTCACTATATTCCGCCAATCGGACATTCTTCCAATCAAGAACCAGAAGCTCAATTTTTATATATTTCGGCACCAAGCGTAACTCCAGTTAATTTTAAATTATTTCAACTTGGTAGCACAACGATTTCAGGTACTGTTTCTCGTAACAATCCCTATGTTTTAAATTTAGGTACTGGCGAAGGAACACAAATAATGATGGAATATAATAACATTAGCAGTGTACGTTCTAACAAAGGATTTATTATCGAGGCAGAAGATGTAGTTTATGCATCTGTTCGAGTAATAGCTAGTAACGGAAATCATGCAGGTTCTATTTTATCTAAAGGATCTGCTGCATTAGGAAATAGATTTCGTATTGGTGCATTTTTAAACCAATTAACACAAAATTATTCTCAAAATTATTTAACATTTATATCTGTATTAGCTACAGAAAATAACACTGCCGTTAATTTTAGTAATATTGCTACAGGTGTTGTTTTGGTTAATAATGCGACGGCAGGAAATAATCCCGGAATTATAAATTTAAATTCTGGTGAAAGTTATGTATTAGCAGTTCAAGGTCCAACAAATGCAAATCGTGACGGCTTAATTGGTAGTTTGGTTACTTCAGACAAACCAATTGTAGTAAATTGCGGTTCGTTTGCCGGTTCTAATGGCGAGCTTTCTAATTTAGATCTAGGATTTGATCAAATTGTTCCTGCAGAGCGAACTGGTAGCGAATTTATTTTCATAAAAAGTAACGGTCAAACAAATGTAGAACGAGTACTTTTGATAGCCGATCAAGACAATACCGAAGTTTATACAAACGGAAATCCTACACCAATTACTACCTTAAATGCGGGACAATACCAAACTTTTAGTGGTGCACAATTTAGTGCTAATTCTAATTTATACGTTTCTACCTCGAAACCAGTTTTTGTCTACCAAAGTATATCAAATGAAGTATCCCAGAACGACCAACGAAACCAGCAAATGTTTTTCGTACCACCATTAAGTTGCCAAACACCAAAAATAATTGATAACATTCCGGAAATTGAAAAAATAGGTTCCACTATTTTTATAGGTAAAGTTACTATTGTCACAGAAACAGCTGCTACTTTAACTTTTAAAATAAATAATGTCGATTATGCATTAACTTCGTTACCAGCAAATGTTACCGTTAATGGACCAAATAATGTAATCGGCAACACTGCTTATGAAACCTACACAATCCAAGGATTAACAGGAAATGTTTCTGTATTTTCAACAGGACAATTGTATTTGGCGTCTTATGGTTCAGCAAATGCGGCAACTTTTGGAGGATATTATTCTGGTTTTACCTTTAAACCAGATATCGATTTTACTAATTTAAGCACCACACAATCAGATTGTATACCAAATGTTTCGTTATCGGTAAATACAATAAACGGATTTGACACTTTTCAATGGTATTTAAATGGTGCGGCTATTCCAATGGCTACCAATTCTAGTTATCAGCCAACACAAGCGGGAAATTACCGCGTAGAAGCATCCATTAGTAGTTGTACTGCAATTGCTCCTTTGAGTTCAGATGATATTCCGGTAAGCGATTGCCCTTTAGATTTTGATTCCGATGGTGTTAACGATAATATTGATTTAGATACAGATAATGATGGTATTGCAAATTGTACAGAATCTTTTGGAAATGCTAGTATTGCGCCAAATAATTCTGGAAACGGAACAATTTCTGTAGGATTATTCAATAGTACTTTTACAAATTCGATAACTACTCAAGGCGTTGATCCTCCAGCTGCAAATCCATTAGTAACTAACACAGACGGAAGTTTTACAACATCTGTTCCTAAAGGAAGAACAAATAAAGTTATTTTAAACATTGCATTTGCACAAGAAACTAGTATTTTATTAGATTATCCTGCTGTAATTACTACAGGTGATGAGTCGAACGGAAATTCGACATTTATTTTGAAAGTTCCTGTAAACAAAACTATTACGATTTTAAATCCTAACAATCAATTATTAATTGATACGAATTATGATGGAATCTTTGAAAGTAACGTAACACAATTTTCTTCTTTCGAAGTTCGATTTAGATTTACTTCTACAACACCTTTACCAGCGGGTTCAGGAACTTTTAAATTCTATAGTAATTCTACCTCTTCGGTAACTTTAACCCAACAAAACCTTTTAGATCGAGGTGGAAACCAAAAAGCAACTTGGAAATTAACTGCCACTTGTGTTCCAAAGGATTTTGATAACGATGGAATTCCGGATGCAGCAGATCTTGATTCTGACAATGATGGAATTTTAGATAGTACCGAAGCTTTAGGAAATACCATACTTGCAATTAATACTACAGATGCAAATCAAGATGGGATTTATGACATTTTTGTAAATGGGTTAATACCAAATGATTTTGATGGAGATGGTGTTCCTAATTATTTAGATTTAGATTCTGATAACGATGGCGTTTTTGATGTTATTGAAGCAGGAAATACTTTAAATGCTACCAATACTAACGGAATTTCAGTTGGACCAAATTATGGATTAAATGGTTTAGATGATGGGCTAGAAACTTTTCCGGATAGCGGAATTTTAGCAATGCCTACATCAGATTTAGACAATGATGGAGTAAAAAATTATTTAGATTTAGATAGTGATGGCGACAATTGTAACGATGTAATTGAAGCTGGATATTTAGACGGAGATAATAACGGAATTTTAGGGAATTCTCCTGTAACAGTAAATCCAAACGGAACAGTTATTTCACCAAGTGGTTATACAGTTCCAAATTCTGATTATTCTACAAGTGCACCAGTAACAATTATAACGCAACCTGCCAATGTTTTTGCTTGCGAACAACAAGGTAGTTCAGTTTCTGTTGTTGCTCCTAATATAAATACCCATCAGTGGCAAATTTCGACGGATAATGGAGTGACTTGGACAGATTTAACAAATAACGCAACCTATTCTGGAGTAACTACAGATACATTAGTTTTTAGCAATGTGTTACCAACAATGTCAGGCTATCAATATCGTGTGTTTTTGAACAGACTAGGAAATACCTGCGGATTATTTTCTGCAGCTTCTACTCTAGCTATTTATCAAAAACCAATAGTAAATTCACCCCTAACATTAGTACAATGCGATTTGGATACCGATGGAATATCTGATGTAAATCTG
Source organism: Flavobacterium sp. (assembly GCA_047636155.1). Taxonomy (GTDB): domain Bacteria; phylum Bacteroidota; class Bacteroidia; order Flavobacteriales; family Flavobacteriaceae; genus Flavobacterium. The sequence continues at coordinate 18,038 of JBLIJW010000013.1, read as the reverse complement.
ACGCAAAAAAATCCGAATATTTCATCTAATTCAGCGGTTGAAACGTTCACTTTTTACACATCAGCTGCAGCTGCAGAAACCGTAGATACTAACTTTTTAATAGCAAATCCAATTGCATACAACACATCCAACACTACTGTTTACGTTCGAGTTACAAATGCAAACGGATGTTATCGCGTGGCAACTTTAAATATAATTGTTTCGGCTACGCAAATTCCAACGAGTTTTCAAATTCCTGATAATATTGAATGTGATGATTTTATAGATAGTGTAAACGACGATCGTGACGGAATTTCGGAGTTTGATTTTAGCGCCAATACAGCTTTAATATTAAGCCAAATAACTGCACCGGGAACGTATACTGTTTCATATTATAGAAGTCAAGCCGACTTTAATGCAGAAAACGATGCCAACGGAAATTCGCTTGCTATTCCGGCTTCGGAACTTTCTGCCTACAGAAATATTGGATACCCAAACCAACAAACTATTTATGCTCGTGTCGAAAACGATTTAACTAACGATTGTTTTGGTAATGTTCGATTTAACTTAGTTGTGGAAGCATTACCAACAATTGGAATCGTTGGAGTAAATAATATAATAAGAGAATGTGATGACGATCAAGATGGCAGTTATACATTTAATACAAGTAATTTAGAAGCAACAATTTTACAAGGACAAACCAACAAAACGATAACCTATAACGACCAGAACGGAAACGCAATTGCTTCTCCGTTTCCACCAACTTATACCGTTACCGGAAATGATATTATTTCTGTAAGGATAACAAATAATACCAATCAGATGTGTTTTGAAGAAGGAACATTTGAGTTTATTGTAGATGATTTACCACAAGCGTTCGCAATACCAAACAACCAATTTAGTTTGTGTGATGACGAAACTGTGAATCCTCAAAATCAAGACGGAATTTTAACTTTTAACACCTCAACTTTAGAAAGCGATATCTTACAAGGACAAACCGGAATGGTCGTAACCTATACTGCACAAAACGGAACAATTTTACCAAGTCCGTTTCCTGCAACTTCTACTACTACTACACAAAATGTAACGGTAAGAGTTACAAATCCTATTAATCCAACTTGTTTTGCAGAAAGGGTTGTAGAATTTACAGTACGACCACTACCATTTATCAATAGCAATACAGATGGTTTAGACGATACACAAATTTGTTTGAATTTTCCTAATAACAAAAAACGTTTAAATGCCGGCATAACAAACGGAACTTCTCCTAGTACTTACACATATCAGTGGTTTTTAAACGGCGTTACGACTGGTCAAACTAGTTATTTTATTGATATAAATGTTCCTGGAACTTACGAAGTATTAGTTACTAATAGTAGTAGTTGCAGTGTTACTAGAACTATAGAAGTTAGTTCGTCAGAAATTGCAACCATTACTAATTTTGATATTTCTGATTTGGTAGAAAGTAACACAGTAATTGTTAACGTCACAGGAAGTGGCGATTATGTATATAGCATTCAGAATATTTATGGTCCGTATCAAACATCTAATATATTTGAAAACGTACCGATAGGATTTCATACCGTTTATGTGAAAGATTTAAAAGAATGTGGTATTTCTGAACAATTAATTTCGGTTCTTGGAATTCCTAAATACTTTACTCCAAATGGTGACGGAATTAATGATTCTTGGAATATTGCTGGTGTAAATAGCCAATTTTATAAAAATTCTATTGTCGAAATTTACGATCGATATGGTAAATTAATAAAAGTAATTAATGGTAACGAGCAAGGTTGGGACGGAAGATATAACGGAAGCGAATTGCCTTCTGACGATTATTGGTATGTTGCAAAAATTGACGATGGTAGAATGCTAAAAGGACATTTTAGTTTAAAAAGATAAAGCTTAATTATGTTGCTCTTGAATAATTTTATAAATTACTTCAGGAGCAATTATTTTTTTGGGAGATTTTTCCATTAAGTACAAAATTCTTTTTGTTGCAAATGGATTTAGTGCTAAAAACAAACCAATTTCGGCAAGTTTTTCTATTTCTTTTGGATGTTTTATACCATCTGAAAACATCAAAAGTGCTAGTTTATAAAATTGCTCGTAACGTTCTGATTCAGATTTGGGTCTTGTTGGTTTTATTTCCAGATGAAATAATTCCTTAAATTCCTTTTCAGTAATTTTTAAACTATCTGATATTAAGGATAAAAACATAAATTCTTTATCGTGTAATTCACCGTCAACTTGCGCAAATGCTATTAAATCAAGTAAAAGATTTTTTTTATCGTTCTCAGAGTTCATTTCTATTTTTTTGCTAAATTAATTAAAACTAACTTGAAATAATCCATTTTGAAAACACTTATTATCCTTATTTATTTTCTTTTTTTAGGCGGCTTTCTTTTTGCACAAAATTCCCAATCAAAAAATAGAATTAGTGATTTCACTATTCAATCCAAACAATTGGGTTATCCGAAAAAAATATATGTTTATTTACCTAAAGATTATGAAAGTTCAGATAAAAAATATCCTGTAATATACATGCACGATGGACAAAATTTATTTGATAACTCTACAGCTTTTGCTGGCGAATGGAATATTGATGAAACTTTAGATAGCCTAAACGCACAAGTTATCGTAATTGGGATTGAACATGGAGGAGAAAATAGAATTAATGAATTAACTCCTTTTTCTAATAAAAAATATGGCGGAGGAAATGGAGATAATTATATGAAATTTATAGTAGAAACCTTAAAACCACATGTAGATTCGATTTATCGAACAAAAACAAATAAAAAAAATACAGCATTATTGGGTAGTTCTTTAGGTGGCCTAATTTCGTATTACGGACTGTTGAAATATCCTGAAGTATTTGGAAAAGCAGGTGTATTTTCCCCTGCATTTTGGATTAATAGAACCGACATTATGGATCTTACAAAAAGCACAAAAAAACTAAAATCAAAAATTTATTTTTTGTGTGGCGATAAAGAAGGAAACGACGACGACATGATTAATGACCTCAATGCGATTGAATTACAGATTAATACTATTCGCTGCAGTTGTTTGCATTTAAATAAAAAAGTAATTATCAAAGATGGACAACATAACGAAAAATTGTGGAGAGAAGGTTTTAAAAATGCCTACCTTTGGCTTTTTTAGATATTTAATTTATATTATATGAATAATAATGATGTATTAAAAAAGTTACGTGTTGCCTTGCAATTGCGTGATGATCAAATTATGGAAATTTTAGAATTGGTAGATTTTAGAATCTCTAAAGGAGAAATAGGAAACCTTTTTAGAGCAGAAGATCACAAAGACTTTATACTTTGCGGAGATCAAATTCTTCGTAACTTTTTAAATGGATTGATTATTCATTTAAGAGGAACAAAAGAAGAACCTAAAAATCCTATTGATGTTTTAGCTGCTAACAAAATAGCATTAGATAAACCAAAAGAATTTATTAAAAAAGAACCCGCTAAAGATTTCAAAAAGCCAACTACAACTGGAAAGAAATTTAATTATAAGGAAAAGGAAAAAGACAAAAAGAAAGCCAAAATTGAAATTGTTGAGAAAGTAAAATTCAACAATGGGAAAGCCAAGAAATGAAAAAAGCTGCAATTTAAAATTGCAGCTTTTTTTTGATGTATTTACAATGCCTTACGGACAAGGATCTTTGTCTAAATAATTCGGAATTCCATCGTTATCGCAATCTTGAAACAGGATTGTTCCGTCTGGATTTTTAGTTACTTCTAATCGAGTTAAAATTTTATCTCCATCATCATCCACATCTAAAAAATTGGCAATACCGTCGCCATCTAAATCGTAATCTAAAAGCTTCATAGTTGCATCTGCTAGATTTCCCTCGTCTTTGGATAAAACGCCATCTCTATCGTGGTCCTTATAGCGCAATTCCATTAATCTAAAGGTGAAAATTAAAGGCTCATATGCAGAGATAGTACCATTTGGGGTAGAATTTGCAAAATATCCTAAACCAGAAGGTAAAAACATAATTCCTGCACCATAATTTTGGAAATTTATAGGATTTGGACCTTGTGTTGTGTCGTAAGTTCCTGTTTTAAATAACGGAATAATTTCTGACCAACCTGGTACAACATCTTGCAACTGAAACCACAAAGGCTGTGTTGATGAATCAAAGCTTGTATTTTTTAGTAATAAACCTTTGTAAGCTACGTGTACAGAATCTACTTCAGATGGTCTTCTACCCGATCCTTCTTGCATAGAGACATAATATACTTTATACGAAAAATCATCCACCGGATCTTTAACTGTTTTGAATTGCAAAGGATACTGGGTTTGTTGACGAATAGTTTGAGTATTGCCGCCAGTAGTCATTTCAGAAAAAACCACATTAAAATCTGTATCTACGAGCATAGAATGTGTATCTAAAAATTTATCAATGCTATCAAGGTCTTTTGCATATTGTGTTGCTCTATCGCGAATAGGTTCAATAGTTATTCCATCGCTCTTTGTACAAGATACTACAAAAGCCAAAATTACCAGCAAATAAAAGACTTTAGAAAAAAATTTCATTTTTATATCAATTTTAAGTGCGCAAGATACAATATTGATTTATTTTTGTAATTATTTTAACGTTGAATTTGTAAAAAAATGAGAGTCGATAAGTATTTATGGTGTGTTCGATATTATAAAACTAGAAATATGGTTACAGAAGCTTGTAAAAAAAACCATATTACCGTAAATAAACTTATTGCAAAACCATCTAAAGAAGTTTTTCCTGGTGATACCATAACTTTTAGAAAAGATCAAATTACAAGAATAATTAAGGTTCTTGATATTCCAGAAAATAGAGTTGGCGCTAAAATAGTTGATATTTATAGAACAGAGGAAACTCCAGAGGAAGCATTTGCGCACCTGGAATTATTAAAATTATCTAAAGAACATTATAGAAAGAACGGAACTGGAAGACCAACTAAAAAAGACCGTCGCGATTTAGATGATATAAATTTAGGCGAAATTTAAGGTAGATTAAACAATGAAAAAACAAGTTATACTTAGTCAAAACGATATAGAAAATAAAATCGAACGAATTGCTTTTCAAATATTAGAAACCTTTAATGAAGAGGAATTGGTTTTAGCAGGAATTTCAAAAAATGGATATATTTTAGCAACTCTTCTTGCAGAAAAATGTTCAAAAATTAGCGACGTGTCTATAATCCTTTGTGAAATTACTATAGACAAACGAAATCCAAATTTTGAAATTCAAACATCCTTGCCTATTTACGAATATCAAAACAAAAATATTGTATTGGTGGATGATGTTTTAAATACCGGATCAACACTAATATATGGCGTTAAACATTTTTTAGAAGCACCAGTAAAAAAAATTAAAACAGCAGTTTTAGTAGATAGAAACCATAAAAACTTTCCTATTAAAGTAGATTTTAAAGGAATCTCTTTATCTACATCTTTACAAGAGCATGTATTTGTATCTTTAAAAACTGAAAAAATGTATGCAGAATTAAGCTAAAATTGAAATAACCTCATCAGCTATTTCTTTTGGTGATTTGAAATCTACGTTTATTTTAAATTTACACTTTAAATAATAATAACTACGCTCAAACAAGTGCTTAGCAATAAATTCTTCTAATTCTGATTTATTTAAATTATTTAGCATAGGTCTTTTTTGTATTTCATTTTCAATTCTTGAAATTAGAGTTTCTATAGAGGCTTTTAGGTAAATAGAAATAATCTTTTCGTTTTGTAATGATTTATAATTTTCAAAATAGCAAGGTGTTCCTCCACCGGTACTAATTATGATATTTCGATTTAATAGCATTAATTCATCAAATATTTTTTTTTCTAATTTTCTAAAATAGAGTTCTCCTTTAGTTTCAAAAATTTCAGAAATAGAAATATTTTCACTTTTTTCAATTAAATCATCCAATTCAAATCTTTCCCAACCTAAAATTCCTTCTAATAGAGTTGCAATAAGTGACTTTCCGGAACCCATATATCCAACCAATACAATTTTTTCCATATAATAAATCCTTATAAATTAAGGGATTAAACAAAGTAATAAAAAAAAGACAAATTTAAAACAAATTTGCTTTGAATAATTAATTAAATCATCATATATTTGCACCCGCATTCAAGAAATAAAAAAAGACTCGATAGCTCAGTTGGTAGAGCACATCACTTTTAATGATGGGGTCCTGGGTTCGAGCCCCAGTCGGGTCACTTTTTTTTATTTATATTGATGTAAAGACTCGATAGCTCAGTTGGTAGAGCACATCACTTTTAATGATGGGGTCCTGGGTTCGAGCCCCAGTCGGGTCACAAAAAGTTAAGCAATTTGCTTAACTTTTTTTTTAATTTGGCTTCGTGGAGAAATTGGTAGACTTGCCACCTTGAGGTGGTGGTGTTCGAAAGAACGTGTGGGTTCGAATCCCATCGAAGTCACTTCCATATATTATTCTAATTGTTTTTTTTTGCAAATTTCATTTATGTTGTTTTTTTTTGTACTTTTGTTTAATGAAATTAGCTAAAAGATGAACAATATTAAAAATACATTTAGTATTAAGGATTTAGAAAATCTTTCTGGAATAAAAGCTCACACAATTAGAATTTGGGAAAAGCGCTATAATGTTTTGCAACCAATGCGAACAGAAACAAACATAAGATATTATGATTTGGCTTGTTTGCAGAAATTACTTAACATCACTTTATTACATGAATATGGATATAAAATATCCAAAATTTCTAAATTTCCTGAAGAAAAAATTCCATTACTAGTTAGAGAAATAGTTTCAGAAAAGAGTGCTAAAAATCATGCAATAAGTGCTTTTAAACTTGCAATGATGAATTTTGATCAGACTCTATTTTTCAAAACTTACGATACCCTACTTTCGGAAAAATCATTTAGAGAAATTTTCAAAGATGTTATTATTCCATTAATGAATGAGATAGGATTTCTGTGGCAAACGGACACCATCACTCCGGCACACGAGCATTTTATCAGTTTCTTAATCAAACAAAAACTAATGATTAACACGGAGAAATTACAAGCTAATACTCCTACAAAACTTGACAAATTATTTGTACTCTATCTTCCTACGAATGAAATCCATGAATTAGGTTTGATGTATCTAAATTACGAGATTTTAAATGCTGGATATAAAACTATTTATTTAGGAGAAAGTGTTCCAACTAACAATCTTAAAGATGTTAAGAAATATTTTAATAATATAATCTATGTTTGCTATTTGACTGTAGAACCACAAAAAGCAGAAGTAACTAAATACGTAGAAGAATTAGAAGAAAATATACTAGAAGATGATAGTGAACTGTGGTTAATAGGAAGAATGACGGAATTTATTGAAAGAAAGAACTATTCAAAAAAAATAAACTTCTTTACCTCAATAGATCATTTGGTTCAAAATGTTCAATTAATGCAATTTTAATTTTATTTACTATTCATTACAATGCCTAAAAAAATTATAATTATAGGTTCAGGTTTCTCTGCCTTGGCCGCATCTTGTTATTTAGCTAAACAAGGAAATCAAGTTACCATTTTTGAAAAAAATCCAACAATTGGCGGTAGAGCTAGACAGTTAATAAAAAACGGATTTACTTTTGACATTGGACCATCTTGGTATTGGATGCCAGATGTATTTGAAAAATTTTTTGCAGATTTTGATAAAAAAGTATCTGAATACTATATTTTATCCAAATTATCTCCAGCCTACAAGGTCTTTTTTGGAATAAATGAATTTGTAACCATTGCCGATAATTTGCCAGAAATTATTTCTAAATTCGAATCTATAGAATCCGGTAGCGGAGAAAAATTAGAAAAATTTATAGCAGAAGCACAAAGTAATTATAATATAGCTATTAAAGATTTGGTTTACAAACCTGGAGAATCTATACTTGAGTTGGTAACTTTAGAAACGGTTACTAAGATTGATCAATTTTTTTCAAATATTTCAAAAGATATTCGTAAAAAATTTAAAAATCAAAAATTAATTCAAATTCTAGAATTCCCTGTATTATTTTTGGGTGCAAAACCATCGGATACACCTTCTTTTTATAGTTTTATGAATTTTGCCGATTTCGGTTTAGGAACATGGCAACCAAAAGACGGAATGTACTCTGTGATTCTAGGTATTGCAAAATTAGCTCAAGAATTAGGGGTTATAATTCACACCAATTCTCCGGTAAATAAAATTTTAGTCGATAATAAAACAGCAATCGGTATTGAAGTAAATTCAGAAAATATTCTTGCAGATATTGTTTTATCAGGAGCAGATTACCATCATTCTGAAACATTGCTAGATCAAAAACACAGACAATATTCCGAAAAATATTGGAGCAAAAAAACATTTGCCCCTTCATCTTTACTTTTTTATGTAGGATTTGATAAAAAATTAAAAAATGTAGAACACCATAATTTGTTCTTTGATGTAGATTTTGACAAACATGCTTCAGAAATATATGATAATCCTACATGGCCAAAGGAACCATTATTCTACGCAAATTTCACATCCAAAACAAATTCAAAATTGGCTCCAGAAGGTCATGAAAACGGATTTTTTCTTATCCCAATTGCACCTGGTATAGAAGATACACAAGAAATTAGAAATCATTATTTTGAAAAAATAATTACACGCTTTGAAAATATAACAGAACAAAAAGTAAAAAAAAATATTTTATTTGCCGAGTCATTTTGTGTTAATGATTTTATCAAAGATTATAATTCCTACAAAGGAAACGCATACGGAATGGCAAATACGTTACTACAGACCGCTTTTTTAAGACCAAAATTAAAAAGTAAAAAAGTCAATAATTTATATTTTACAGGCCAATTAACTGTTCCTGGTCCAGGAGTTCCGCCTTCTTTGATATCCGGAAAACTAGTTGCTGACTTAATAGCCAAATACAATAAAAATTAATATCTTTAGAATCTTAAAGTTACAAGACTACCTATGAAATCAATTTTTGATAAAGTTTCCTTTGATTGTAGTAAAAACGTTACCCGTTCTTACAGCACTTCTTTTTCAACAGCTGTTGGATTACTATCACCTGCAATTCGCCAAGATATATATAACATCTATGGATTTGTTCGCTTTGCAGATGAAATCGTAGATACTTTTCACGAATACAATAAAGAAGAATTGTTTAATTTGTTCGAAAATAATCTAGACCATGCGCTAACAAATAAAATAAGTTTAAATCCTATTTTAAACTCATTTCAACACACCGTAAACAAATATCAAATTCCTAATGATTTAATTGATGCTTTCATGAAAAGCATGAAATTAGATTTGTTCAAAACAAGCTACAACACTACAGAAGAATATAAAGAATACATTTATGGATCAGCAGATGTTGTTGGCCTAATGTGTTTAAAAGTTTTCGTAAACGGAAATCAAGAGCAATATAATCAACTTAAAGTAAGCGCCATGAGTTTAGGTTCTGCATTTCAAAAAGTAAATTTTTTACGTGATTTAAAATCAGATTACGAAGATTTAAGTCGAACCTATTTTCCGAATACAGATTTAAATCAATTAGACGAAAAATCTAAATTGGATATTATAAAAGAAATAGAAGCAGATTTTGCAAATGGTTACCTTGGCATACAACAATTGCCAATGGAAGCAAAATTCGGAGTTTATACGGCTTACATCTATTATAGAAAGTTACTTAAAAAACTAAAAAATACACCTTCTTTAGAAATAAAATCTACTAGAATTCGAGTTCCTAATTATCAAAAATACGGTTTATTTGCAAAATGTTATGTTTCCTATAAATTCAATATAATTTAAGAATAATTTAAATTTTGTTACTGGTATAAATTCTAGTGAAAAGTGAAATACGTGTAATAAAATACCATAATGATAGCAGTTTACATAATAGTTTTTCTACTCACCTTTGTAATTATGGAGTTTATGGCGTGGGCGACACATAAATATATTATGCATGGTTTTTTGTGGAATTTGCATGCCGATCATCATAAAAAAGACCACGGCTCTTGGTTTGAAAGAAACGATGCGTTTTTTATATTTTATGCAGTGGTTAGTATTGGCTGTTTTGTATTGTGGCAAAAAGGAATTCTAGAAATAGGAAATTCTATCGGTTTAGGTATATTAACCTACGGTTTGGCCTATTTTATCGTTCACGATATCTTTATTCACCAACGTTTTAAAATGTTTCGTAATTCCAACAATATTTATACAAAAGGAATTCGTCGTGCACACAAAATGCACCATAAACATATAGGAAAAGGCCATGGCGAATGTTTTGGAATGTTATTTGTACCTATTAAATACTTTAAGAAATAGTTTTTTCAAAGCATAAATTACCACATTTTAATTGCTATAATTCTTGTTATTAAAATTACTTCTAAACTTTTATAAAATGAAATTTAGAGCGTTTCAACAGCTACCATCAGGGCTATTTATTTTTGTCTTCTATTAAATTCTAATAAATAAAAAAAACGCAATCTGTATTTCTACATTATGCGTTTTTTTAGTAACATCAACCTTTTATCTTATTTATTTTGTGGCGCAAACATACCTGCAATTTTTGACCAATCTGTATTGCTTTTTTGCATTAATTGCACCAAACTCATTGCGTCTTCCGGCTTCATTTTGTCACCAATAATTCTAACGACACCAAAACCAGCAGTTTCATCTTTTCCAAAAACAATAAATTCCTTAATGTTATCATCGGTTCCAACGTAACTAACAGAAATTCCTTTTTTGTTAGATCCGAATCGCATTAGTGGCTTAAATTTGGTTGTATCTTTTAATATTTCAGCAACTCGCTTTTGCTCTATAACCATTTCATTTTGGTTATTTTTTTTAACTTTAAAAATCAGAATGTTCATTTTCTTAAAACTATCCAAGGCATCTTTTTCGCTTTTACTTAAAGTTACGCTGTCTAATTTTAATAAAGACGGAGACAAATCTACCATCTTAAAATTAGTATCATTTTCTTTTTCTACAAAATACTTTTGTAAAGAAGGTTTATTATCGCAACTCACGGTAAGCAAACTAAAAACACTGAGTAATAAAACTATATAATTTTTCATAATTATTACTTTTTAGATTTAGATGCTTTTTTCAAATCTTCGCCACCAGGTAATTTCATTTTATCTGTTAAGACAGAAAGTTCATCCAAATCAAAGTTTCCTGTTAAAGACATCAAAACAGTTTCGTTATTTGATGCACCTTCTACAAACATCAATAGTTCTTTAATTTGAGTATCACCAGCACCTGATTTTACATAAATTCTTACGTTTTTACCTTTATCGGTTACACGCATTAATTCTTCTAAACCAGAAGTTTTTACAAATTTATCTGCTGTATTTCGCATGTCGGCAGCTTTCTTAACATTTTGGGTTACAAAAACTTTTAAATTATCTAATTTAGAAATAAGTTCCATGTATTGTTTGGACTCTTTGTCTTTCACCTCTACTTTACTCATTAAATCAAACATTTTTTTGTTTACAATAAATGCCGAAATATCGTCTTGATTATCAAATTTATCAAAAACTGTTTGTCCGTAAAACACATTTGCGAACAATATTAAACTAAGGGTTATAATTAATTTTTTCATTATTTTTTTAATTTTAAATTTTTATACATTACTATTCTCTATTCTAATTTTTATTCTTTCTTATTACTATTCTTTGAATATTTTATTTTTTGACTTTTGGTATTCTTTTAAATATCGAACACTTCCAATTCCTGAGTTTACTTGAACAGAAAGTAATGCCAAAGCCTTTTGTGTCTCTTTAAGAACTTCTTCTGGATTATCACTAGATTTCAAAACCAAAGAATTATTAGTTACTTCATCTTTATTCTGAAGCATAACAAACAACAGTCCAAAAACTAAAACCAAACTTGCAGCCAAACCTAACCAAACATCTTTTGTAGTTTTTTGCTTTATTTTAATTGGTGCGTTTAATTGTACTTTTTTCTGCAATTCATAATAAGCAAAAATGTCGGTCAAATTTTCGTCAGAAGGTTCTGTGTTATTTTTAAAATAATCTTTGAGTTCCTTTTCTTCCAGCAAATTACTTTCTCCATTCTCATATTTACGAAGTAATTCTTCTCTTCTACTTTGTTCCATAACTATGTGTTTCTAGCATTTTTTCTTTAATAAACTTTCTCGATCTTGATAAAGCAACGCGCACTGCCGTTTCATTCATCTTCGTAATTTCTGCAATTTCAGAAAATTCCATTTGTTCAATTTCTCTTAATTGCATAATTATCTTTTGCTGTTCTGGTAATTGTTCCATAATTCTATGAACCCAAATCAGACTATTAATGTCTTCCAATTTTCGTTCCAAAGGATTTCCATCAGAATAATTAGAAGAAACCAATGAAATAGTTTTGCTACGTTTGGCTTTTAACTGATCTAAACAATAATTCTTGGTCATTGTCATCGCCATGGCTTCAGCGTTTCTCCATGAAGCAATTTCTTTATTTTTATTCCATAATTTTAAAAACACTTCTTGCGAAGCATCTTGCGCTTCTTCTGTACTTACTAACAATCGTTTTGCCAAACGAAAAATCCTATCCTTAAAAGGAGAAATTAGAGCAACAAATTCTAGTTGGTTCATTTAGGTATTTTTGTTATTGCATGATATTATTAAGACGATTCACAATTACATTTGTTACAAAAGAATAAAATATAGCATTTCAATATTGTTTATCACTGCCAATTTATACAAATATATTTATGTAAATTTGATTAAAATTAGCAAAACTAGCATGAAAATACTACTTTCTTCTTTCGTTATCTTATTTTTGATTTCTGGTTGTCAAACACAAGATGATCTTAGCGTTCCAAAGAATTTAGATTCAAGAAACTTTGTTTGGAAAGGAATGAATTTATATTATTTATGGCAAGATCAAGTAACCAATTTAAACGACAATCGTTTTGGGAATCAATCGGAATTAAATACTTTTTTATCTCAATACGATTCGCCTAATTCTCTTTTTCAAAGTTTGCGAGTACCAACTACGTTAGATCGTTTTAGTGTAATTTTCGAAGATTATAATCTTTTGGAAGGAGTTTTAAGCGGAACAACACTTAACAATGGTTTGGATTTTTCGCTTCGGTTTAAAACCGGAAGTTCTACAGAAATTTTTGGATGGACACGCTATGTACTTCCAAATTCTGACGCAGCAATAAAAAATGTAACTCGTGGAACTATTTTTTATGCTATAAACGGAACGCCATTAAACACATTTAATTACCAACAATTACTTAATCAAACCACGTACACTTTAAATTTAGCAATCTATCAAAACGGAACAATTATACCCAACGGACAATCGGTAACTTTAACCAAATCGTCGATATCTGAAAATCCTGTTTATGTAGCAAAATCAATTGTGTTAGGAAGTAAAAAAGTAGGATATTTAATGTACAACGGTTTTTATCCCAATTATGAAAACCAACTTAATCAAGCAATAAAAAATTTAAAAGCCGAAAATTGTACTGATTTTATTCTTGATTTACGTTATAATTCCGGAGGTTCAATCGCAACAGCAACAAGACTTGCAAGCATGGTAACTGGGCAATTTACTAACCAATTATTTGCAAAAGAACAATGGAATGAAAAATTACAAGTCTATTGGGCAAGCAACAATCCGAATCAATTAGTAAATAATTTTACAACTAGCTTAAAAGACGGAACTTCAATTTCTGGATTAAATAGTACAAAACTATATGTATTAACTTCTAAAAGTACTGCATCTGCAAGTGAATTGGTTATTAATGGATTAAAACCGTACATTCAAATAATACAAATTGGTGATGTGACAACTGGTAAAAATGTAGGTTCGATAACCTTATATGATTCACCTAGTTTCAAAAAACAAGGAAGCAGTACTTATCATAAATATGCAATGCAACCAATTGTTTTAAAAACAGTAAATAAAACTGGCTTTGGAGATTACCAACAAGGTTTACCAGCCGATATTTATCTGCAAGAAAACCTAGAAAATTTAGGAATTTTAGGAGATTCTAATGAACCACTTTTACAAAAAGCATTACAACAAATTTCTCTAGGAGGAAAATTTACAGAAACTAAATCTAATTCGACATTTGAAAATTTAGAGTTTTCTAATAGTAAAAAGATGCAGCCTTTACAATCTGAAATGTATAGCGAATTCAAATAAAAAAACCGCAAACATATACTGCTTGCAGTTGTTTTAAGTATTTTATGTTTTAATTAAAATAAAATCCTGCAGGAATAATTCCAACATTAAAATTTTGATTTAAACTTCCACTATCCGAGTAAATATAAACCTTGCCGTCAGAGTTATAATCACCTGCATCGCCAATATAAAACGAGTTGTTATGGTAGGCAAAACTATAAATTCCGTATGCACCTTGCGCATTGGTTGTAAATAATGGTGTAGTTGGCAAAACAGTGTTAGTAGTTGTAGTTTTATAAATTTCGTTAGAAACGGTGTAATATAAATTTGCATTTGCAATTACTAAATTAGATGGATGATTTAACAAACTAAAATCGAACACAGTTGCTACCGTATTTGCATTACTTAAAGCAATTTTTACTAATTTTCCAGCAGTTTCTGTTGGCGCAAAATTTGGATTTCCACCACATAAAACATACAAATTAGAATCCTTAATTTGCATTGAATTCGGCACATCTCCAACCGTAATAGTAGATGTAACGCTGTTGTTTAAAGAATTTATTACAGAAATTTTATTTCCGTAATTAAATCCGCCTGCATGTGCAACATATAAATTATTTCCGTCTACTATGATTTTTTCTGGACCTTCAATTACAGGAATAGCTGTAGCCAAAGAATAATCTAATAAATTAATAATTGCAACATAATCGTCATTCGGATTACTTCCGCTTCCCCAATTCGTCACATATGCTTTGTTATTTGCAAAAGCGATGTATCTTGGATTTGCAAAACCGGTATTTATTGAAGTTACAAATTCTAAAGTATAGCGATTAAAAACTACAATTTTATTAGAACCGTTTAAAACGGCAAAACCCAAATTCTGATAAAAACCAATGTCTTGGGCAGTATCTCCAAAAGTAATAGAAGGATTTACCAAACTAAAAATATTATTTTGTGTAGTAACAAAATCATCAGAAATAAAGGAAACCGAAGCATTTCCTGCTCCAAATCCGCCTTGATTTAGTACCAAAACACCATTATCATATGCACCAAGTGGTGTTTCTACAAAAGCACTTTCTGGATCGCAACTTACTAGTACAAAAGCTGAACAAAATGCTAAAATTAATTTTTGAATTTTCATTATTAAAAGTTTAAGGTTATTAAAAAATTATAGTTTCTACCTGGCATTGGCCGTTGGCTTACACTTTGGTAGTTTTCGTTAAAAATATTATTTATTGCACTTCCTATTGTTAGCTTTTCATAAAAAGGAAGTACATATCGCAATCCAAAATTGGCAACAGAATAATTAGATAAAATATAATTATTGTCAGAAGTTGTAAATACCGAACCATTAAAAACATAATTTAAATACATACTAAAATTTAGGTATCTATAATTAAAAGTAGTTGTTTGCTTATGAAACGGCACGTAAATTAATTGCTTGTTTTTTGCATCGTCTTGAGAAACGGTATAAGCATAATTAGTTTGTAAATCAAAAATGTTTTTATGGTACTTAAAGTTATAATTAAGACTTATTTCTGCGCCGTAACTGGTAACATTTGCAACATTATTTGGTGTCCAACTTCCACTTGAATTTGGCGACCATCTAAGCAATTCTTTTATTTTTATGTAATATCCAACAACATCCAATTTAAAATTATTAACCAACTTAAAAGAATTTCCCACTTCAAACTGCGTGGCAATTTCTGGTTTTAAAGTAGTATTTCCGCTTCCTTTATAAAACAGATCATTAAAAGTCGGAATGCGATAATTTCTAGAAATATTAGTTTTTAAATCATACCATTTTGTAATTTGATAAACGGTGCCGAGTGAAAATAAAAACGGACTTTCGTAATTGGAAGTCAATTCTTGTCGCACACTTGCCTCAATCACTAATTTTTCTGTTGGAAGAAATTTTGAAAGAAAAATTGCCGAATAAATGGTTCGACTGTTTTCACCAATAGATTCTCCGAAACCTTTGGCATGAGTAATATCCAAAAGCGTTGAAAATTGTAGTTTTTTACTTAAATTATAATTCAGTTGGTATTTGGCTACTAAAGTTTCGGCCCTAGCATCGTCAAAAATATTAAATTCTTTGTTCTCAAAATAGGTATACATTTCTGATAAAAAAGCAAGTTGCAATTTTGAAGTAAATTTTGAAAATTCCGAATTCCATTCGATTAAATTCCGTGTATTAAAGTCTTTGTATTTACTAAAAGAAGGCGAAACCAAAGTGCCAGAGAAATGCCTATTAGATGAAAACAAATAACTATAATAAAATATAGAGTTTTTAGGATTTAGTTTAAATCCCAATGCCATATTATAACTACTGTTATAAAAATCGCCATTTTCATTTTTTTGATTGGTATTTAAATAAGGATAATCATTTTGAGAAGAATTATGAGTAAAGCTGACCTGAGAACTGAACTTTTTTCTTGCAAAGCGCAATTGATAATTAACTTTGGAGGTTTCAAAACTGCCATATTCTAATTGCAATAAATTTTCTAATTTCGATTTAAAATTTAATTCCGTATTTAAGTGAATACTTCCTCCTATTGCACTACTTCCATAAATGCTACTTCCGCCACCATGTCTTACCACAACTTCATTAAAATCGGATGCAGAAATAGTATTAAAATCTGTTTGTCCGTTAAACTGTGAATTAATATTGATACCGTTCCAAATTACGGCGGTTTGTTGCGCAGTTGTTCCTCTAAAAGATGCTGAGGAAACCATTCCCAAACCGTTTTCCTTAAAATAAATAGAAGTATTATTACGAAGTAAAGAAGTTAAAGAACTACTATTTTTTATTAACGAATCATTTAAATAATTCGTTAACAGCGAGTTAGAATTATTTTTTAGATTATAATCAGGTAGAATAACTTCTTCTAAAGAAACAATAGAATCTTGTTGCCCAAAAGAAAGGCAAGAAAAAAATAAAAACAAAAAGGTAATGCCGTGTTTTACAGTCATAATTTCTGAATCTTTCTTCCCGAAGATTCGATATTGGTTAAAAAAAATGGCAGGTATCCTGACTTGCGTCTTGTTGTCGACCTTCCCATTCCGAAATATCAGAACAGTGGTTTTGCAGTAACAACAAGCTTTTTTAGCTTACAGTTGCGGGTACAGTTTCGGTTTTAAACCGAATTCCCTTTTAATGCGGCAAGGTTAATTATTTTGCCACAACCAAATTTCGATGCAAATATAAGGTTTTAAGTTTCTGAATTCCTAAACGATTTTGTAATTCTAGTTTAATTTATCTGTTTTATATCCAAAGGCAAAAGAAGCCTTTCCAAAAAAATAATCTACTTTTGTATAAAATTTAATTAAATGAAGTCTTTTTTCTCCCTTTTATTCAGTTTTTTAGTGGTTTCCCTATTTATAGGTTGCAAAAAAACAGATTCTAATATTCCGTTGCCAACCATTTTAAAAAATGAAGTTACGCATGCAAAAGGATTTAGTTTGGTTAATTATGAAGGATATTCTGTATTACATGTTTCTAACTTATGGCCAGGTTCTAAAGTAGAATATACCTATGTTTTAAAAGAAAAATCTGGGAAAGTTCCAGATTCTTTATTGCAATACACTAATATTATTGTACCTATTCAAAATATCATTGTAACTTCTACTACACACATTCCTTCTTTACAAATGTTGGATTCATCTTCCAAATTAATCGGATTTCCTAATTTAAATTATGTTTCCACAGAAGAAGTTCGGAATTTGATTGATGACGGAAAAGTAAAAGAGATTGGAAATAAAGATGCCTTAAATACCGAAGTTATTTTGGCTTTACAGCCAGATGTTTTTGTTGGATATGGAATTGATAATAACAACAAGACCTTAGATAATTTAGTCCAAAATGGAATTAAAGTACTTTATAATGGTGATTGGAATGAA
>JBLIJW010000012.1:0-36779 GCA_047636155.1 Flavobacterium sp. | reverse complement strand
GTATGCATCGCCAGATAAAATGGCATGAGTACAAATTGCTCTTACACTTAACGCGCCTTTTTCAATCATTAAATCGGCTGCCTTTGCAAGTGTTCCGCCAGTATCAATCATATCATCAACTAATACAACGTGTCTGCCTTTTACTTCGCCAATTAACTCCATAGATGCTATAACATTAGCAACTTTACGGTGTTTGTAACAAATTACTACATCCGATTCTAAAAATTTAGAATAAGCATAAGCTCTTTTAGATCCACCCATATCTGGTGATGCAATGGTTAGATTTTCTAAATTTAAACTTTTTAAATACGGTAAAAATATAGTGGATGCAAAAAGATGGTCTACGGGTTTTTCAAAAAATCCTTGTATTTGATCAGCATGCAAATCCATTGTCATTATTCGCGTTGCTCCAGCAGTTTCTAATAATTTAGCTACTAATTTAGCACCAATTGGAACACGAGGCTTGTCTTTTCTGTCTTGCCTTGCCCATCCAAAATAAGGTATTACTGCTGTAATATGTCTTGCCGATGCTCGTTTAGCAGCGTCAATCATTAGCAACAACTCCATTAAATTATCCGCAGATGGAAATGTAGAACAAACAATAAATACACGTATACCACGAATAGATTCTTCATAAGAAGGTTGGAATTCGCCGTCACTATATGTTGAGAACGTTACTTTACCTAGTGGTACACCATATTTCTTAGCAATGGTTTCGGCTAGATATACACTTTGGGAACACGCAAATATCTTTGCTTCTGGTTCTTGATGTGACATTGTATTGAGTTGTTTTGTAGTTAGTTAGTGCGTCTCGTTTTACCGAGGTGCAAATTTAGAAATAAAATTGAAGTAATGGGGTATATTTTTGACAATTTTTTAAAAATATATTGTTATTTTTTTTACATTTGCAATCCGTTACAAAGACAACTTTTCAAGTTTCTTTCTTTCCCAGCCCGGATGGCGGAATTGGTAGACGCGCACGACTCAAACTCGTGTACTTAGGTGTGTGGGTTCGATTCCCACTCCGGGTACTTTTAAAACTCTAAAAAATTGAAATTCAATTATTTAGAGTTTTTTATTGTTTTTTTTGATTTTGACTTAAATATTAAATCAAATGTCTTCTACAACCATTTCTCCAACATTCAAAGTTGGTAGAATTAATTCGTTAGATTTAGTATTTTCTGTCTTATTGTTTAAAACTCCTCTAGATGTACCAACAGTAATCGTTGCCATGTGAGCAACGAAATCTTTAGGAAAAATTAGGTTTTTATTATTCTTAAAATCTTCCCAAGTAGAATATTCAATTTTAAAAAAACCACTTATTTTTATTGCCATAAATGTTTTCTATTTTTTCAGTAAGCTGCACTAAAATTTTCAAGGAAACTATCAGTTTTTTTGTTTTAAAAAGATTGTTAAAAACTAATTTGAATTTTTAAATTGTCTAATTTTCGTTCATTTAGTTTTAAATTTTATATATTTATAAATCGTTAAAAGTTTTAATAGTAGCATATTCTATTCGCACTAAAATTTATAAAACTTATTAAATACATGATAGTTACTTCTCATCAAAAAGGCTGGAAAATTATAAACCAAAGATCACACGGATTATTGGCGGCAATGTTGGCGTACCAATATGATATTGATTTACCAAATGATATTATTGTACCTACTTTAGTTGCAATTGCAGAGCACGATGATGGAATTAAAGAAACTTCTGCGATTAAAAACATTACAAAAGCTGGAGCGCCAAGACATTTTTTAGTAAGTAACGAATCTAAAAAAACAGACTTGACCCAACAGTTTAATGTTATGGAAATCGCCACGGCAAAAAGTCAATTAAACGCTTTATTAACCTCATTACATATAAATTTTATTTTAGGAGATAAAAAAGCGGGAGAAGATAAAAAGTTAGATGCTTTTTTGAAAGAACAAAAAAAGAACAGAAAAAATATTCTTAGTCATTTAAATATAGGTCAAAAATATGCGCATCGTTTGTATCATTTTGTAGAATGGTGTGATGCTTTTTCGCTTCTTATATGTATGGACGAAATTCAGCCAGAAGGCAGAAAAATGGAAGTTTCCTTAAGTCCAGACGGTGATATGAGTCAAACTTTTTATAAATCTGAAAAAGAAATTTCTGTAATACCATGGGTATTTAAACAAGATACCTTTAAAGTGTTTTACGAATTTAAAATAATAGAACAGTTAAAATTTAGTTCGGTTGCCGAATTTGAAACCGTTTGCGAAAATACGGCAGTGCAAAGAGAAGAGTTTTTGTTTTCGAAATAACAGATACTATAAAAGTATTAACATTTCTGATTTACATTTTCAAATAAAAATCTTTAGTCAATTCAATATATTCTTTGGTATATTCATGGCGATTTATTTCTATAATCACTTCGTCTGCAGTTAGTACCGGAAGTTCAAATCGTTTAAATGCCAAAAGACTTCTAATTATTGGTGTTTTCGCATTTCCTCTTACACGAGTTACTTTGATAGGAAATAAATCTACTTCTTCGCAAAGGGTAAAGAATCTTTCTTCTTCTTTAAACGGAATTATTACTGCAAAAATACCGTTTTCAGAAAGCAATAAATTTACCGCTTCTATCAAATCTTCAAAAGGTAATGCGACTTCAAAGCGTGCTAAATCTCTTTCTTGATTTTCTGATTTAAAATTTTCTGAATAAAATGGGGGATTTGAAATAATCAAATCATATTCGTCTTCAGGTTCGGCTACGAACTCGTCAAGTCCGGCATGAAAACAAAATAATCTGTCACTCCAAGGGGAACTTTCAAAATTTTCTACACACTGTTCGTATGCTTTTTCTTCAATTTCAATGGCATCTATTTGTTCAGCATTGGTTCGTTGAGCTAAAATTAAAGTTAAAATTCCTGTGCCAGAACCGATGTCTAAAATTGTATTCGGATTATTTTCTGTAGGACACCATGCGCCAAGTAAAACTCCATCGGTGCCAATTTTCATCGCGCATTGATCTTGTTGAACGGTAAATTGTTTGAATTGAAACAAAATTTAGATTTTTTTAAAATAAAAACGGTGGTAAAATCGAAGGTTTTAATTTCGGACTAATCACTAAATATACATCTCTATTAAACCTTCTGGCAAATCCATAATTACTTTTTTATTTTCTCTATCTATTTTGACTAAAAAAGCATCAATCATCGGAACCAGTATTTCCGTTTCTAATCCGTTTTGCGTATTAATAACTTCAAATAATGGCTGTGCAGAGGTATCGTTTATAGATTGTATGATTCCGAAAATACCAACTCTTTGGTCTTCAATTTCGAAACCTATTACTTCGTGGTAATAAAACTTATTTCCTTCTAATTTTGGTAAAGAAGTTAATGGTAAATAAATTTCTTTATTAATTAATTTGTCTGCTTCTTCTTCTGAAGATACATCTTCAAACTTCACTCGAAGCAAATCATTTTTGTGTAGGGAAGAATTTTCAATAAAAAATGGAATCAGATTTTTATCAAAATTGATAAAAACTGATTCCATATTCTCATATAATTCAGGTTCATCTGTATCTAAAAAGATAAGCAATTCCCCTTTGAAACTAAATTTTTTAGCGATTTTACCTAAGTAGAAACAATTTTCTATTTGCATTATCGCTAAAGTTAATTATGCTTCTGTTTCTTCATCTGCTTGTTCGGCAGCTGGAGTTTCTTCTTGACTTTCTGCAACTACTTCTTCCGTAGTTTCGTCTGCCGGAGTTTCTTGTACTTCATTAGCTTTTAAGGCTTCTGCAGCAGCATTTACTCTTTTTTCGTTTGCAACTTTTTCTGCAGCTAAAGCTTTTGCTCTTGCTTCTTGTTGTGTTTTAGACAAGCCGTCTTTTTTGGCGTCAACTTTACCCGCTTTACTATCTAACCATTCAGTTAATTTAGCGTCAGCTTGATCCTGGGTTAAAGCACCTTTACGAACTCCACCGTCTAAATGGTGTTTTAATAAAGCACCTTTGTAAGACAAAATTGCTTTTGCAGTATCAGTTGGTTGTGCACCGTTATGTAACCATTTAACTGCCGACTCTACATTCAAGTCAATAGTTGCTGGGTTGGTGTTTGGATTGTATGTCCCTAATTTTTCAAGGTATTTACCATCTCTTTTTGAACGAGCATCTGCGGCAACAATCCAATAAAAAGGTCTTTGCTTTTTACCGTGTCTTTGTAATCTAATTTTTACTGACATAATCTATTTGATTAAATTTGGAGGTTCTCGACCTCGATTAATTGAGGGTGCAAAGATACTACATTTTTTGGTTCGAACTAAGGCGTAAGTAATTATTATTTAAATTTTCGAAATTTATTTAAAAAATGCAGGCTGTTTTATTAAAAAAACTATTTTTGTATATATTATATGTATACAAATGAAAAAATTATTTGCTTTCGTATTACTTGGTGTGTTGGCTAGCTCCTGCCAAGAAGATATTCAGTTTAACAACCCAGGTTTTCAAGGATATCGCGACGATATTTTATTTCGAGGAATTGATAATCGTTCTTATTTAACTTCTGGTGGTAGTTTAAATCTAGAAGGTTTAGCTCAAGATGAACAGTTAAATATAACACTTCCAAATGCAACGGTTGGCACTTATTATTTTGGGACTACAAACCAATCTATAAAAGCTGCTTATTCGTCTACTTTTAATGGAATTGAATTAGATTATGCAACCAATTTAACCGTTGGTCCTGTTGCAACCATTCAAAAACCATTGCTTTCTCAAGGTTCTGGGTATACAACCCAATCTGGAGTTTTAACATCTGGTGGTTCTGGAGTTGGATTACTAGTTAGAGTAACAGCAGATGCATCCGGCTTGGTAACAGATGTGAAGTTATCTTCTCCGGGTAACAATTATGCTCCAGGAGACATAATTATAGTAATGGCAGGAGACGAAAATTGCACTTTTAGAGTACAAAATGTCGAAAACAGTAACGGAGAAGTGACTATTACGTCAAATGATGGAAATACAATCTCTGGGAAATTTAAATTTAATGCAATTTCTACTAACCAAAATCCATTAGGAAACCCAGTTGTTAATTTTCAATTCGGAGAATTTTATAAAGTTCCAATTGTTCCACAACCTTAAGTATTAAAAACATACAGCTTTTTACTAGCCAAACAATATTTATGTTGTTTGGCTTTTTTTAAAAGTTAAATAAACACAAATAAAATGGTAAATTCATTTTTTTAAAGTATCTTTGTTTCAAATTTTTAAAATAAATATATGAATATTTTTGTAGGAAGCCTTCCGTTTAGCATAGACGAAGCAGATTTAAGAGAGTCTTTTGAAGTATATGGAGCAGTGTCTTCTGTAAAGATTATAACTGATAAATTTACTGGAAGAAGTAAAGGATTTGGTTTTATTGAAATGGATAATGAAGAAGAAGCGCAAAAAGCAATCACCGAATTAAACGGAGCAACGGTTGAAGGACGCACAATTGTAGTGAACAAATCAGAACCAAAACCAGAAGGAGAAAGAAGATCATTCAACAACAACAACCGTTCAGGCGGAAATAGTGGTGGTGGTTATGGTAACCGCGATAATAATGGCGGCGGAAATAGAGGAAGATACTAGTAATAGTTCAATCTAAAATACAGAAAACCACTCCATTTGCGAGTGGTTTTTTTTGTTTAAATTTTTGCATATTTACTTTTTGTTAATAACTAAAATTGACAAATTACTACTTAAAATGTATTTTTGAATGATGCTGAAAAGCAATTAATTTTTAGCACAACCTCTACTCAGAAACACAACTTTCAAAATAATACAACTTTCACAGCAGCAAATTATGTTTTTAATTTTTGATACAGAAACAACCGGCTTACCAAAAAACTACAATGCTCCAATATCAGATACAGATAATTGGCCAAGATGCGTACAAATAGCTTGGCAATTGCATGATGCTGATGGTAAAATCTTAGAGCACGACAATTATCTTATAAAACCAGTAGGATACAACATTCCATATGATGCAGAACGTATTCACGGAATTTCGACTGAATTGGCTTTGGAGCAAGGAATTGAATTGGCGGTAATGCTAGAGAAGTTTAATGTAGTTTTAAATAAAGCACAATTTATAGTCGGTCATAATTTAGGTTTTGATAATAATATTTTAGGATCAGAATTTTACCGAGAAACACTGCCAACAAAATTATTAGAAATAACTGTTTTAGATACTTGTACAGAAGTTACAGCAAATTTAATGCAACTTCCCGGTGGTCGCGGCGGAAGATTTAAATTGCCAACATTAACAGAGTTATACAATTACTTATTTCAAGTTCCTTTTTCTGAAGTACATAATGCAACTGCCGATGTTGAAGCTACAACTAGATGTTTTTTTGAGTTAATAAAAAAACGAATCTACACCAAAGAAGAATTAGATGTTCCCGCAGATTATTTCACGAATTTTAATGAAAAAAATCCGCAGATAATTCAATTAATTGGATTAAAACACATTAATCTAAAAGAAGCTTCAGATGTAATCAGACAAAAATTAGGCAGTCAATCTACCAATTCTATATCCAAAAAAGAATTATCAGAAAACAAGCAACTACTACAAGAAGTTGATTTTGTACATCTGCACAACCATTCGCAGTTTTCTGTTTTGCAGTCTACCATTTCTATAAAAGGATTGGTTGCCGAAACCATCAAAAATAAAATGCCCGCCGTCGCACTGTCTGACATAGGTAATATGATGGGTGCATTTCATTTCGTTAGGGATATTTTAATTCACAACAAATCGGCAGAAGCCAAAAATGTCGCTTCAATAGAATCTGGTGAAGAACCAACAGAAGTTCCAATTAAACCTATAGTTGGTTGTGAATTTTATGTGTGTGAAAACCATTCTGATAAAACCAAAAAAGATAATGGCTTTCAAGTTGTTTTATTAGCAAAAAACAAAAAAGGCTATCATAATTTAGCAAAATTAAGTTCCATTGCCTTTTCTGACGGATTTTATTATGTACCCAGAATTGACAAACAATTAATCCAACAATACCACGAAGATATTATTGTACTTACTGGTGGATTAAACGGAGAAATTCCGAATAAAATTTTAAATCTAGGTGAAAACCAAGCGGAAGAAGCTTTAATCTGGTGGAAAAATATTTTTGGGGATGATTTGTATATAGAAATAATGCGTCACAATCAAGAAGATGAAAATCGGGTTAACGCAACTCTTGTAAAATTATCTGCAAAGCATCATGTAAAACTAGTTGCCGCTAACAGTACTTTTTATATTAAAAAAGACGATGCCAATGCACACGATATTTTACTTTGCGTTCGCGACGGAGAAAAACAAGCAACTCCGATAGGTCGTGGCCGAGGTTATCGATTCGGATTACCGAATCAAGAATATTATTTTAAAACGGCAGAAGAAATGAAACGCATTTTTTCTGATTTACCCGAAGCCATTTCTAGTATCACAGAAATTGTTGATAAAATTGAAATATACGATTTAGCAAGAGAGGTTTTACTGCCAAAATTCGCAATTCCAGAACAATTTTTAAACCCAGAAGATGTTGCAGATTCAGGAAAACGAGGAGAAAATGCTTATTTACGTCATTTGACTTATGAAGGAGCAAAACTAAGATATCCAGAAATTACTCAAGAAATTCAAGAACGATTGGACTTTGAACTCCTAACTATCGAAAATTCTGGATATCCTGGATATTTCTTAATTGTGCAAGATTTTATTGCAGAAGCAAGAAGAATAGGCGTTTCCGTTGGTCCAGGTCGTGGTTCTGCAGCAGGTTCGGTGGTAGCTTATTGTTTAAAAATAACCAATATTGATCCTCTTTTGTACAACTTACTTTTTGAGCGTTTTTTAAACCCAGATCGTGTATCCTTGCCAGATATTGACATCGATTTTGATGACGAAGGAAGAAGCAAAGTGTTAGATTATGTGATTCAAAAATATGGTAAAAAGCAAGTTGCTCAAATTATTACCTATGGAACAATGGCTGCCAAATCTGCGATTCGAGATACAGCAAGAGTTTTAGATTTACCACTTTTTGAAGCAGATAAAATTGCAAAATTAATTCCGAATTTAATTCCAGGAAAATGGAGTTTGGCCCGATTTTTAAAAGATGCAGAAGCCGACATAAAAAAAGTGCTTCGACCAGAAGATTTTGATAAAATAAAAGAATTAATTGGTCTTTCAACCGAATCTAATTTAGGCGGTGTTACATTACAACAAGCTCAAATTTTAGAAGGTAACCTAAGAAATACCGGTATTCATGCCTGCGGAGTTATTATTACTCCAGACGATCTTACTAATTTTGTACCAGTAACAACTGCAAAAGATTCTGATTTACAGGTTACCCAATTTGATAACTCGGTAGTAGAAAGTGCTGGACTTTTAAAAATGGATTTTTTAGGATTAAAAACACTAACACTTATAAAGGATACTGTAAAGTTGGTTAAATACAGAACGGGCGAAGATTTAAATCCAGACGAATTTCCTATAGACGACGAAAAAACCTATGAACTTTTTCAACGCGGAGAAACCGTTGGGATTTTTCAGTACGAAAGTGCCGGAATGCAGAAGTACATGAAGGAATTAAAGCCTACGGTATTTCCAGATTTAATTGCAATGAATGCTTTATATCGTCCAGGACCAATTGCCTATATTCCTAGTTTTATTAAACGTAAAAATGGGGAAGAAGAAATTACATATGATTTAGATGCATGCGAAGAATTGTTAAAAGAAACATACGGAATTACCGTTTATCAAGAACAGGTAATGTTGTTATCCCAAAAATTAGCCGATTTTTCTAAAGGAGATGCCGATGTATTGCGCAAAGCAATGGGAAAAAAACAAAAAGATGTTTTAGATAAAATGAAACCGAAGTTTATCGCACAAGCAGAAGCAAAAGGACATTCTGCCGATAAGTTAGAAAAAATATGGAAAGATTGGGAAGCCTTTGCTGAATATGCTTTTAACAAATCGCATTCCACTTGTTACGCTTGGATCGCTTACCAAACTGCTTATCTAAAAGCTAATTATCCTGCAGAATATATGGCGGCGGTTTTAAGCAATAACATGAGCGATATTAAACAAGTTTCTTTCTTTATGGAAGAGTGCAAACGCATGGGATTAGAAGTTCTTGGTCCAGATGTAAACGAAAGTTTTTACAAGTTCACAGTAAACGATAATTATGCTGTACGTTTCGGAATGGGAGCAATTAAAGGAGTTGGCGCAAATGCTGTAGACACAATTGTTGCCAACAGAAAAGAAGGCAAATATAAGTCGATATTTGATTTGGCAAAAAAAATAGACCTGCGCGCAGCCAATAAAAAAGCATTCGAAAGTTTAGCTTTGGCCGGAGGTTTTGATGGTTTTAAAGAAACCCACAGAGCGCAGTATTTTCAGGACGAAGGAGATAACCAAACCTTTTTAGAAAAAGCAATTAAATACGGAGCAAAATTTCAAGAAAACGAGAACTCATCTCAAGTAAGTTTATTTGGCGACCAAAGCGAAGTACAAATTGCAGAACCAATCGTTCCTCCTTGTGAAGAATGGAGCACGATGGAAAAACTAGCAAAAGAAAAAGAAGTTGTCGGAATTTATATTTCTGGTCATCCTTTAGACGATTACAAATTTGAAATGCAATATTTTTGTAATGTCCGGTTAACCGAATTAAAAAATTTAAACAACTTCATAAGTAAAAATGTCTGTTTTGGAGGAATAGTTACCAATGTGCAGTATCGAACTGGTAAAAACGGAAAAGATTGGGCTATTTTTACGATTGAAGGTTTTGATGAAAGTTTAGAGTTTCGAATTTTTAATGAAGAGTATTTAAAATTTCGGCATTTTTTGGTTAACAACCAATTCATCTACTTTAAAATTCAAGTTAAAGAAGGTTGGGTGAATCGCGATACAGGAAAAAAATCCGATCCAAGAATTACCTTTACAGAAGCTAAGCTACTTGCAGATGTTCTGCCAACCTATGCCAAAAAGTTATCTCTACAAATAGATATATCCAAAATTGAAACCGATTTCATACACCGTTTGCGTGAATTATTCAGAATTTATGATGGCGAAAATTCAGTAGATTTTGAAATTGTAGAAAGAGAAATAGAAAAAATAGAAACTTTAAATGAAGTAATTCATTTGCCAAACCCTACAGTAGAGAATATTTCTGATGATAATGACGATTTTGAAATTGAAACCGAACCAATAACAGAAGATTATGAAGAAGATACTCCAGAAATTTCAGTAGAACAACCAAAAGAACGCTTAAAAACAGTAACCCGCTTGCCAATGCAGAGCCGCAGATTACGAGTTAAAATAACTAAAGAATTACTAACAGAGTTAGAACATTTGCAAGTAAATTTTAAATTAAATTAATCCAAGTTAATTTTAATCTCGAGATATCAGTTCAATTATTTGATAGACTTCTTACGATCTGTTAAAAAAATTATAAATCAATTTTTAGAATAGTCAGATAAGCAAAACAAATTTTAACTATTGTTTTATTAGTCATAAATTTCGTAGTTTTGTTTTAATACCAAATAATAATCAAATAAAAAAAGATATGGCATTAGCAATAACAGATGCAACTTTTGACGAAGTAGTATTAAAATCAGACAAACCTGTAGTAGTAGATTTTTGGGCAGCTTGGTGCGGACCGTGTCGCATGGTTGGACCAGTTATCGACGAAGTTTCTTCAGAATACGAAGGGAAAGCAGTAGTTGGGAAAGTAGATGTAGATGCAAACCAAGAATTTGCTGCAAAATACGGAGTAAGAAATATTCCAACTGTACTAATTTTTCAAAACGGAGAAGTAGTTGGTCGTCAAGTAGGTGTTGCACCTAAAA
This sequence comes from Flavobacterium sp., assembly GCA_047636155.1. Classification (GTDB taxonomy): domain Bacteria; phylum Bacteroidota; class Bacteroidia; order Flavobacteriales; family Flavobacteriaceae; genus Flavobacterium. The sequence continues at coordinate 25,938 of JBLIJW010000012.1, read as the reverse complement.
AAACGTATACAGATGCAATAGATGCATTACTATAAATCATACAAGAACAGAAAAAAGGTTTAACGAAAGTTAAGCCTTTTTTTGTAGCCGAAATTTAAGGCATTTTCCTAAAATCATTTTCCTGCTTTCCATTTCAATCTTTTATTTTTTAAAAAGAAAAAAAATAAAAGGATTTCCATTCCAAACGCAGTTCACTGAACTCCTATGAAAATAAATATTAAGTGAAGTAATCAGGGCTAAATAATAATTTATTTACACAGAAGCCCAAATTCATAATAACATTTTTAATACATTTGAATACAAACCGAAAGGCGAACAGACGAAGAAAATATGAAATTAGAAGATCATAAAGAAATTATAACCGGATTTAAAAATCTCGAATTACTAGCCAATCAAGTAGTCGAAGGTTTAATTTCTGGCATGCATAAATCTCCATTTCACGGATTTTCGGCAGAATTTGCAGAACACAAAATTTATAATCCAGGCGAATCTACAAAACACATCGACTGGAAATTATTTGCAAAAACCGATCGCTTGTACACCAAACGATTTGAAGAAGAAACCAACATGCGCTGTCATTTAATTATTGACAATTCCTCCTCAATGCATTTTCCGGATTTAAAAAGCAGCCAAAATTTTTACGAAAGCAAACTTGGCTTTTCGGTTCTGGCAACAGCAGTTTTAATGAATTTACTCAAAAAACAACGTGATGCCGTAGGTTTAAGTGTTTATTCTGATGTTTTAGAGCATTTTTCAACAGAAAAAGGAAGCGACAGACACCACCGGATGTTACTTCATCAATTAGAAACATTATTAGAAAATCCAAAGAAAAGTAAACCAACAGATACCATCACTTTTTTGCATCAAATTGCAGAGAAAATTCATCGTCGTTCTATGATTGTTTTATTTACAGACATGTTTCAAAACGGAGACAAAGAAGCATTATTTAATGCTTTGCAACATTTAAAACATAACAAGCACAAAGTCATTATTTTTCATGTAATAGACGAAAAAACCGAACTCAATCTGGACTTTGATACAACCCCAAGAAAATTCATTGACCTAGAAACGGGTGAGATTATCAACCTTTTTGCCGATAATGTGAAGGAAGAATACAAAGCAAAAGTGTCAGAATATTTTAAAGATATAGCATTAACCTGTGCTCAAAATAAAATAAAATACGTTCCTGTAAATGTTGGTGCAAATGTTGAAACAATATTAACCACCTATTTAACTGAAAAACAAAACTTTGGTTAATGACGCAAAAGTTTATTCTAAAATTTTTTTAAAAATCCTTGCAAATTTAAAAATCCGTTGTATATTTGCAACCGCATTACAGCGATGGTTTGGTAGTTCAGTTGGTTAGAATACATGCCTGTCACGCATGGGGTCGCGGGTTCGAGTCCCGTCCAGACCGCAAAATTGAGAAATCAATTAGCAAAATAAAAAAAGCATTTCGTAAAAGAAATGCTTTTTTGCCCAAAAAATGTTTTTAAGACAGTTGTGTTGTTTGATACGCCTTTGTAAAGCGTATCACGGTTAAAGTAGCGTTAGTAATAACAAAACTAAAACCAGGTTTAGTAGTTAGACCAATGAAAAGCTTTTCCGTTTATTCGGAATGGCTTTTTTGCTTTTTAGGATATTATTGTAGTATTAAAATGCTTAAAAAATAAAACTACAAACAAAATCAAAAAGCACAAACAAACCATCAGCTCCATAAAAGTAGAAACTAAAAACCCTATGAAAGCACCAAAAGCTGCACGTAGTGCATTTTTTTTATCTTTATAATTATAAATTAATTCGCCCACAAATGCACCAACAAACAAACCGATTATAAAACCAATTGGAGGAAAAAATAGTCCAAATACCAAACCAATATTGGTGCCCCAAATGCCATATTTTGTTCCTCCAAGGTATTGTGCACTTTTAGCCGGGATAACATATTCTAAAACCGATAAAATAATCGCTATTAACAAGGTACTTCCTAAAACATAAAAGTTCCAAGACATGAAAGAAGTAAAGTATAAAAACAACAAACCAATCCAACTTAAAAAAACTCCGGGTAGTGATGGTAAAAAACTACCAACTAAACCCAATAAACAAAATAGCAAACCGATTATAACATAAATAAAATCCATAGTTTTTTTGTATTTTTGAATCGAATATGAGAAAAATAATATTAAATATACTCTTTTTAATTCTTCTGAATTTATTTGGAATTACTTGTTTTTCGCAAACTACAACTTCTAAGATAGAAGATGAAAGTATGAAAGCAACTTTGTACTCCAAATATAAAAACCAAGTTCGTGCTTATTCCATAAAGGATTTTGACGCCTTATTTTTTGAGTTTTTTAAAGAATCTAAAGATGCTTCTAAAATTTTAACTAAAGAAGAATTTTACACCTACACTATAAAAATTGCAATATATTCAGAAAAGCAAGGACTTCTTTACAAGTCAAAAAAAGACGAAGCTACAAGTACAAAAGAAGAGTGGTTCTCTAAAAACTACACCGATTATTTAGCAACTAAAAATTCTAAAAATTGAAAAAACTACTATTCTTTTTTACTTTCATAACAATAACAAGTTGCAATTATTTCGACAAGAAAGTTCCAACAGAACAAGAATTGCTAACCAAGCAATTACAACAAATAAACTGGAACGAAGTAGACGAATATCCATCCTTTAGTGAATGCGCTACTTTAGAAGATAAATCCCAACAAAAACAGTGTTTTTTTGAGTTTTTAACTAGTACAATTCAAGAAAAACTAAACGTCGATACACTTTCTGTTTTGTTTCCAGAATTAGACACGATTGAAGTAAAAGTCACTGTTTATCCCAATGCAACTCTACAATTTGAGCCGCAATTCCCTAAAGATTCTGTTGCTTATGATGTGGTAAAAATTGATAGTATTTTGCATGCTAGACTAGTTGAGTTTCCAAAAGTAAATCCTGCTACCAAACGAGGAATCCCGGTAAAAACGCAATTTATTTTACCAGTAATTATTCAAACAGAAAAATAAATTTTTGTAGCCTTTTCCTGCTATTCGTTCTATCTTTTGCTTTTTTGTTTTTCGCTACGCGATCACAAAATGCACAAAAGGATGCCACTTCTATCTGGGCTAATTATGTCGGTCTTTAATTTATTTTTCAGTCCTTTAATTTGCTCATTTTAATTGTCGGTTCTTCCATTCAAACTTTCCAAAAAAGGAATAAAATGCCACCGCATTACAAAACCATGGATATACAAAAGAACTGGCTAAGGGAATAAAAAACAATCCTTTTCTTAAAAACGAATTGGTTTGCTGCAATAAAATAAAATCAGCTCCATACTTCAATCCAAATAAAACCCAAAAGGAATTCCAGGCTAATTTGCCATCAAAGGCAAAAATAAATGCAATAACAAGTATTAAATTTGCTACAAAAACTACAACTGCTAAGAGTTTTGCATACCAACTTTCATAACCTTTGGTTTTACTTGCCCAACGAACGCGTTGCATAAATAATGCATACAAACTAGTAACAGGCTTTGTTTTTACTATAAAATCTGCATGCTTTAAGAAATGTACTTTGGATGCCTCTTTTTTTACCGCGGCTTGCAACAAAAAAACATCGTCGCCGCTAGCAAATTTTGAGTTTTTCTCAAATCCGTTTAATTCCAAAAATAATTTCTTAGAATAGGCAAAATTCGCACCGTTACACATAAATGCATTTTGCAATCCAAAACTACCAATAGTTGTACCTTGCAACCCAAGTAAATCTAGTTGCTGAAAATTATGAAACCAATTATTTTTAACCTTATACAAAATCGAACCAGCTACCATTTCTGCATTGGTTTCCTTAATAAAGCTGTCTAAAGTTTGCAGCCAGTTTTTTGGTACAATACAATCTGCATCTGTAGTAATAATCCATTTTTTTGTAGTAATAGGAATGGCTCGAGAAATAGCATCTTTTTTTGGCGAAGCGGTTAATCGTAAATTTTCTAGTAATGTAGTCGGAATTTTGCCGTTTTGCATGCGCCATTTATTGTATATAGAAACAGATGCATCCGTAGAGGAATCGTCTACCAAAATGACTTCTAATAAGTTCCTTGGATAATTGAGTTTCGCAATCGATTTTAATAATACCGGTAAATTTTTCGCCTCGTTTCTAAACGCAATGATTAAACTAAAACTCGTTGTATTTTCTATTTTGTCTGCGGCTTTAAAGATCTTAATTTTAAAAAAACCATATACCAAAAATAGAATCCAAACACAATAAACGGCAATCCAAACGATACTAATTATATAAGACATTTTTAAATTTTTAGGTTTTGGCCATGTTTTTATTTGTTTTGAAAGTTAGCACAAAATAGCTTCCAATTAATACCGGAATCACGACATTTAAAAACCACATTAATGTGGTAACAAAAATAACAGTAGTAGAAGCAACACTAAATTTTTGAAAAAAATACAAAGCAACACTTCCTTTAACAGCAAAATCTAAAAACTGAAAACTTGGTAAAGAAGAAGATAAAAAGTAAACGATGGTAACGGTAAAATAAATGTCAAAATAGGAAATTTCTACTCCAAAAAATAAAAATAAAAAGTAATATTGATGGGAAAAAACTAAATATCGTCCAATCGCTAAAAATATATTTTTTTTGTGAATTGCTTTAGGAACAGCATTTATTTTAGATACCAAAGTTTGAAAAGAATAGCCTTTAATCGTGATGTTTTTAGTCAAAAAAAAGATTAAAATGAGAATAAGGATAGCAAAAAGTAATGCTAATCCGAATTGAAAATATCCCATAACAAACAAGCCAAAGATTCCCAAAACTACAGAAATAATCATCTGAATTCCGTTGCAAATAAGATTTAGAAATAAAATAGTTCCGGCTTTATCTTTCTCAAAATACAAAGCTTTTCCTGCATATTCTCCAACACCGTTTGGCGTAAATATTCCTGTTGTTAAAGCACCTAATACATGCTTACCTGCTGTTGCAAGAGAAATCGGTTTTACTACTGAAACTAAATTTTGCCATTTAATAATTTCTAAAAAACGATTGGCAACACTTAAAAAAAGAATAAATAGAATAAAAGGAGCAGAATTTTCTTTGGTAATTTCCCAAAGTCGCATCCAATTAAAATCGTTAGTATTTGCTAATTTGGAGTAGATAAAATAAAAAGCACCAACAACAATAGAAAGTTTGGCTGCAAAAACCAATAATTGTTTAGCTTTGTGAGAAATTGTAATCATCGTTACAAAGAAACAAAACTTTTAATCGTAATCTTTAAACTTCTCGCAAAACATTTGACAACAGAACGTATCATATTAGGTATTGATCCAGGAACTACTATTATGGGTTTTGGACTTATAAAAGTCATCAATAAAAAGATGGAATTTTTGCAATTAAATGAATTGGTTTTAAGTAAATACGACGACCATTACACCAAACTTAGGGTAATTTTTGAACGAACAATAGAGTTAATTGAAACCCATCATCCGGATGAAATTGCGATAGAAGCACCATTTTTTGGAAAAAATGTACAATCGATGTTAAAGCTTGGTCGTGCGCAAGGAGTTGCAATGGCAGCGGGATTGTCGCGTCAAATTCCGATTACAGAATACGAACCTAAGAAAATAAAAATGGCGATAACCGGAAACGGAAATGCTAGTAAAGAACAAGTTGCGAAAATGTTACAACAATTATTGGGATTAAAAACGCTTCCTAAAAATCTTGATTCGACGGATGGTTTAGCTGCGGCAGTTTGTCATTTTTTTAATTCAGGAAAAGTGGTTGGCGAAAAAAATTATACCGGTTGGGATGCTTTTGTAAAAGAGAATGAAAGTAGAGTGAAGAAGTAGTTTTTTTAATTAGTAATTAGGTTTCTAGTTATTAGTTTTCGCTAAAGTTGACACAATTAAATTTTATAATTAAGATTGCAGTTTGTGAATTGAAAATTTTATTTTAATTAAACCCGAAACCAAAAAAATGTCTGGAATTTACATTCACATTCCGTTTTGCAAACAAGCTTGTCATTATTGTGACTTCCATTTTTCGACGTCTTTAAAGAAGAAAGAAGAAATGCTTGATGCAATAAGGCAAGAATTGATTTTACGCAGGTCAGAAAGCAAAATCGAAACAATCGAAACAATTTATTTTGGTGGCGGAACGCCGAGTTTGTTACTTCAAAAAGAAATAGATTTTATTTTGGAAACCGTATTTCAAAATTATAAGGTTGCTAAAAACCCAGAAATTACATTAGAAGCGAATCCAGACGATTTAAATTTAAAGACGATAACAGAATTAGGTAATTCTCAAATAAATCGTTTATCTATTGGTGTTCAATCCTTTTTTGAAGAAGATTTACAAATGATGAATCGTGCGCACAATTCTGCAGAAGCAAAGAAATGTTTGCAATTAGCAACGGAACATTTTGATAATATATCGGTAGATTTAATCTACGGAATTCCGGGAATGACTAATGCAAAATGGAAACAAAACATTCAAACGGTATTAGATTTTAATATTCCGCATATTTCTAGTTATGCCTTAACGGTTGAGCCAAAAACGGCACTTCAAAAGTTTATTGCAATAGGTAAAATTGCTGCTCCAAAAGAAGAAGTCGCACAAGAGCATTTTGAAATTTTGGTTGAAATGCTAACCAACAAAGGATTTATTCATTATGAAATTTCTAATTTCGGGAAAGAAAAATATTTCTCTAAAAATAATTCGAGTTATTGGCTTGGAAAAAAATATTTAGGAATTGGACCTTCGGCTCATAGTTTTGACGGAGTTTCTAGAAGTTGGAATCTCGCAAATAACGCAAAATATATTATCGAAATTCAAAAAGGAAATCTTCCGTCAGAAACAGAAATTTTATCTATAAAAGACAGATATAATGAATATGTTATGACAGGATTACGAACAATTTGGGGTGTTTCTTTAGAAAAAGTATCCAATGATTTTGGTTCGGAATTTTTAGATTATCTAACTAAAAACGCAGATAATTTTATTAAACAAGAATTGCTTGTAATTAATAATAATACCCTCAAAACTACAAAAAATGGCTTATTTTTGGTAGACGGAATTGCTTCTGATTTATTTTTTATCGGCTGAAAAAAATCATTTAACAATTCCTACATCTGTTGCAGTAGTATCTTTTGTGGTTGAGTTTTTAGGCATTCTGCTTTTAATGTCATTCGAAATTTTTAACGTTTCATTTTCTAGCATTTTCTTAGCTTCACTATACATTTTTCTGTATTCTTCAATATCGCTTGCGTAGTATTTTGTATTTTCTACTAAGGTAATACTATCAATTTTATATTTCTTTTTTACAAATTCTGATGGAGTTGGATAACTAATTCTTCCTAAATTCTGGGTTCGCAATGCTTCTAAAAGTGCTAAATCATGAATCACAAGCACCATTTGATCTTTTTCTAATAATTTTTTTGGTTTTTTTTGAGGGTTTGATTGGCATCCAAAAATTATAAATAAAGAAGATACAAAAAGTATAAGTTGTTTGTTCATGTCTTTATCTATTAAATAATAATCGTTTACCAGCTTTTATCTCTTTCACTTTTCCGTTCTCATAAACCAATTTTCCATTTACAAACGTATGTGAAATTCGCGCTCTAAAATTTTGATTTTCAAATGGTGACCATCCGCATTTTGCCAAAATATTTTCTTTTAAAACCTTCCAAGGTTTAGAAGGGTTTATTAAAACCAAATCAGCATAATAACCTTCTTTTATAAAACCTCTATTTTCGATCTTAAAAATTTTGGCTACGTTATGTGCAGTTTTTTCAACGATTTTCTCAACAGATATTTTTCCTTGTAAGTGTGCTTCAAATAGGGCAACCAAAGCGTGTTGAACTAATGGTCCGCCAGATGGTGCGTCGTTGTATTGCTTAGATTTTTCTTCTAAAGTATGTGGCGCATGGTCTGTTGCAATTACATCAATGCGATCATCCAATAAGGCTTTCCATAGCGCATCTTTATCTTTTTGTGTTTTTACAGCAGGATTCCATTTTATAAAATTTCCTTTAGTAGCATAGTCTTCGTTAGTAAACCAAAGATGGTGAATACAAACCTCTGCGGTTATTTGCTTTTCTTCTAACGGAATTTTATTAGTAAATAAACTTAATTCTTTGGCGGTAGAAAGATGAAAAATATGTAATCTAGCTCCGGTTTTTTTTGCTAAAGCAACTGCTTTTGAAGAACTTAGATAACATGCTTCTTCGCTTCGAATTAAATGATGTGCAGTTACCGGAATAGCATCTCCATACTTTTCTTTATATTCTTTAAGGTTTTCTTTTATCGTTGTTTCGTCCTCACAATGAACGGCAATTAACATTTTTGTACTCGAAAAAATTTTTTCTAAAGCATCAGTATCATCTACTAGCATATTACCTGTTGATGATCCTAAAAACAATTTAATTCCGGCAACATTTTTAGGATTAGTTTTTAATAATTCTTCTAAATTTGTGTTAGTTCCACCCATCATAAAAGAATAATTTGCAAAAGATTTTTCGGCTGCAATTTGGTATTTGTCTTCTAGCAATTCTTGAGTAATTGCATTAGGAATTGTATTAGGTTGTTCTATAAAAGACGTGATTCCGCCAGCAATTGCCGCGCGAGATTCGCTTTCAATATCGCCTTTATGTGTTAAACCAGGTTCGCGAAAATGCACTTGATCGTCAATCATTCCGGGAATTAGATAGCTGCCTTCAGCATCGATAATTTGACAATTAGAATTTTTCGCAGATATTGAAGTGGCAATTTCTTTGATAATTTCGTTTTCTACAAAAACATCTCCTTCGAAAATTGTTCCTTCGTTTACAATTCTTGCATTTTTTATTAAATAACTAGCCATTTTTTTTGTTTTATAGGTTTCCGAAGAATTTTTTTATTCGCAAAGAAAGCACTCCAAAAATTGCTTCTTTAATTATACTTCCGCTCATTTTTGATTCGCCTTTAGTTCTATCTGTAAAAATTACAGGAACTTCTTTTATCGTAAAGTTTTTAGCGAATACGCGGTACTTCATTTCAATTTGAAATGCATAACCAATAAACTTTATCTTTTTAAGATTGATTGTTCGCAACACTTTATGGTTATAACATATGTATCCTGCAGTAGCATCCATAATCGTCATTCCGGTTATTTTACGAACATATACAGATGCAAAATAAGAAAGCAAAACACGACTTAACGGCCAATTTACAACATTTACTCCAGTCAAATAACGCGATCCTATTGCCATATCTGCTCCGCCAAAATGACACGCTTCATACAAACGAATTAAATCTTTTGGATTGTGCGAAAAATCGGCATCCATTTCAAAAATGTATTCGTAATTTTTGTCTAAAGCAAATTTAAAACCATGCACGTATGCAGTTCCTAAACCCGATTTTTTTTCTCTAACTTCTAAAAAAAGTTTGTTTGCAAATTCTTTTTGAAGTTGCATTACCTTTTGGGAAGTTCCGTCAGGCGAATTATCATCCACAACTAAAATATGAAATTCCTTTTCGAGTGCAAAAGTTGCTCGAATAATACGTTCAATATTTTCAATTTCATTAAAAGTTGGAATAATTACAATGCCGCAATTCATGGATTATGAATAAAAATTCGAAACAAAAATAGGTAATTTATTATATCATAATCTTAATAATTTTATAATACTAAACAACAAATAAAATTCCTTAATTTTGCGCCAATGATAGACGCAGTTTTACAACCACGTATTTTAGAAACCAAAGATTGGGCTACCATTACTTTTTTGGTTGTTTTGTGCTTGGTGGTTGTTGCAAAATCTGCGTTTGAAAATAGATTTAGTGATTACATCAGATTGCTAGTTTCTGACAAATACAGTAAAGTGTATAAAGACGGGAGTCAATTGCAAAGTGGTTTTAGTGTTCTTCTTTTTTTTGTAAGTGTTTTTTCTGCTTCTTTTTTTATTTTATTGCTCACCAATTACTACAACATTGGCCATTCAACAGATGGGATTTTATTTATAAGAATTACAACCTTAGTATTTGTATTTGTTTTAGCAAAATATCTCGTCGAAAAAATTATAGCTACCTCTTTTGGTATTGAAGAAATTATAGAAACCTTTAATTTAAAAAAACTCACCTATAGGTCGTATGTGTTTTTATTAACTCTTCCGATAGTGTTTGTATTATATTTTACGAATTATGTAACAAATAATTTTATTTTTTATCTTTTTATCGCACTATTTGTAATTAATTTACTTACTTATCTTTTTTCTTTACGAATTTATCAAAATTTAATAATAAAGAATTTATTTTATTTTATTTTGTATCTTTGCGCTTTTGAAATAGCACCGTATTATTTCTTGTATTACCTGATTTTAAAATACTAAAGTATAGATGACCAACTTGAAAGTGAAAACAATTTTGGTTTCGCAACCAGAACCGAAAGTAGAAAATTCTCCTTACTTTGATTTGCAGCAAAAGCACAAAATAAAAGTCGACTTTCGCTCTTTTATACACGTTGAAGGAGTAAGTGCGAAAGATGTTAGAGCGCAAAAAATAGATTTGAAAAATTTCACTGCTATTATTTTAACGAGTAAAAACTCTGTAGATCATTTTTTCAGAGTAGCAGAAGAAATGCGTTATAAAATTCCAGAAGATTTAAAGTATTTCTGTCAATCAGAAGCCGTTGCTTTTTATTTACAAAAATATGTGGTTTACCGAAAAAGAAAGATATATGTAGGTCAGAAAGATTTTTCGGACATGAGTACATTATTCAAAAAATATAAAGAAGAAAAATATCTTTTGCCAGCTTCTGATCAATTGAATAGTGATGTTCCAACCACTTTAGATGCTTTAAAATTAAATTGGACTTCTGCTGTTTTTCATAAAACGGTAATGAGCGATTTGAGTGATTTAGCAAATGTATATTATGATATTTTAGCATTTTTTAGTCCAACAGGAATTAAATCTCTTTTCAAAAACTTTCCAGATTTTAAGCAAAACGATACCAGAATTGCGGTTTTTGGTAGTACGACACAAAAAGAAGCCTTGGATGCAGGTTTGCGTATTGATATATTAGCTCCAACTCCAGAAACACCATCTATGACAATGGCCATAGAAAAATATATAACAGATTCTAATAAAGTAAAATAGTGTAAATTTATTTTACAAAAAAAGGCGTTCTGTAATCAGAACGCCTTTTTTTTGGTTTGTATGTATTATAATTTTGGTCCGGCTTGAACTAGGTTTTTACCTTCTTCATTATCGGTATATTGTACAAAATTATCTATAAATTTTCCTGCCAAATTTTTAGCTTTTTCTTCCCACAAAGTACTTTCTACATAGGTTTTTCTAGGATCAAGAATTTCTTTATTAACATTCTCTAGTTGTAAAGGAATTTCAAAATTAAATAAAGGCAAATTTTCAGTTTCTGTATTTTCAATAGAACCGTCTAAAATTGCATCAATAATTGCTCGAGTATCTTTTATTGAGATTCGTTTTCCTGTGCCATTCCAGCCTGTATTAACCATGTATGCTTTTGCCTGATGTTGCTCCATTTTTTTAACTAATTCTTCGCCATATTTTGTAGGATGCAAGGTTAAAAATGCTTTTCCAAAACAAGCAGAAAAGGTTGGTTGCGGTTCTGTTACTCCGCGTTCTGTACCAGCTAATTTTGCTGTAAATCCAGATAAGAAATAGTATTTAGTTTGTTCTGGAGTTAATTTTGCAACTGGTGGCATTACTCCAAATGCGTCTGCGGTTAAAAAGATAACTTTATTTGCGTGGCCAGCTTTAGAAACTGGGGTAACTATATTTTTTATGTGTTCAATAGGATACGAAACTCTCGTGTTTTGTGTTAAAGAACTGTTTGAAAAATCTATATTTCCCGAACCATCAACAGATAAGTTTTCTAAAAGTGCATCTTTTTTAATTGCACCATAAATGTCTGGTTCATTTTCTTTGCTCAAATCGATTGTTTTTGCATAACAACCACCTTCAAAATTAAAAACACCTTCGTTATCCCAACCGTGCTCGTCATCACCAATTAATTGTCGTTTAGGATCTGTTGACAGTGTAGTTTTTCCTGTACCGGATAGACCGAAGAAAACGGCAACATCGCCATTTTCTCCTTTATTTGCAGAGCAATGCATAGAAGCCATTCCTTGTAATGGTAAATAATAATTCATTATTGCAAACATTCCTTTTTTCATTTCACCACCATACCAAGTTCCGCCAATAAGCTGCATTTTTTCAGTAAGGTTAAAAGCCACGTAAACTTCAGAATTTAGATCGTGCTCTTTGAAGTTCTCAAATTTTGTTTTTGATGCATTGATTACAACAAAATCTGGTTCTCCAAAATTCATTAATTCCTGTTCTGTTGGTCTAATAAACATATTTTTTACAAAATGTGCTTGCCAAGCTACTTCTGTAATAAATCGTACTTTCAACCTTGAATTTTCATTTGCACCACAATAGGAATCAATAACAAATAGTCTTTTGTTCGAAAGTTGCTTTACAGATGTTTCTTTTAATGCATCCCAAGTTTCTTTAGAAATTGGTTTGTTGTCATTTGGTGCTTTTTCAGAATTCCACCAAATAGTCTTTTTTGTTACTGCGTCGTTTACAAAATACTTATCTTTTGGTGATCTTCCGGTAAATTCACCAGTCATTACATTAATAGAGCCTAAATTGGTTAATTGTCCTTTTTCAAATCCTGTTAAATCCGAATCTAATTCTTCATTATATAATAAATCATACGATGGATTGTGTACGATTTCGGTAGTATTTATAATTCCGTATTCTTTTAGCGAAATCGATTTCGTAAATTTGACGTAATTCTCCATTTAAATTTGATTTGTGTTGTTTTATAAAATTTACGCAAATGTAAAAAGAATTTACGAAAACGTTATAGTTTAAATTAATTTTATGATTTGTTCGTTATAATTTTTATGCCAAACCAAGCCCATGAAGCTATTAGGAACAATCCGCCAATAGGAGTTAAAAATCCAATAATTTTAAAATTAATCCCAAAAATAGTTTGTGTTGCTAATAAGTAAATAGATCCAGAAAATAATAAAACTCCCAAAACGGCAAGTTTTACCACATTTTTTTTGGCTTTTTCTGTCAACTGATTTGAATTTGCAACAACTAAAATAAAAAGCGCATGATAAATTTGGTATTTTACTCCAGTTTCAAAAGTTTGCAATTGTTCAGAAGTTAGAAGTGCTTTTAATGCATGCGCACCAAACGCACCTAATATTATTGCCGTAACTCCCAAAATTAATCCAGATAAAAGAATGCTTTTATTCATGTATTTTAGTGTTTGTACAAAGTTATTGTATTAATAATTACTGAGGAATTATTTTTTGAGATAATTGTATTTTTATAAATTTTTATAAATTTTTAAAGAATTTGACCACTTTGTTTATGTTTTTAATTAAAAAATAGATGAAATAGTACGAAATGTTTACTTTTGTGATTCAAAATTCCGTCATGAGAAAAATCCTAATTATAGGTGCTGGTCGTTCGGCATCGTCCTTAATAAAATATTTAATAGAAAAATCAGTATCCGAAAATTTATTTATCACCATCGGAGATCTTTCTGTAGATTCTGCTCAGCAAAAAATAGGAAATAATCCAAATGCAAAGGCAATAGAGTTGGATATTAATAATAATAATCAGCGACAAATTGAAATTCAGAATGCAGATATAGTAATTTCTATGTTACCGGCAAATTTGCATATCGAAATCGCAAAAGATTGTATTGCTTTCAATAAACATATGGTAACCGCTTCGTACATTTCAGAGGAAATGCAAACCTTAAACGTGCAAGCCAAAGAGAAGAATTTAATCTTTATGAACGAAGTTGGTCTTGATCCTGGAATTGATCACATGAGTGCGATGAAGGTGATTGATGAAATTAGAGAAAAAGGCGGAAAAATGATTTTATTCGAATCGTTTTGTGGCGGATTAGTTGCGCCAGAAAGTGATTCTAATTTATGGAATTACAAATTTACTTGGGCACCAAGAAATGTAGTTTTGGCTGGTCAAGGCGGAACTGCAAAATTTATTCAAGAAGGAAAAGATAAATATATTCCCTATCAAAAATTATTTCGTAGAACAGAGTTTTTACACGTAGAAGGATTTGGAAGATTTGAAGCCTATGCTAATCGCGATTCTTTGAAATACAGAAAAGTTTATGGTTTAGAAGATGCGTTGACGTTGTATCGAGGAACAATCAGACGAGTTGGTTTTTCAAAAGCTTGGAATATGTTTGTGCAATTAGGAATGACCGACGATTCTTTTAAAATGGAAAATTCAGAAAACATGAGTTATCGTGATTTTATAAATTCCTTTTTGCCCTACCATCCAACAGATTCTGTTGAAATTAAAACCAGAATGGCTTTAGGATTAGAACAAGACGATATTATGTGGGATAAATTAGTAGAATTGGATTTATTTAATAAAAATAAATTAATTGGAATTAAAAATGCTTCGCCTGCCGAAATTTTGCAAAAAATCTTAACAGATTCTTGGACTTTAGAACCAAAGGATAAGGACATGATTGTAATGTACCATAAATTTGGCTATGAGTTAAATGGCAAAAGGCACCAAATTGATTCTAAAATGGTTTGTCTTGGCGACGATCAAATATATACAGCAATGGCAAAAACCGTAGGTTTGCCAGTTGCAATGGCTGCTTTGCAAATACTAAACGGAAATATAAAAACGCCTGGAGTACAATTACCAATTGCGAAAGAAGTGTATTTGCCTATTTTAAAGGAATTAGAAACTTTCGGAATTAATTTTAAAGAAACAGAAATGCCGTATGTTGGATACAATCCGGATAATTTGGTTGGGACAAATTGATAGAATTTAATTTTTAAATTACTACAAAGCCATCTAAAGAATTTTAGATGGTTTTTTCATTTATTAATAACACTTTTTAAAAAAAAATTAAAATTTTAAGATTTTTCTTATAAAATAAAAATTTTAAATAATTAAAGAAACCTTTGCCAGTAAAGATTATCTATCTTTCTTAATGTTAAAACTTAAAGTTGCAAAAACTAATTTTTAGGTATTTCGTTTTTTTTTTTGTTTTGTCGTTTCATTCTTAAAGTATTAACAACTAGATTAGTTATTTATCAATTCAAAACTTCAAACCCTAAATTACATGAAACATTATTTTCTTCTTTTATTTTCTATTTCGGTTTTTTCGCAAGTAAGTAATTATTCCGATTTATCCAGATTTACAATTGGTTTTCATAGCACCAAATTTGATAAAGGGTACTCAATTTTAGATAATCCAAATTACCCAGGAGAAATAAAAACTTTTCGTGCCAATTCTGTTTTTGTGGATTACCGATTTTTACAATTCAAAAATAGTGCTTTTAAATTCGGATTATTTTTAAATAATTATAAAAAACAATTGGATAGTAAAGGACAGATTTTCAATACTTATTCAAATCAATACGAACTTACAGAAACGTATACGGAAGGTTCAGAAGCTTTTATTGATAAAACACCAAAACTCGAGTTGTATTTAGATTATAATTATCTGTTAAAATTAAAAAATAATTTTTATTTACAGATAGGTACTGGCTTTAGTTATGAGTTTAGTCATCCATTAGATTTTGTAGAAGATTTTGGTTACTTTGTTAATGATTTTGAAAATGCAGATGGTGGGCAACAATATTTATATGGAATTTATGTAGAAGAAAAAACAAAGTGGCGTTTTCATTTTGCACCTTCATTAGCTCTTAAAACCGATTATGGTATGTTAAATGCTGGAATTAAATATAGCCTACCACTAAGGAAAGAGGAAGCTTTGCAAGGTAATTTTACTTATTTTGATCCTGGTCCAAATGGAGAAAATAATGTATATCGTGGGCTTGTTAGACAAAGCGGAAAGTATTTAAGTTTTACCTTATCCTTTACACCTTCTAAAAATATTTTTAAAAAGAAGAAATGATTTTTTAACAATGCAATTTAAACCCCAAATTTATTTTGGGGTTTTTTATTTAAAAACAAGATGTATTTTTGTATTTTTGATTAAAATTTATAACCAATGAAGGCAAATCAGTTACAAGTAGAAATTGACGGTATTGATAAAGAAATTCTTCGGTTTTTAATGGAAGATGCTCGAAAACCTATTTTACAAATTGCCAACAGCATCGGAATTTCTGGTGCTGCAATTCATCAAAGATTAAGAAAGTTAGAAGATGCCGGAGTTATTGCTGGTTCGAAGTTTATTGTAAACAATAAAGTCTTAGGATATAAAACGATGGCTTTTATTGGAGTTTATTTAGAAAAAGCTGCCAGCAATTCAGAAGCTGTAAAAGAATTGAAAAAAATCCCAGAAGTTTTAGAATGCCATTATACTACCGGAAATTGGAGTATTTTAATTAAGATAATTTGTAAGGATAACGAACATTTAATGCAATTGTTAAATAAAAAAATACAGCCTATTGATGGCGTTTCTCGCACCGAAACCTATATTTCTTTAGAACAACAAATAGAAAGACAAATTCAGATTTAAAAGCGTTTTAAGAATTTAAATAACCGTTAACAGAGTTGTTGTAGGAGTTCATTATAATACTAAAAATTAAAAAATCCGTTAGTTTAAAAAACAGAAATAGAATAAAATGAAATCGAATTTATATACCAAAGAAAATCTTACTATCGCTTTTTATGTTACCTATATTTTTATTGCAGGTTTGGCATATGAGTTCTTTCCTGGCGATGAAAAAAATCCAAATATGGGCGTAATGATGTTGTATTTGTTTATTCCAATTAGTTTGGTTTATTTTATGGTGCATTTAGTACAGCAACTTTTCGGAAATAAAAACAACACCAAATGTTTGGTTATTCATGCTGTTGTTTGGGGATCAATTTTGGTAGTTTTAACGGTATTCGGAAAAAAATAAATATAAAAAAAGCGGAAAATTAATTTTCCGCTTTTTAGTTTTAATCTCTTCTTGCAAATACTTGAAATGCCCAATATAATAAAGAAGCTAATGCGCCAAGTGCGGCAACAACATACGTTCTTGCTGCCCATTTTAAAGCGTCTTCTGCGCCAGCATATTCTTGCTGACTAAGCATATTTTTGTTTTTTAACCAAGCCAAAGCGCGGTTACTTGCATCATATTCTACCGGCAATGTTATAAAACTAAATACCGTTGCGACTGCCATTAAAACCAAACCGGCTACTGCAATGTAAAATCCGAAAGAAAATCCTTTTGCGGCAATTCCTAATATCAATCCGCCCATAATTAGCCATTGCGACATGGTAGATGAAATGGTTACCATTGGAACCATTTTTGAACGTAAAGTTAGCATGGAATAGGCTTGCGCGTGTTGCACGGCGTGACCACATTCGTGCGCAGCAACAGCAGCTGCAGCCGCGTTTCTTTGGTTATAAACTGCTTCACTTAAATTTACGGTTTTATCGGCCGGATTATAATGATCGGTTAATCTACCTGGTGTAGATATTACTCGAACGTCATGAATGCCATTATCGGCAAGCATTTTTTCTGCTATTTCTGCGCCAGACATTCCGTTTCTTAAGTGTATTTTAGAGTATTCTTCGAACTTACTTTTTAGTTTATTGCCTACAAGCCAACTAAAAAGCGCAATAATTCCGATTATAATGAAATAAGTCATAGCTGTTTTTTTAAAAAATAAAGTTATGAATTTTATAGCAAATAGTTTGCCAAATTATACTTTGTGTCACTTGGCAATTGCAGAATGGGTGCAAGTTTTGAATGGGATTTTACTTGTTAATTTTGTTTGGTTTGCGTGAAGGATTGAGCGTTTGTTTGAGCTTTTTTTTGGTGTAATGTAATGGAACCAATAAAAAAAGCGAGTGCGAAAGCCCGACCTGAAAGGACACGCCCAAATTATTTAATTAGTTGCTAAAGAAAAAGCTTCGGTAATTTCTGGATACACGCAAGTACCATTAACTATATTTAAACCTTTATGTAAACTAATGTCGTTTTGACAGGCTTTTTCCCAACCTAAATTGGCTAGTTTTAAAACATAAGGCAAAGTCACGTTAGTAAGTGCAACGGTTGAAGTGTAAGGAACGGCGCCGGGCATGTTGGCTACGCAATAATGAATTATATCGTCTATAATATAAATTGGATCTTCATGCGTTGTTGCTCTGGTGGTTTCAATGCATCCGCCTTGATCAACGGCTACGTCAACTATTACGGTTCCGGGACGCATTTCTTTTAGCATTTCTCGGGTTATTAATTTTGGTGCTTTTGCACCTTTTATTAACACGGAACCAATAATTAAATCGTGGTTTTTTATGTGTTTGCTAATGGTATATCGGCTAGAGAATTCGGTAACAACATGGCTTGGCATTACGTCGTTTACATAACGAAGACGTTTCATGTTGGTATCTAAAATGGTTACATGCGCGCCTAAACCAGCGGCCATTTTTGCGGCTTGAATACCAACAACTCCGGCACCAAGAATTAAAACTTTGCCTGGCGGAACGCCCGGAACGCCGCCAAGTAAAACACCGCGACCTTTTTTTGGTTTTTCTAAATATTTTGCGCCTTGTTGAATTGCCATTCTGCCGGCAACTTCTGACATTGGAGTGAGTAAAGGTAAACTTCCGTCTGCATCTTCTACAGTTTCATAAGCAATGCAAACTGCTTTGCTTTTTAGCATGGCGTGGGTTAGCTTTTCACTAGATGCAAAATGAAAATAGGTAAAAACTACGTGATGCGGTTTTATTAATAAATATTCAATTTCAATAGGTTCTTTGACTTTGACAATCATTTCTGCTGCTTCGTAAATTTCTTCCAAAGTATTTAAAATTATTGCTCCAACCTGAATATAATCGACATCTGGAAAACCGCTTCCTTCGCCTGCGGTAGCTTGTATGTAAACGGTATGTTTGTTTTCAACCAATTCGAAAGCGCCAGCTGGTGTCATTCCGACACGGCTTTCGTTATTTTTTATTTCTTTTGGAACTCCTATTTTCATTTTGAGTGATATTTTTCTCAAAAGTAATAAATATTAATTTACACCCTATAATTTTAGGGGTTAATTTATTTTAATTTACATTTTTCATCAAAATACCCTAATTTTTTTAGGGTGTTTTGTTATTTAAAATAAAAATAGATGTTTGTAAAATTAACTTTACCCAACTAAATTGATGATTTTCCCCGGAACAATAATTACTTTATTTGGTGTTTTGCCGTCTAATTGTTTGATGGTTCGTTCGTCGTTCATTATAATTTCTTCTATTTGATCTCTGGTTAAATCTAAAGGAAGTTTGATAGTAAATCGCATTTTTCCGTTAAAGGAAACTGGATATTCTTTTTCGGATTCGACCAAATATTTTTCTTCATAAACCGGAAAATCTACAAAGGAAATAGTTTCCGAATGTCCTAATTTTAACCATAATTCTTCTGCAATATGCGGCGCGTAAGGCGAAAGAATAATTGCCAACGGTTGTAAAATTTTGCGGTTATGACATTTTAGTTGGGATAACTCGTTTACACAAATCATGAATTGGGAAACAGAAGTATTGAATGAAAAATTCTCGATATCTTCGGTAACTTTTTTGATGGTTTTGTGCAACGATTTGTACATTTCTGCCGTTGGTTCGTCGTTGGTTACAATTAAGGTATCTTCTTCAAAATACAAACGCCATAGTTTTTTAAGAAAACCAAAAACTCCGGTAATTCCGGCAGTATTCCATGGTTTTGCTTGTTCTAACGGACCAAGAAACATTTCGTATAAACGCAACGTATCGGCACCATATTCATTACAAATATAATCTGGATTAACTACGTTGTATTTAGATTTGGACATTTTTTCTACTTCGCGTATAACGGTTATATTTTCAGTTTTAAATACTCGATCACCATTAAAGTATGACGCGTTAAGCAATAGTTTGTATCTTTCATCTTTTGAAAGATTAGTCATATCTATTTCATTTTTCGAATTGACATAACTTACATCTATTGCTGATCTAAAACAGATAAAATTTCTATCTAAACCTTCTAATCTTTTATTAAAACTTTCAAATAAAGATAGTCTCTCATTTAAAAATTGCAATAAATTTTTCGGTAATATGTCTATCGAGCCACCATTCATAAATTTCTTATAGCTTTCGAAATCTAAAAGAACTTGTTCAGAAGCATTTTCATTACCTAATTTCGTTTGTAAAACATATAAAAATGCACTTTCACCCAAAATCATTCCTTGATTGATCAATTTTTGAAATGGTTCTTCGGTTGGTGCGAAACCTTTGTCTTTTAAAAATTTATTCCAAAAACGAGAATACAATAAATGTCCGGTTGCGTGTTCGCTTCCGCCGATATATAAATCTACATTTTGCCAATAATCCAAAGCTTCTTTGCTGGCAAATTCATTTTCGTTGTGCGCATCCATATAACGCATCCAGTACCAAGAACTTCCTGCCCAACCTGGCATTGTGTTTAATTCTAATGGAAAAATAGTGATGTCGTCAATAAGCTGATTGCTGACTACTGAAGACTGAACACTATCCCAAGCCCAATTTGTAGCGTTTCCTAATGGCGGTTGTCCGTCTTCGGTTGGCAAATATTTCTCAACTTCTGGCAATACAATTGGCAAAAATTTGACATCAATCATTTGCGGTAATCCGTTTACATAATATACCGGAAATGGTTCGCCCCAATAGCGTTGGCGAGAAAAAACGGCATCGCGCAAACGGTAGTTGGTTTTGCCTTTTCCTTGTTGGATTTCTTCTAATTTTGCAATGGCAAGTTGTGTTCCTTTTTTATAATTTAATCCGTTTAAAAAATCAGAATCTACCAATTCAAATCCGTCTTTGCTACCAAATGCAGCTTCTGAAATGTCTTGGTTAAAAATATTTTTTATTTCTGGCATTCCGTCCTTTCCTTTAAAGAAATTAGCAAAAGCATAATCTCTTTCGTCACCGCAAGGTACTGCCATTACTGCGCCAGTTCCGTATCCTGCTAAAACGTAATCGCCAATCCAAACCGGAATTGGCTCTTTAGTAAAAGGATGTTCTGCATACGCGCCAGTAAAAACGCCAGAAATGGTTTTAACGTCTGCCATTCGCTCGCGTTCCGATCGTTTTGCAGTCGATTCGATATAATTTTCAACGGCTTGTTTTTGTGCTTCGGTGGTAATTTTAGCAACCAAATCGTGTTCTGGCGCCAAAGTCATAAATGTAACTCCAAAAATGGTATCTGGTCTTGTGGTGAAAACATCAATAACTTCGTCGTGATTTTTAACTTTAAAAGTCACCATTGCACCAACAGATTTTCCGATCCAATTTCGTTGCGATTCTTTTAAAGATTCGGTCCAATCGATTTCGTTTAATCCTTGCAATAATCGTTCTGCATACGCAGAAATTCGCATCGACCATTGTTTCATTTTTTTGCGAATAACCGGATGTCCGCCACGTTCTGAAACGCCGTTTACAATTTCGTCATTTGCTAAAACTGTTCCCAATGCCGGACACCAATTTACCTCGGTTTCTGCCAAATAAGTCAATCGGTAATGCAACAACATTTTTTGTTGTTCTTCGCTAGACATTTGATTCCAATCGTTGGCAGAAAATTGTAGAATTGCATCGTCGCAAATGGCATTTAAAACAGAACTATCTACCAAATTTCCGTGTGCTTCAAAAATCGAAATTAGGCTTGCAATATCTTCTGCTTTGTCGGTATTTTTATTGTACCAAGAATTAAAAAGTTGGATAAAAATCCACTGGGTATGTTTGTAATAATCGGCGTTTGAAGTTCGCACTTCGCGACTCCAATCAAAAGAAAAACCAATTTTATCTAGTTGTTCTCGGTATCGAGCAATATTTTCTTTGGTTGTTTTGTCTGGATGTTGGCCAGTTTGAATGGCATATTGTTCTGCCGGCAAACCGAACGAATCGTACCCTTGCGGATGCAAAACATTAAAACCTTTATGTCTTTTGTAACGAGCAACAATATCCGATGCAATATATCCTAACGGATGACCAACATGTAAACCTGCGCCAGATGGATACGGAAACATATCTAATACATAATATTTTGGCTTATCGGAGTTATTGGTTGCTGCAAAAGTTTGATTTTCTGCCCAATGTTTTTGCCATTTGGCGTCAATTTCGTTCGGATTGTATTTCATTTTAGATTTTCAAAGGTGCAAAGTAACAACGATTCAAAGTTTTGTTACTTGTTTATTTTAAGAGTACAAATTTACATTTATTGTGTTTATTATTGCGATCAAAAATAAAAATATCCCAATTTAAAAAGTAAACTTTAAGGTTAATCGAGAGTTAATAGTCCTAAATTATGTAGAATTACGTTTTATAAGTACTAATTTTGAAACTTTAAACGTTATAAATCCTATAGAAACCAATTTGTTTATTATTTTTACCACTAAATTTATTATTTATGGCATCTTCCTTTGAAAAATTTCAAAAACGCAGAGTAATTACCTCTTATTTTTCGGTGGTTTTGAGTATTTTTTTAGTTTTATTTCTTTTAGGATTATTGGGTTTATTTGTAATTAATTCTAAACGATTGTCTAACAATTTTAAAGAAGATATCGTAATGACCGTTTTCTTTAAAAATGAAGCAACAGATACGGTTTTCAAGAATTTTGAAAATCAAATGAAGACTTCTAAATACGCCAAAGATTATAAATATGTTTCTAAAGACGAAGCTGCAAAAGAACACAAAGATATTATCGGAGAAGATTTTGTTACATTTTTAGGTACAAATCCGTTATACAATTCTTACGATATTCATTTAAAAGCAGATTTTGTTACCAACGCTAATTTTACTAAAATTGAAGGTACACTTCGTGATAATGAAATGGTAGAGGATGTAGTGTATGATAAACAGTTAATCACTCTAGTTAATGACAACATTAAAAAAATTAGTTTTTGGGTTTTAATAGTAAGTGGTGTTTTTGCTTTTATAGCGGTGCTTTTAATTAACAGTTCGTTGCGATTGAGTATTTATGCCAACCGATTTATCATTAAAACCATGCAAATGGTTGGCGCAACCAAATCGTTTATTCGTAGTCCGTTTGTGAAAAAAAGTATTATTTTGGGTGCAATTGGTTCTTTTTTGGCTGTTGCGGTTTTAGTAGGTTCTTTGTTTTATATCGATAAAAATTATCCAACTTTAGACATTTTCACAGACATCGAGTTAACGACCATCGTCTTAGTTGGTGTTTTAGCTTTAGGAATTTTAATTACTTGGATAAGCACACATTTCGCAACCCAACGTTTTTTGAATTTACGTACAGACGATTTATACTAAAGAAAATTTTAGAATATTATGAAAAATAACGATCAAAAAGCAGAGTTTTTATTTGAGAAACACAACTATACTTGGTTGTTAATCGGAATTGCAGTAATTAGCGTTGGTTTCGTTTTAATGGCTGGCGGCGGAAGCACAGATCCTAAAGTTTTTAACGAAGATATATTTAGTTTTAGACGCATTCGTTTGGCGCCAACAACGGTTTTAATTGGTTTCGGAATCACAATTTATTCCATCTTCAAAAAAGCTAAAAAGTAATTTGTTGTATTTAAATTATTACTAAAAAATGGATTACTTACAAGCCATAATTTTGGCAATTATAGAAGGAATAACTGAATTTCTTCCAATTTCTTCTACCGGACATATGATTATTGCCAGTTCTTTTTTCGGAATTGCATCTGAAGATTTTACCAAATTATTTACCATCGTGATTCAGCTAGGAACTATTTTATCTGTAGTTGTTTTATATTTCAAACGATTTTTTCAAAGTTTAGACTTTTATTTTAAATTATTGGTCGCTTTTATTCCTGCTGTAATTTTTGGGTTGTTATTTAGCGATAAGATTGATGCTTTACTTGAAAATCCGGTAACGGTTGCAGTTTCACTTTTGATTGGTGGAATAATTCTTTTAAAAGTAGACGATTGGTTTGCTGCGCCAACAGAAAAAAATTTAGATACAGAATTAGAAGATACTACGCAGAATTTTAAAGCCGCAGAATTATCTTATCCTACGGCATTTAAAATAGGAATGTTTCAATGTTTGGCAATGATTCCTGGTGTTTCCAGAAGTGGCGCAAGTATTGTTGGCGGAATGGCGCAAAAATTATCGCGAACGGCTGCAGCAGAATTTTCTTTTTTTCTTGCTGTTCCGACCATGCTTGGTGCAACGGTAAAAAAGTGTTACGATTATTACAAAGATGGTTTTGTACTTTCTCAAGATCAAATAAATTTACTTGTAATTGGTAATGTGGTAGGATTTATTGTAGCCTTAATTGCGATTAAATCTTTTATAGGATATTTAAGCAAAAACGGATTTAAAATGTTTGGTTATTATCGAATTATAGTAGGAACTATTTTGCTTTTAATTCACTTTTTTGTGCAACCACTAACTATAGTATAATGACTTCGGAAGATTGGTTAGAAGGTCAGATTATTTTAATAGACAAACCATTAACTTGGTCATCTTTTCAGGCAGTTAATAAATTAAAATATGTTTTAAAACGAAATTTTGATTTACCAAAAAAATTCAAAATCGGGCATGCCGGAACTTTAGATCCATTAGCAACCGGATTATTAATAATTTGCACCGGAAAATTCACCAAAAGAATTACAGAGATTCAAGCACAAACCAAAGAATATACCGGTACAATTACGGTTGGTGCAACTACACCAAGTTATGATTTAGAAACGGAGGTAAATGCTACCTTTCCAACCAATCATATTTCCGAAGCTTTGGTATACGAAACTACAAAACAATTTATTGGCGAAATTGATCAAAAACCACCCGTTTTTTCTGCCATAAAAAAAGATGGTGTACGAATGTACGAGCGCGCACGCGCAGGCGAAGAAGTAGAAATGGCATCGCGAAAAACTACTATTTACGAATTTGAAATTACGCGGTACGAATTCCCAGAAATCGATTTTAGAGTAACATGTAGTAAAGGAACTTATATTCGATCTTTAGCATACGATTTCGGATTGGCTTTACAATCTGGTGGATATTTATCTGCTTTATGCAGAACCAAAATTGGCGATTTTTATTCAGATAAAGCAAAAACTCCAGAAGAATTTGAAAAACAATTCACAGTTGTAGAATAAAGTTAAAATTTAATTCTGCTTTTTAAAAAAGCTGCAATTTCATTTTGAGTGCTTATTCCTTTATCCTGCAAATACCACTTTTGCAAATTCGATTTTATTGTAGCATCAATTATCCCAAATTCCGCTTTGTAATCGGAAACTAATTTTGTCGCTGCTGTTGGTCGTGGTCCAAAATCACCTAAAACTTCCATGGATTCTTTTTCAACAAATACTAATTTAGGAATTGCTTTTCCGCCGTTGGTTAAAAATTTATTCATCAAATCTTCGTTGTCGTCACGCAAAACAATTCGCATATAAACCGATTCTGATAATTGCGACATTTTGTAAATTATAGGTAATATTTGCGCTGCATCGCCACACCAGCTTTCGGTAATTACTAACCAAATTTGTTCTTTTTTAATGTTGGCAATCACATTTTTCACTTCTTCTGTTATCTGAATCGTTTTCTCTAAACGGTTCATTCGAACTTCATTTAATTGAGCATAATGCAACAAATCTTCTGATTGTTCGTTTCCAGTTACTTGTTCTGCAAGTATTAAATTTGTAGCGTGGTTTCTGTATTCGGCATAGTTAAAGCTGTTGGATAAACTTTTTTCGATAATTTCTAGCATTCGATTTTTTACAAATTTATTCTATATTTTTTAAAGATTTTTAATATTTTCTTAAATAAAAAGTAATTTTACAGAATGAAATTAGATACAAAATCTGTTGGCTATGTTTTCTCTGGTGGCGGTTCCAAAGGTTTAGCGCATGCCGGAGTGATTAAGTTTTTAGAAGAAATCGGAATTTATCCTACAGAAATTGCTGGTTCAAGTGCAGGAAGTATAGTCGCTGCTTTGTATGCTTGG
>JBLIJW010000011.1:0-36963 GCA_047636155.1 Flavobacterium sp. | reverse complement strand
GTTTACTTAGTAATGGTTTCCTTATACGATAGTTTTGTGCATCCATTTGTAGTATTGTTTTCTATTCCGCTTTCTTTCATTGGAGCATTGCTGGCATTAGCATTAACAAATAATACTTTAAACATCTTCACCATTTTGGGAATCATTATGCTTATCGGATTGGTATGTAAAAATGCAATTATGTTAGTCGATTATACCAACCAACGCAGAAAAGCAGGAGAAAGCATTCGTAATGCTTTAATACAGGCGAATCATGCAAGACTGCGTCCAATTTTAATGACAACCATTGCAATGGTATTTGGTATGTTTCCAATTGCATTAGCCTCTGGAGCTGGAGCAGAATGGAAAAATGGTCTGGCTTGGGTAATTATAGGTGGATTAATTTCTTCCTTATTCTTAACCTTGATTGTAGTTCCTGTAATTTATGAAATTATGGAAAAATTAATCGCTAAATTCTCTAGAGGAGAAAAAGTAGACTACGAGGCAGAAATGGTTGCAGATTACGATCCAATAGAATTAAATGAAAATAATATTAACGCCGATACTATTTAGTAAAGTCGTACTTAAATAATAAACCCTGCTTAAAATCTTAAGCAGGGTTTATTATTTAAAATTACTGAGTAATTGCTAAACCAATTCGCATCAAATAAAGCTATTATTTTAAACAATACAATTTGCTCAAGAATGCATTTCAATATAAATTGGGTAAGCTAATATCTAAAAAAAAGCCATCTAATTTAGATGGCTTTTTTAAATTAAAAAAATTATTCGAATTTAATTGCTAGAAGCAATTGAAGAATTATTCCAGTTTTTAACAGATGCAATTGCATTATCACTATAATCTACTTCAGAAAGAGAGTTTTCATTCCAGAAAAACCATTTTCCAGTTTTGTTTCCTTCAGAATATTCTGCAATAGCTTTCTTAGTTCCGTTTTGATTATAGGAAATCCATTTTCCTTCTAATTTTCCGTTTTTGAAGAAACCTTCTTGTTGAATAGTTCCGTTATCAAAAAAATAAGTTGCTTTCACCATTCCGTTTTCTTCCGTTAATTTCGGCTTATTGTTTTGAGCAAATGTTGCGAAAGATACCACCAACATCGCCATTATCATCATATTTTTCATTGTAGTAGGTTTTAATTTTGAATTATTAACTTAACAAATATAAGTAATAATTTACAATAAAAAAACTTTCACATAACAATTTGGTAACATTGAATAAAATTTAACATAGTACAATAAAAAACCCAACTGTTAAAAAACTAACAATTGGGTTATAAAAAAGCTATTATTAAAAGATTACTTCAGCAATTTATCTAACTGTTCTTGTAATTTACTGTCTGATGGTCTGTTTGCATCCGCACTTACTACATTCCCGTTTGGATCTAATAAAATAAATCTTGGGATAGCATTAATTCCATACGATTGGATAAAGTCCGACATCCAATTTTTATCTGCAAAAAGCTGCACACCGCCTAATTCTTTATCCGAAACAAATTTTTGCCATTTTTCATGGTCTTTATCTACATCTACAGAAATAGAAACAAACTCGATATTTTTACCATGGTATTTTTCTTCAATCTTTTTCAAAGAAGGAATTTCTGCTCTACATGGTCCGCACCAAGTTGCCCAAATATCCAAATACACATATTTTCCTTTAAAATCCTCTAATTTGGTTTTTCCTCCTTTATGATTTTCATAATCAAATCCAGCAGATTGCTTTCCGGTTATTGCTTTTTGCAACTGCGCATTTTTGTAAGATGTTTGCAACTGAATCAGATTATTCATTACATCTTTTTTTGCATAGGTTAAGAAAGATTCGTCAAATCCTCCGGTAGCCAAAGCATCCATATCTTTTTTCTTTCTAACTTCAAAGGCAGCATAAAAGTCTTCTTTGCTTTTGTCAAAATTAGCTTCTTCAAATTTTTCTCCTTCTATTGTACCAGCAACTAAAAAATTATTTTCTTTAGATCCTTTTCCGGAGAATGAAATGGTTTCGTCAAATAATTTTGCGTCCATTTTCATAGCCAAATTATAACCGTCTTTAAAATACAGTACAGCAGCTTCCATACCGTCATTTAACTGGTAAAACCCATCTGCAGCAACTATTTCACCATTAAAAATACCACTTTTAGAAGCGTTAAGAACTGCAACCGTTTTCCCATCTTTCATATCTCGAAAGCTTAGCTTATCGCTATTTGGATTTGTGATGTTTGCTTTAAACTGAATTTTTCCTTGTCCTAAAGTGATACAAGTAGTTAATAATGACAAGGTTAATAAGAGTATTTTTTTCATTTTTAATGATTTTAATAAGAGTAAGTTCAAATATACTTTTTATTTTTAAAAATACTTAAAAAAAAATTTATAAACTTATTTTTGGCGTTTCCGCAAAAAAGCGGTCGCGCTTTCCGCTAAATCTTTTGTTCTACTATCGTTGCACAAAAGGATAGTGCTGTAATCGCTAACGCAATCCTATTAAATAAGCATAATTTTAAATACCATACAAAAAGTTTAAAATAAAAAACAAAATACTATTTTTGCAAAAAACTATTTATAATGTACAGAAGTCATTCCTGCGGCGAACTTTCCGCTAAAAATATCTCTCAAGAAGTAACATTGGCCGGTTGGGTTCAAAAAAGCCGCGATAAAGGATTTATGAATTGGGTCGATTTGCGAGACAGATACGGAATTACGCAATTAGTTTTTGATGAAGGTCGAACGGAAAAATCCGTGTTTGAATTAGCTAAAACTTTAGGTCGCGAATTTGTTATTCAAATTATAGGAACTGTAATCGAAAGAGAATCTAAGAACAAAAATATCCCAACAGGAGAAATAGAAGTTTTAGTAACCAAATTGACTATTTTAAATCAGTCTTTAACGCCACCTTTTACCATAGAAGACCAAACAGATGGAGGAGAAGACATCCGAATGAAATATCGTTATTTGGATATCCGAAGAAATCCGGTAAAAAACGCCTTACTTTTTAGACATAAAGTCGCTATGGAAGTGCGTAAGTTTTTATCTGATTTAGACTTTTGTGAAATAGAAACGCCATATTTAATAAAATCTACTCCAGAAGGTGCAAGAGATTTTGTGGTACCAAGCAGAATGAATCAAGGGCAATTTTATGCCTTGCCGCAATCGCCACAAACATTCAAGCAATTGTTAATGGTTGGCGGAATGGATAAATATTTTCAGATTGTAAAGTGCTTTCGCGATGAAGATTTACGTGCAGACAGACAGCCAGAATTTACGCAAATTGATTGTGAAATGGCATTTGTAGAACAAGAAGATATTTTAAATGTTTTCGAAGCACTAACCCGACATTTGCTAAAAGAAATAAAAGGAATTGATGTGGCAGAATTTCCAAGAATTACTTACGATTACGCCATGAAAACCTATGGTAATGACAAGCCAGACATTCGGTTTGATATGAAATTTGGAGAATTAAATACAGTAGCCAAACATAAAGATTTCCCTGTTTTTAACTCGGCAGAATTGGTGGTAGGTTTTGCCGCACCAAACTGCGCTAGTTACACCAGAAAAGAAATTGATGCGTTGATTGATTGGGTTAAGCGTCCGCAAGTTGGGGCAACCGGAATGATTTATGCAAAATACGAATTAGACGGAAGTTTGAAATCTTCCGTAGATAAATTCTATGATCAAGACGATTTAAAAAAATGGGCAGAAATAACTAATGCAAAACCAGGGGATTTAATCATTGTACTGTCAGGAGAAGCCAATAAAACAAGAACGCAACTTTCTGCTTTACGAATGGAATTAGCAACACGTTTAGGATTAAGAAATCCTGAAGTTTTTGCTCCCCTATGGGTAGTTGATTTTCCGTTATTAGAATGGGACGAAGAATCTAAAAGATACCACGCAATGCACCATCCATTTACTTCTCCAAAACCAGAAGACATGGCTTTGATAGACACTAATCCTGGAGAAGTACGTGCCAATGCATATGATATGGTTTTGAACGGAAATGAAATTGGTGGAGGTTCTATTAGAATCCACGATAAAGAATTGCAAGCAAGAATGTTTGATTTGTTAGGCTTTACGCCAGAACAAGCGCAAGAACAATTTGGTTTTTTAATGAATGCTTTTCAATTTGGTGCGCCACCACACGGTGGTTTGGCTTTTGGATTGGATAGACTGGTTGCAATTTTAGGCGGACAAGAAACCATACGAGATTTTATAGCTTTTCCTAAGAATAATTCTGGTCGCGATGTAATGATAGATGCGCCATCAGTAATTGATCAATCCCAATTAGATGAGCTTTTTATCCAACTTAAAAAATAAAATTTTCACTAAGTAAAAACACTTAATTTCCTCAGAAAATACTGAAAATCAATAAATTTCAATAAAAAAAGATAAAATAATTGTTTTTGTATTATTATAAAGTCTACATTTGCCATTATTAATTATTTTATATTACATACAATGCGCACAGGAACAGTTAAGTTTTTTAATGAATCAAAAGGTTACGGATTTATTACAGATGATGAAAATGGAAACGACATTTTCGTTCATGCTACAGGATTAAGAGCAGAATCACTTAACGAAGGTGACAAAGTATCTTACGAAGAAGAAGAAGGAAGAAAAGGTAAAGTAGCTGCTCAAGTAGTAGTTATCGAAGACTAATATACATTATTTTTTGATTACCTCCAATGGTGTAGCGTTCCGATTAATTTCGGAACGTTTTTTTTTGTACTAATAATTAATTATTTAGAACTATTTTAAATAGGTTTAAAATCCTAGTAAAAACAGAAACGTTTAACGTCTGTTTATTGCGAATTAAATAATGCGATGTATATTTGTAATATATTTCTATTTTTTAAATAAAAACTTTATGCAATCAACACAAATGGATTATTTTCCGATACTAATGCAAATGCTTTTAGCAGTTGGTTTTGTGGTAGGAACAATAATTATTTCAGGAAAACTTGGTCCAAAAAGGAGTTCTGTAAATAAAGATAAAAATTTTGAGTGCGGAATTGAATCTGTCGGAAATGCCAGAATTCCGTTTTCTGTAAAATATTTTTTAGTAGCAATTTTATTTGTACTTTTTGATGTTGAAGTAATATTTTTATATCCTTGGGCGGTTAATTTTAAAGAGTTAGGAATAGAAGGTATGGTGAAAATGGTAATTTTCATGATGCTTTTATTAATCGGTTTCTTTTATATTATCAAGAAAAAAGCTTTAGAATGGGAATAATGAAAAAGCAAACCATCTAAAATCAAATAATTATGGATGCAAGTATAACAATGGTTGCGCCACCAGAAGGCGTTACAGGAGAAGGATTTTTCGCAACTAAATTAAATGGTGTAGTAGGTATGGCAAGAGCAAATTCTCTTTGGCCGTTACCCTTTGCAACTTCTTGTTGCGGTATTGAATTTATGGCGACAATGGCTTCGCATTACGATTTAGCACGTTTCGGATCAGAACGAGTGAGTTTTTCTCCTCGTCAAGCGGATATGTTAATGGTAATGGGAACTATTTCAAAAAAAATGGCCCCAATTTTACGTCAAGTGTACGAACAAATGTCAGAACCGCGTTGGGTAATTGCAGTTGGTGCTTGTGCATCTTCAGGAGGTATTTTTGACACCTATTCTGTATTACAAGGAATTGATAAAGTAATTCCAGTTGATGTCTACGTACCGGGTTGTCCGCCAAGACCAGAACAAATAGTTGACGGTGTAATGCAATTACAAGAATTGGTACGAACAGAATCTGTAAGACGAAGAAGTTCTCCAGAATATCTTGAATTATTGGCTTCTTATAACCTATAATATGGCTTTAGAAACAAACTACATCCAGCAATCGCTCGAAAATAAATTTCAAGAAAAAGTATTTAACTTTCACACAGAAAGTGATATGTTAACTTTTGAAATGGAATCAGATTATAATAACCAGATTATCCGATTCTTGAAAGAAGAGGAAAGTTTAAATTTTCATTTTTTAACCGATTTATGTGCGATTCACTATCCAGATAATGATGACACACATCAATTTGTAGTAGTGTATCATATGCACAACTGGGTTGAAAATGTACGAATCCGAATTAAAGCCTACTTGGCCGATGGAGAATCTATTCCAACTGTCATCAATTTGTTTAAAACAGCAAATTGGATGGAAAGAGAAACTTGGGATTTTTACGGAATTCAATTCGAAGGACATCCACAATTAAAAAGAATTTTAAATATGGATGAAATGGTTTCACATCCAATGCGAAAAGAATTTCCTTTAGAAGATAACGGAAGAACAGACAAAGACGACCGATTTTTCGGAAGAACTGTTTCCAATAATCCGATAGTTTAAAGAATCGAAAAGAAACAATAAATAATTCCACATTATAAAATGTCAGAGCTATTATTATCACCAGAAGACAGATACGCAAAGCGAATTGCAGCGCAACTAAATGAAGATGGAAGTGAACTTTCTATTCTAAATTTAGGTCCAACGCATCCCGCAACGCATGGTATTTTTCAAAATATTTTACTAATGGATGGCGAGCGAATTATAGAAGCAGAACCAACTATTGGATACATTCATCGTGCTTTTGAAAAAATTGCAGAAAACCGTCCGTTTTACCAAATTACACCGTTAACAGATAGAATGAACTATTGTTCTTCTCCTATTAATAATATGGCTTGGTGGATGACGGTAGAAAAAGTGTTGAATGTAGAAGTTCCTAAAAGAGCACAATATCTTCGTGTTATTGTAATGGAAATGGCTCGAATTACAGATCATATTATTTGTAATTCTATTTTAGGAGTAGATACTGGTGCATATACCGGTTTCTTATATGTGTTTCAATTCAGAGAAAAAATATACGAAATATACGAAGAAATTTGTGGCGCAAGACTAACTACAAATATGGGTAGAATTGGCGGTTTTGAGCGCGATTGGACGCCCAAAGCATTTGAATTATTAGAGATCTTTTTAACTGATTTCCCTATTGCTTGGAAAGAATTTGAAAACCTGTTCGAAAGAAACAGAATTTTTATAGACAGAACTGTAAATGTTGGTCCAATAACAGCCGAAAAAGCAATGGATTACGGTTTTACCGGTCCAAATTTGCGTGCTGCAGGAATTGATTATGACGTAAGAAAAGCACAACCATATTCTTCTTATGAAGATTTTGAATTTGATATTCCTGTAGGAAAATCTGGTGATACCTACGACCGTTTTTGCGTTCGTAATGCAGAAGTTTGGGAAAGTTTAAGTATTATTCGCCAAGCATTAGACAAATTGCCTGAAGGTGCATACCATGCAGACGTTCCTGATTATTATTTACCTCCAAAAGAAGACGTTTATAATAACATGGAAAGTTTAATTTACCACTTTAAAATTGTTATGGGAGAAATTCCTGTTCCAGTTGCAGAAGTATACCATCCGGTAGAAGGAGGAAATGGTGAATTAGGATTTTATTTAATTACAGACGGAAGTAGAACACCATATCGTTTGCATTTCAGACGACCATGTTTTATATATTACCAAGCATATCCAGAAATGATTATTGGTGCACAACTATCTGACGCCATAGTTATTTTATCAAGTTTAAATGTAATTGCAGGAGAATTAGACGCTTAAATAAAATTATAAAGGATGAGTTATGAATTAAATTAGAAATTTATAATTCAAAATTTAAAATAACAAAAATGGAAAGTACACAATATAAACAAGAAATAAATATTACCGATTCCTTAATGCAACGTATTAATGAATTAATTAGTCATTATCCGGCAGACAAAAAAAAATCTGCATTGTTACCAATTTTGCATGAAGTTCAAGATGCGCACGAAAATTGGTTAAGTTTTGGTTTGCAAGATAAAGTTGCAGAAATTCTAGAAATTCAACCTATAGAAGTATACGAAGTAGTTTCCTTTTATACTATGTATAATCAAAGACCTATCGGAAAATACATGTTTGAATTTTGCCAAACATCTCCATGTTGTTTAAATGGTGTTGAAAATTTGATGGATTATACTTGTAATAAACTAGGTGTAAATGTCGGCGAAATAACAGTTGACGGATTATTTGAAGTTCGCGGTGTAGAATGTTTAGGCGCATGCGGATATGCACCAATGATGCAATTAGGAGATTTTTATCAAGAACATTTGAATGAAGAAAAAATCGACCAATTAATTGCAGATTGCAAAGAAGGAAAAATCAACTTATTAGATAAATAAGATGTCAAAAAAAATATTATTAGATAAAATCAATGTTCCTGGAATTAAAACCTATGAAGTTTACCGCAAAGAAGGTGGTTATGCTTCGGTAGAAAAAGCCATTAAAGAAATGACGCCAGATCAAGTGGTAGAAGAAGTTAAAACTTCTGGTCTACGTGGTCGTGGAGGTGCAGGATTTCCTGCTGGAATGAAATGGAGTTTTATTGATAAAAAATCAGGAAAACCAAGACATTTAGTTTGTAATGCAGACGAATCAGAACCAGGAACTTTCAAAGACAGATATTTGATGGAATTTCTTCCGCATTTATTAATTGAAGGAATGATTACCTCTTCTTTTGCCTTGGGTGCAAACCTATCTTACATTTATATTCGTGGAGAATATATGTGGATTTATAAAATTTTAGAACGTGCCATTGCAGAAGCGAAAGCAGCTGGTTGGTTAGGAAAAAATATCTTAGGATCGGGATACGATTTAGAACTATATGTTCAAATTGGCGCTGGAGCTTACATTTGCGGAGAAGAAACTGCCTTAATTGAAAGTTTAGAAGGAAAACGAGGAAACCCAAGAATCAAACCACCATTTCCTGCAGTTTCTGGTTTATGGGCAAATCCTACTGTAGTAAATAATGTAGAAACTATTGCTTCTGTGCCTTGGATTGTAAATAATTCTGGTGCAGATTATGCTGCAATAGGAATAGGAAGATCTACAGGAACAAAGTTAATTTCTGCTTCTGGTCACATTAAAAAGCCTGGTGTTTACGAAATTGAATTGGGGTTATCCGTTTATGAATTTATGAACTCTGACGAATATTTAGGCGGAATGTCATCGGATAGACCTTTAAAAGCATTCGTGCCAGGAGGAAGTTCTGTGCCAATATTACCCGCAGAATTAATATATAAAACGGCAAACGGAGAAGACAGATTAATGAGTTATGAATCCTTATCGGATGGTGGGTTTGCTACCGGATCGATGTTAGGTTCTGGCGGATTTATTGTCTATAATGATACCGCTTGTGTTGTCAGAAACACATGGAATTTTTCTCGCTTTTACCACCACGAAAGCTGCGGCCAATGTTCGCCTTGCCGAGAAGGAACAGGTTGGTTGGAAAAAACTTTATACCGAATTGAAAATGGTTTGGGTAGAGAAGAAGATATCGAATTGTTATGGAGCATTCAATCTAAAATTGAAGGAAACACAATTTGTCCTCTAGGTGATGCTGCTGCGTGGCCAGTTGCCGCCGCAATTCGTCATTTTAGAGACGAATTTGAATTCCACATTCGTTTCCCAGAAAAAATAAAAAATAGAGACCATTTTGTTGCCGAACCATTTAATATGGTAAAGCATTTAGTATTTAAAGAAACAGTTTAAATTTTGAAGTTTAGAGTTAGCACAACAACTTAATACTTTAAACCTGAAACAAAAAATATAATGAAAGTAACAATAGACGGACAGTCAATAGAAGTAGAACCAGGAACAACTATATTGCAAGCTGCAAGAATGATTGGTGGCGAAGTAGTTCCGCCAGCGATGTGTTATTATTCTAAATTAGAAGGTAGCGGCGGGAAATGCCGTTGTTGTTTGGTGGAAGTTGCCAAAGGTAGCGAAGCAGATCCTAGACCAATGCCGAAATTAATGGCATCTTGTGTAACCGGTTGTATGGACGGAATGGAAGTGAACAGTAAAAGTTCGCCTCGTGTAACCGAAGCAAGAAAAGCAGTAACAGAATTTCTTTTAATAAACCATCCTTTAGATTGCCCAGTTTGCGATCAGGCAGGCGAATGCGATTTACAGAATTTGAGTTTTGAACACGGAAAATCAGAAACTCGCTTCGTAGAAGAGAAAAGAATATTTGAACCAGAAGATATTGGTAAAAATATTCAATTACACATGAATCGCTGTATTCTATGTTACCGTTGTGTAATGGTTGCAGACCAACTTACAGACGGAAGAGTACACGGAATTATGGATCGTGGTGACCATTCTAACATTTCTACTTGTTTATCTAAAGCCATTAATAATGAGTTTTCTGGCAATATGATTGACGTTTGTCCTGTTGGCGCATTAACTGATAAAACCTTCAGATTCAAACAACGTGTTTGGTTTAATAAACCCTTTAATGCACATAGAAATTGCACCAAATGTTGCGGAAAAACTACCGTTTGGATGTTTGGAGACGAAATACAAAGAGTTACTGGTAGAAAAGACGAATACCATGAAGTAGAAGAATTTATTTGTAACGAATGTCGTTTTGACAATAAAAATGTTGCAGATTGGATAATAGAAGGTCCACGAAAATTTGAAAAAGATTCAGTTTTAAACCAAAATAACTATACTCGAAAAATTGAGAAAGTAGTAATTGAAACAGAAAAAGGAATTTTAGAAGGTAGAGAACAAGATAGAAAGAAAATTAGTATGTCTGATTTTCCACTAAATACCAATTTGAACAGATAAAATGGAACAAGCTTTTATAATAGAAAAAAGTGTAGTTATTATTGCTGTATTTGCATTAACAATGCTAATGGCAATGTATTCTACTTGGGCAGAACGAAAACTCGCAGCGTTTTTGCAAGATAGAATTGGTCCAAATCGTGCTGGTTGGGGCGGATTATTACAACCGTTGGCAGATGGAATGAAATTACTTTCTAAAGAAGAATTTATTCCGAACACGCCAAATAAGTTTTTATTCATAGTTGGTCCTGCAATCGCAATGAGTACTGCTTTAATGACAAGTGCTGTAATTCCTTGGGGCGATAGAGTACACCTTTTTGGTCGCGATATTTTACTGCAAGCTACAGATATTGATGTTGCAATACTTTATATTTTTGGTGTATTATCTGTAGGAGTTTACGGGATTATGATTGGTGGTTGGGCAAGTAATAATAAATTTTCCTTAATGGGTGCAGTTCGTGCTGCTTCGCAAATGGTTTCATATGAAGTTGCCATGGGATTAAGTATTATCGCCTTGTTAATGATGACTGGAACGTTGAGTTTGAGAGAAATTTCTGCACAACAACCAGGAATGCATTGGAATGTTTTTTACCAACCGTTGTCGTTTTTAATATTTTTAATTTGTGCTTTTGCAGAAGCTAACAGAACACCCTTTGATTTAGCAGAATGTGAAACCGAATTAATTGGTGGTTACCATACGGAATATTCATCAATGAAGATGGGATTTTACCTTTTTGCAGAATATGCTAATATGTTTATTTCTTCGGCAATATTGTCTGTTTTATTCTTTGGTGGGTACAATTATCCGGGAATGGCTTGGGCTGTTGAAAATTGGGGCGTTAATATTGCGAATGTGTTAGGATTTTTGGTATTATTTATCAAAATTTGCGGATTCATATTTTTCTTTATGTGGGTTCGATGGACGATACCCCGTTTTAGATACGATCAATTGATGCATTTAGGTTGGAGAATACTAATTCCGCTATCAATTTTAAATATTATTATTACCGGAATTGTAATTTTGAGATCAGAAATTGCTACATTTTTGGGATTTTAATTTTCGAAAAATAATAGATTAAAACAAAATTTAGAATTAAAAAATAAAATTTACAGATAAGTTTAGCCCTGATAGAAGCGATATCCTTTTTTGTAGTGATAGCGAAAAAAAAGATTAAGCGGATAGCAGGATTGGCTTTAAGAAAATAAAAAAAGAAAATGGATATACAGGCATTATCTTTATCGGGAAAAAAAAAGGAAGTTTCTCACAAGGAAATGAATTTTTGGGAACGGTTGTATTTGGTGGCGATTGTTAAAGGTTTGTTTATTACAATTCAGCATTTATTTCGTAAAAAAGTTACCATTCAATACCCAGAACAAACACGAACTTTTAGTCCGGTTTATCGCGGTCAACACGAATTAAAACGCGACGAATTAGGTAGAGAGAATTGTACCGCTTGTGGTTTGTGCGCTTTGAGTTGCCCAGCCGAAGCGATAACAATGAAAGCTGCCGAAAGATTGCCGAGTGAAAAAATGCTTTATCGCGAAGAAAAATATGCCGAAATTTATGAAATAAATATGTTGCGTTGTATTTTTTGCGGGTTATGTGAAGAAGCTTGTCCTAAAGATGCGATTTATTTAACTACTTCTAAAAAATTAGTTCCGTCTAGCTACGAACGTGAAGATTTTATTTTTGGTAAAGATAGATTGGTAATGCCGTTAGATGCAGCCATGAAAAATGCCCAACTTCAAAAAGCTAAATAATGTCATCGATTCAAATTTTATTTTGCATACTATCTGCAATTACTCTTGTAACTGCATTTTTAACCATCTACAGTAAAAACCCTATACATTCTGCAATCTATTTAGTGATTAGCTTTTTTAGTATTGCTGGTCATTACCTGCTTTTTAATGCGCAATTTTTGGCAGTAGTACATATTATTGTATATTCCGGAGCAATTATGGTTTTGTTCTTATTTACGATAATGTTAATGAATTTAAACAAAGAAGACGAAGTGCATAAGCCAAGGTTTACTAGATTTGGTGCAGTTTCTCTTATTTGCTTAATGTGCGTTGTTTTGATTTCGATATTTGTAAATAGTAAACCTATTGTAGAATATGAAACTTCAGATGCCGATTTTCAATCTATTAAAGTATTAGGAAAAGTGTTGTTAAACGAATTTATGGTTCCGTTTGAATTTGCATCGGTACTATTATTAGTTGCAATGATTGGCGCCGTTTTATTGTCTAAAAAAGAAAAATTACAAAAATAATTATGAACGAAGTTATTAGCCAAGTTGGTATAGAAAATTACCTGTTTCTTTCGGCATTGTTGTTTTGCATTGGTATTTTTGGGGTTTTGTACCGCAGAAATGCTATCATTGTATTTATGTCTATTGAAATTATGTTGAATGCGGTAAACTTGCTTTTTGTAGCGTTTTCTGCATACCATCATGACGCCGAAGGGCAAATTTTTGTTTTCTTTTCAATGGCCGTCGCTGCGGCAGAAGTTGCCGTTGGTTTGGCAATTTTAGTTTCTGTTTTTAGAAATCTTGGATCGATTGATATTGCTAATTTAAAAAACCTAAAAGGATAATCCGACATGGAGAAGAATTTAGTTTTACTGTTGTTATTAGTCCCTTTTGTTGGGTTTTTGATGAATGTATTTTTTGGAAAAAAATTAGGAAAGAATGGTGCTGGAATTTTGGCAACTTTGGCTGTAGCAACTTCTTTTGTTGCAAGTATTATTTTCTTTCTTCAAATTAACCAATCTAAAGAAGCTATTGAGGTTTCTCTTTTTGATTGGATTGAAGTAAGTAATTTTAAAATAAAATATGCTTTTTTATTAGATCAATTATCTATTCTTTGGTTGCTTTTCGTTACCGGAATCGGATCGTTAATTCATCTTTATTCCATAAGCTACATGCACGACGATGAAAATAGACACAAGTTTTTTGCCTATTTGAATTTGTTTATCTTTTTTATGATTACCCTAGTTATAGGAAGTAATTTGCTAATCATGTTTATTGGTTGGGAAGGCGTTGGACTGTGTTCTTACCTGCTTATAGGTTTTTGGTATACCAACCAAGAATATAACGATGCAGCAAAAAAAGCATTTATTATGAATAGAATAGGTGATTTAGGTTTTTTAATCGGAATCTTTATTATCGGAAGTTTATTCAACTCTCTAGATTATTCTGTTATTAAAAGTTCTATCGAATTTGGCGCCCAAAGTGGAAACATCGGATGGTTATCTTTAGCAACTTTATGTTTGTTTATTGGAGCTTCTGGTAAATCCGCACAAATTCCGTTATATACTTGGTTACCAGACGCAATGGCCGGACCAACTCCGGTTTCTGCTTTAATTCATGCCGCAACCATGGTTACAGCTGGTATTTTTATGATAACCAGAATGCATTTCGTTTTTAATTTAACTCCAGAAGTTTTAAATATTATTGCAATTATTGGGGCTGTTACTTCTTTAGTTGCCGCTACCATAGGTTTAATGCAAACAGACATTAAAAAGGTTTTGGCATATTCTACTGTTTCGCAGTTAGGATTAATGTTTTTAGCTTTGGGTTTAGGTGCATATGAAATTGCCGTTTTTCATGTAATTACACATGCCTTCTTTAAAGCTTGTCTATTCTTAGGTTCTGGTTCTGTTATTCATGCAATGGGCGGCGAACAAGATATGAGAAAAATGGGTGCATTGAAAAAAATTATGCCAATTACATTTGCAACTATGTTAATCGCAACCTTGGCAATATCAGGTATTCCGCCATTTGCTGGTTTCTTTTCTAAAGACGAAATTTTATTGACCGCCTTTCATAATAACATTCCGCTTTGGATTATAGGATCATTGGCATCTATAATGACTGCATTTTATATGTTTCGACTAATGTATCTTACGTTTTATAAAGATTTTAGAGGAACAGAAGAGCAAAAACACCATTTGCATGAAAGTCCGAGTTTAATAACTTTACCATTAATCGTTCTAGCGACTTTATCTTTAGTTGGTGGAGCAATAAGTATACCTGGGCATAGTTGGTTAAATAACTACTTACAACCTTTATTTGGCGAAAGCGCTGTAGAACATACAGAATTAGGAACAACCGAATATTTACTAATGGCAGTTGCTGTCATTGGTGGATTAATCGGAATTGGATTGGCATATGCAAAATATATCAAACAAGGTTATGTAACCAAAAGCGATGAAGAAATTACTGGTTTTGCAAAAGTAGCTTACAATAAATTTTATGTGGACGAATTCTATATGTTTATAATTGTGAAACCAATTAACTCGGTTTCTAATTTTTTTAGAACAACTTTAGAACCTGCGGTAGGAAATGTGTTTTTTGGATTTGGAAAAGCTGCAAATTCATTAAGTATCCAAGGAAAAAAATTACAAAACGGAAGTGTAGGGACTTATCTTTTCGCATTTGTTTTAGGTGTTAGTGCCATTCTAATTTATTTATTTATAGCTCAATAATTTTACATAATGGATGTAACTACTATTTTATTATTATTACTTTTTGGTTCAATTGCTACGTTTATTAGCGGTAACAAATTTGCTTCGCGGGTTGCACTTATGTTTTCTGTTATTGCACTAGTAGCTTCTATATATATTGCAACTTTATATTCTGAAGGCAAAAGCGTTGGCTTTTTAATCGAATGGATTACAATTCCAAAAGTGTATATTGCATTTAATGGTGATGGTTTGTCTTTAATTATGGTTTTGCTTACAACAGCATTAACACCATTAATTATTTTTTCAAATTCTGGTTCTGGTTTCAAAAATCCTTCTGCATTTTATGCATTAATATTGTTTATGTCTTTCGCAATGGTTGGAACTTTCCTTGCAGCGGATGGATTACTTTATTATGTTTTTTGGGAATTATCTTTAATTCCGATTTACTTTATTGCATTACTTTGGGGTAATGGAACAGTAGAATCTCGTAAAAAAGCGATATTGAAATTTTTTATATTTACTTTGGGAGGTTCTTTATTTATGTTAGCAGCCTTTGCTTATTTATATACAAAATCAGGCAATTTTTTAATTGGCGATTTGTATGCTTTAGAATTAACTACAACAGAACAAACTTGGATTTTCCTAGCATTTTTTTTAGCATATGCAATCAAAATTCCCTTAATTCCATTTCATACTTGGCAAGCTAAAGTATACCAAAAAGCACCAACGGTTGGAACAATGCTTTTATCTGGTGTAATGTTAAAAATGGGATTGTACAGTATTATCCGTTGGCAAATTCCGTTAGCACCGTTGGCAGCCAAAAAGTATATGATGGTATTAATAGGATTGGGAATTGCTGGAGTAATTTATGGTTCTATTGTAGCATTACGTCAAAAAGATCTTAAAAAATTATTAGCATATTCATCTCTTGCTCACGTTGGTTTAATTGCTTCTGGAATTTACACGCTAACCTTAGATGGTTTTAGTGGTGCAGTTTCGCAAATGATTGCCCACGGTTTTGTGATCGTTGGATTGTTTTTTTGTGCAGAAATTATCTTTAGAAGATTAGATACAAGAAAAATTGCGGAAATGGGTGGAATTCGCCAACAAACTCCAAAGTTTTCATCCATATTTATGATTTTAGTTTTGGCATCTGTTGCGCTACCAGGAACATTTAATTTTGTTGGAGAATTTACCGTTTTATATAGTTTAGCACAAATTAATATCTACTTCGTATTACTTGGAGGTTTAACTATC
Organism: Flavobacterium sp.; assembly: GCA_047636155.1. Classification (GTDB taxonomy): domain Bacteria; phylum Bacteroidota; class Bacteroidia; order Flavobacteriales; family Flavobacteriaceae; genus Flavobacterium. The sequence continues at coordinate 20,596 of JBLIJW010000011.1, read as the reverse complement.
ATTCTCGGTGCATATTACATGCTTAAAATGTTTCAAAACGTAATGTTAGGACAGAAGTCCGAAACTATTTTTAAAGACGTTACCGTTAAAGAATCGGTAGTGTTGGGCTTAATAGTTGCATTTTTATTATTTTTCGGATTGTATCCTAAATTAATAGTTGATTTTGTAACACCAACTTTACAGCAAATACTAATTGCAATTAATAGATAAAATAAAAAAATATAAGATTGTGTCTTCGCAAATCTTTAATCTTTTGTAACGAATGAATACATTATTAGCAGTTGTCGGATTAGGTATTTTTATACTAGTATTAGAAATAATCAACTTCAGAAAAGGAATTGTCCCTTTTACTGTAATCGGATTATTAGCAATATTAGGTTTAACTGTATCCGAGTTTAATTCTCCAGCAAGTTACTATAACAATATGGTTGTTGTAGATAAATTTTCAGTGGCTTTTTCTAGTCTTTTTATTGTTTTAACTATATTTTTAGTAACGCTTGGTCACGATGTTTATAAAGACAACCAACAGAAAATCTCTGATTTTATAAGTATAAAAGTTTTTTTATTATCAGGTTCAGTTGCAATGGTTTCTTTCGGAAACTTAGCCATGTTCTTTTTAGGAATTGAAATATTGTCTATTGCTTTATATGTTTTAGCTGCAAGTAATCGTTTAGACCTTAAAAGTAATGAAGCCGGAATGAAATATTTCTTGATGGGTTCTTTCGCTTCTGGATTTTTACTTTTCGGAATTTGTTTAATTTATGGAGCAACAGGGTATTTCGATACAACAGAAATTGCAATTTTATCGCAAGGTGCAGGATTGCCAGTTTGGTACGGAATCGGAATTGTTTTATTACTAATAGGAATGTTATTTAAAATTGCGGCAGCACCTTTTCATTTTTGGGCTCCAGATGTTTACCAAGGTTCGCCAGCAATTACAACGGCAACAATGAGTACTTTGGCAAAAGTGGTTGCAATGGCTGCACTTTTTAAATTATTGCGAATTTTAGATCCAGAATTAAATTATGGATTTGAAATTGTTATCGTAGTAGTTTCTATTTTATCTATGACGGTTGGAAATTTAATGGCTTTGAAGCAAACCAATGTGAAAAGAATGTTAGCATTTTCGGGTATTTCACATGCAGGATTTATGTTAATGGCTATTTTAAGTTTGTCTTCTTCTTCAAGTACATTATTATATTACACTGCAGCTTATGCGTTGGCAGGAATTACTTCTTTTGCTGTTATACTTTTTGTTTGTAAAGATAAAAATAATGAAGATATTGTAAACTTTAATGGGTTAGGAAAATCGCATCCAATACTTGCCGTTGCTCTAACTTTTGCATTATTATCTATGGCAGGAATTCCAATTTTTGCTGGTTTCTTCGCTAAATTTATGTTATTTACAGTAACTATAAAATCAGGTTATTTAGTTGTAGTTATTTTTGCAGTGGTCAATTCTATAATAAGTATAGGATACTATTTTAAACTAATAATAGCAATGTTTACTCAAGAAGCTTCCCAAACAAAAGAAATTATTACTAATCCAACAGTGTATTATTTGGTTGCAATTGTAGCCATTTTATTAAATATTATTATTGGATTAAATCCAAATTTATTAACCGGTTTATTGGCAGTTTAATTGATCTAATCTAAATAACAAAAATCCATTTTCAAATTTGAAAATGGATTTTTTTAGCTATTTATTTTATATCCTATAACATCCAATTTGCTTATTCGTTATAAAAAGAACATAAAAAAACCGCTATTTTTAGATAGCGGTTTTAATTTAATCATTGATTTCGTTTCCTTCTTTATCAAAAAAGTGATAATCTAAATACGTATACGCATCACGAGGAATAATTTTTACCCATTTTTTATGTTCTAAAAACCATTTAAAACGCATGGATGGAAATCCTTGTTGAAGATAAGCTGCTACAAAGGGATGAACATTTAATGTTACTTTTTTGTGCATTTTTACTATTCTTTCCAAATCGGATTTTATGCGATCAATAATTAGAATTGGCGCTTCAATATCGCCATTTACATTATTTGGATCTTCTTCTCTGGTCTCGATATTTACTTCCGGACGTACTCTTTGTCTGGTTATTTGAACCAAACCAAACTTACTTGGAGGTAAAATTTTGTGTTTTGCTTTATCGTCGCTCATTTCTTCTCTTAAGAAATCAAACAACACTTTGCGATTTTCTGGGTTTTGCATATCGATAAAATCGATTACAATAATTCCACCCATATCTCGAAGTCTTAGCTGACGTGCAATTTCACCTGCAGCGATCATGTTTACTTCTAATGCAGTATCTTCTTGGTTATTTGCTTTGTTAGAACGGTTTCCGCTATTTACATCTATAACATGTAATGCTTCTGTATGTTCAATAATCAAATATGCGCCTTTACTCATAGATACTGTTTTACCAAACGAAGTTTTAATTTGTCTTTCGATATTATATTTTTCAAAAATAGGAACATCTTTAGACTGGTAAAACTTGACCATATTTTGTTTGGCTGGTGCTATTTCTTTTAAGTAATTTTTTGTTTCAAGGTATAACTCTTCTTCATCTACTTGAATACCGGTAAAGGTATCATTAAATACATCTCTAAGTATAGAAGAAACTTTGCTAAGTTCTCCTAAAACTTTAGATGGATGATGAGCAGTTACTAATTTTTTACACATTGCAATCCACCTTTCATCTAGGTTTTGCAAATCTTTTTCTAGTTCGGCTACGTTTTTGCCTTGTGCTACCGTTCTTACAATAACACCAAAACCTTTTGGTTTGACTGCGATAACCAATTTTTTTAATCGGTCTTTTTCTGCTTTGTCATCTATTTTTTGTGAAACAGATACTCGGTCAGAAAATGGTACTAAAACCAAAAATCTACCAGCAAAAGAAAGCTCAGAGCTTATTCTTGGGCCTTTTGTAGATATAGGTTCTTTTACTACTTGCACTAAAACAGATTGATTGGCACTCAGAATATCTGAAATAGCACCATTTTTATCTATTTCTTTTTCAAACTGAAAGTTTTTAAGGGAGAAATCTTTAATCTTACCTGTGTTTACAAGCTTTATGAATTTCAAATAAGAGGCTAAATTTGGACCTAAATCATGGTAATGCAAAAATGCATCTTTCTCATATCCTACATTTACAAATGCAGCATTAAGTCCAGCAACTGGTTTTCTGATTTTGGCAATAAAAATATCGCCCACAAGAAAACTGTTGTTATTTTTTTCTTCTTCTTCTTTGTGTAATTCTATTAATTTTCCATCCTTTAATAAGGCAAAATCTACAGTATTGTCGCTAGATCTGATAATCAGTTCTTTATTCACGATGTAAATTTTTAATCTAACTTTTTATTTTAGCCAAAAATTTTTGAATTCAAAATTTTTAGCTTTAAACATTTTGTTAGAATGTATTAAACAATAATTTGTACAGGAATTAACCCGGTGAAAATTATTTTGTAACTATTTTTTAGTTACTAATTTTCTATTTCAAGGAACGTTTAAAAAAGAAAAAGTAGTTTAAAACTACTTTTTCTTCTTGTGACGATTAGCTCTCGCTCTTTTCTTACGTTTGTGCGTCGCTACCTTATGTCTTTTTCTTTTTTTACCGCTTGGCATAGGTTATGTTTTAGTTGTTAATAAATAAGTTTAAACTGCTATTTCAGTTTTTGTTTTTACTCCTTCTACAAACACTTTTGCAGGTTTAAATGCAGGAATGTTGTGTGCAGGAATTTTTATTGTAGTATTTTTTGAAATGTTTCTTCCCGTCTTTTCTGCTCTAGACTTAATTATAAAACTTCCGAAACCTCTTAAGTAAACATTGTCACCCGTTTCTAGTGAATTTTTAACCTCTTCCATGAAGGTTTCGACAGTGGATTGAACATCTCCTTTTTCAAGTCCTAATCTTTCTGAAATTTTCGCTACGATATCTGCTTTCGTCATTTTATTTCGTGTTTATTAAATATGTGTATATTTTTTGAGAGTGCAAATATAAGAATTAATTAAACAATATTTCAAGGATAATGAATTAAAATTTAAATAGATAATCAATTACTTTTGCAAGCTAATTATATTTATGAAATTTTCTAATTCGTTATTGGCTTGGTATTTACAATATAAACGTAATTTACCTTGGCGAAATACTACAAATCCGTACTTAATTTGGATGTCAGAGATTATGTTGCAACAAACAAAAGTTGCTCAAGGACTGCCTTATTATTTGCGTTTTGTGGAAGCTTTTCCTACTGTTTTTGATTTGGCAAATGCTTCAGAAGAAACGGTGTTAAAATTGTGGCAAGGATTAGGTTATTACTCTCGTGCAAGAAATTTACATGCAACGGCAAAATATATTGCTACTGATTTAAACGGAAACTTTCCTAATTCTTATTCCGAAATTATTAAATTAAAAGGAGTTGGTGAATATACTGCGGCAGCAATTGCTTCTTTTGCTTTTAATGAAGTTGTTCCTGTAGTGGATGGAAACGTTTTTAGAGTGCTTTCTAGGTATTTTGGACTTGAAACTGATATAGTATCCGCGAAAGCGAAAAAGGAGTTTACAGAGTTAGCTAAAACAGTAATTCCTAATAACAATCCGGCATTATTTAATCAATCAATAATGGAATTTGGTGCTTTGCAATGTGTTCCCAAAAACCCGAATTGTTCTATTTGTATATTTAACGAAAGTTGTTTTGCTTTACAGAAAGACAAAGTCACTGCTTTGCCTGTAAAGAGTAAAAAAACTAAAGTCACAAATAGGTATTTTAATTATCTTGTTTTTGATGATCTAAACAACACGACAATTCTTAATAAAAGGACTGAAAAAGGAATTTGGTTTAATCTATACGAATTTCCAAATATAGAAACCCAAGAAGAAATTGATTTAGAAACTGCGATTGGTTTAATATATTCTGAACATAAGGAGTTGTTGATAAGTAAGATTGAGATATACAATTCAGAAACTATCATTCATAAATTGTCCCATCAAAAATTGCATATTACTTTTTACAAAATAAGCTTAAACAATGCACTTACTAACAGCATGAATTTTGAAGATATTAAAAGCTTTCCGTTTCCTATTGTAATTCATAATTTTATAGAAAAGTATTTGGTTTGATTAATTATTTGTAAATTTGATAGACTAAAACAACAAATTATGGCCGGCACTTTAAATAAAGTTATGTTGATTGGTTACTTAGGTGATGATATAAAAATGCATTTTTTTGAAGGAGGAAATTCTATAGGTCGGTTTCCACTAGCTACAAATGAAGTATATATCAACAAGCAAACTAACGAAAAAATTACGTCTACAGAATGGCATAATTTAGTGGTTCGAAATAAAGCTGCAGAACTTTGTGAGAAATATCTTTCTAAAGGAGATAAAATTTATGTTGAAGGTCGCATAAAATCCAGACAATGGCAGGCGGAAGACGGCACAACTAAGTACACGACAGAAATTCAAGTTACAGAATTTACATTTTTGAGCGTAAAAAAAGATACCGATAATGGAAAAAATGTAACTACACCTGAGCCAAAAAACACTAATTTTGACGCAAATAATGGGCAAGGTGCAATTAATGACCTACCATTTTAATTTGTTTAACTAATATTTTAATTTTGGATCCAGAACCCAGTTTGGCATTTTTATCTCTTTTAAACACCGATTTACTCTTCGCAACAGTTGGCATAATTGCACTTTTGTTTGGCTCTGCAATGATTTCTGCTTCAGAAGTTGCCCTATTTTCACTCACAGCAACAGATTTGCAATCGTTGCGTGATCAAAATCAAAAATTAGCAATCAAAGTAGAAGAATTAATCAGCAAACCCAAAAAATTATTAGCAACCATATTAGTCGCAAATAATTTTATAAATATTGCGGTGGTTATATTATTCTCTTATTCTTTTCACGATTCATTCTCTGCTATTGCTAATCCGGTAGTAAAATTTATTATAGAAGTTGTTTTAGTAACATTTCTTTTATTGCTTTTTGGAGAAGTACTACCCAAAATTTATGCAAGCAGAAATAATGTAAAATTTGCTATTTTTATAGGATTACCAATTTATGTATTAGATGTTCTTTTAACTCCCATTTCTGTTCCAATGCGAGGAATAACGATTTATATACAAGAAAAATTAGGTAAACAGCGCACAAGTTTTTCTGTAGATCAACTATCGCAAGCATTAGAATTAACCTCTATTGACGAATCTTCACAAGAAGAACAAAAGATATTAGAAGGAATTGTAGCCTTTGGAAATACCGACACCAAACAAGTTATGACGCCAAGAACGGATCTTTTCGCACTAAATATTGAAGATAGTTTTACGGATGTTTTTGACTTAATTGTCGAAAAAGGATATTCTAGAATTCCGGTTTACGAAGACAATATTGATCATATAAAAGGCGTTTTATTTGTTAAAGATTTGATTCCGCACATCAACAAAAAAGAATTTCAATGGAATACCCTTTTACGCGAAGCTTTTTTTGTTCCAGAAAATAAAAAACTAGACGATTTGCTAAAAGAATTTCAAACCATGAAAAGCCATTTGGCCATCGTGGTCGATGAATATGGCGGAACTTCTGGTTTGGTATCTTTAGAAGATATTATTGAGGAAATAGTTGGGGATATTAGTGACGAATTTGATGATGAAAATTTAACCTATTCCAAAATAAACGATTTCACTTATATATTTGAAGGCAAAATAAATTTAAGAGATTTTTACCGCGTTTTAGATGTTAATGCAGATATTTTTGAAGCCAGCAAAGGCGAGGCAGAAACTTTAGCAGGATTTATTTTAGAAATTATTGGTAATTTTCCGAGAAAATCGCAGAAAATAGTATTTGATAACTGCGTTTTTCAGATTGAAGCAATTGATAAAAAGCGCATCAAACAAATTAAAGTAACATTAGATGTCAATGCATAAAACCTCGTATATATTTTCAGTATTTTGCCTAATTGCATTGTTTTTTACGAGTTGTAAAGACGAGGTTTTGCCAAAGCCAGCAGCACAATTAAGGTTAGAATATCCAGAGGCAAAATACGCAACCTACCAAAACGACTGTCCGATTGAGTTTGATGTAAATCTAAATTCTAAAATAGAAATCGATAAAAATTGTGGATTCAGTATTCATTATCCAAAAATGAAAGCTACCATCTACATAACCTACAAAAACGTAAATAACGATATCGATAAATTACTTCGCGACGCGCAAAAACTTACTTACGAGCATGTAATTAAAGCAGATGGTATTTTAGAGCAACCCTTTTTAAATCCAGATAATAAAGTATACGGAATGTTTTATGCAGTTGGCGGAAATGCAGCAACAAATGCACAATTTTATGCCACAGATAGTACCAAACATTTCATAACCGGTTCGGTGTATTTTTATGCTAAACCAAATTTTGATAGCATAATGCCTGCGACAAATTATATAAAAAACGATATGCGACGCATGTTAGAAAGTCTGCGTTGGAAATAATTTTTTGGGCGTTTGCCAAATTTTAAAAATCCGTTTTTGTTAAACTCATTTTGCAAAATTTAGCACCGCGCTTTTCACTATATCTTTTCTTTCGCTATTGCTACAAAAAAGGATGTCGTTACAATCGCTAAGGCAAAACCACCAGAAAACAGTACCAACAAATCAAAAAAAAAGGAACTTTCTTAAGTTCCCTTTTTTCTGAATTAATGTATGTAATTACCCTTTTTTAACCTCTTTCGCTTTATAAGTTTTGCCATCTGCAGCGCCTTCAATAGTTGCCAAAATGTCTTCAGAAGATAAAACCGCTGCGTCAAAATTAACTGTTGCTAATTTTTCGTCAAAATCTACTGTGGCATTTTGCACACCATTTAAATGAGACAATTTTTCTTCAATAGCTTTTGCACAACCAATTGCACAAGACATACCTTCTATATTAACGGTGACTTTGGCTGGTTTGGCAGCAACTTTATTTTCTTTAGTTGCAGCAATTTCTTTTCCTTTTTCGGCTGTAGTTACCTTATCTTTGCATCCGATAAATAGAAAGCTAGCTAATAATAAAGTAAATGCAGTATTCCAAATTTTCATTTTATATATTTTTAGGATTAATAGTATAACTGAAAGGACAAACTTACTATAATTTTAAAACTAGCGCTATTAAAATTTTCACAAACTTATATTAAATTACATGCAAGAAAAACAACTCAAATGGCCTTTATTAATCTTACTATCCTTAATTTGGGGAAGTTCGTTTATTCTTATAAAAAAAGGCTTAATTGGTTTAACTCCGTTTCAGTTGGGTTCGCTTCGAATTATTTTTGCAGCAATCTTTTTATTAGTAATCGGTTTTAAATCTTTAATTAAAATTCCGCACCACCAATGGAGGTTTATAGTAATCACGTCACTTTTCGGAACTTTTATTCCCGTGTATCTTTTTTCTATTGCCCAAACTCAAATATCAAGTTCTATAAGTGCTATTTTAAATTCTTTAACGCCATTAAACACTTTAGTTCTTGGCGTATTATTTTTTGGATTCACGGTCAAAAAGCGACAAATTTTTGGCGTAATAATCGGACTAATTGGTAGTTCAGTACTCATTTTAAATGGCGCAGTTACCCATCCAAATCAAAATTATTATTTTACTATTTTGGTAATTATTGCATCGTTATGTTATGCTATTAATGTCAATTTAATTAAAAAACACCTTTCTAATTTAACACCGTTAAGCATAACTGCTGGTAATTTTGCCGTGCTTTTGCTTCCTGCATTAATTGTTTTGTATTTCTCAGGATTTTACCAAGTTGCAACAGTTCCTGCAACGCAGCATGCTATTTTATTTATTTTAATTTTAGGTGTAATAGGAACTGGAGTTGCCAATATAATTTTCTTTAAATTAATTCAGATTTCCTCACCAATCTTTGCCACATCAGTTACTTACCTAATTCCGGTGGTTGCCTTTTTCTGGGGATTGTTAGACCAAGAAGTTTTAACCGCAACCCAATTTTTAGGTGCATTCATTGTTTTAGTTGGTGTTTATTTGGCGAATAAGAAGTAATCTATTCTAAAAAAAACTCCAAACAAAACTCCAAAAATAATTTTGGGTTTTCGGCATGCAGCCAATGACCGGCATTCGGAATCGTTTTTAATTCTGCTTCAGGAAAATGTTGTTGGATATCTAAAAAATCTTCATCCAAAATGTAATTCGAATTTCCGCCACGGATAAAAAGAGTAGGTTTTGTAAAAACTGCATCTTCGTGCAATTTTTCGCCAACAGCATCTTTATTTTCAAGAAAAACAGGTAAATTAAAACGGAAAGCCAATTGGTTTTGTTCTTTCCAATACAAACTTTTCATTAAAAATTGGCGTGTTCCAAAATCGAGAATGTGTGGTTCCAAAATTTCATCTACGTCTGATCTGCTTGGTTTTTTAGAAAAATCAACCGAATGTAATCCGTTTAAAATTTCTTCGTGATGTGGTTTGTAGTATTTTGGTCCGATATCGGCAATCACCAATTTCTCAACCAAATCGGGGTTTTCTGCTGCAAAAAGCATTGCTACTTTTCCGCCCATGGAATGCCCGATAAGATCTATTTTTTCTAAATGATTTTTTTTGCAATATTCTAAAATATCCAATGCCATAGCGGGATAAGTAAAAATATCCGAATGGAAACTTTTTCCGTGGTTTCGCAAATCTAATGAATGTACTTCAAATCCTTTTTCTGCAAATTGTAACGCCAATGTTTTCCAATTATCTGAATTACCTAAAAATCCGTGAAGAATTAATAAAGGTTTTCCTTGCCCGTCTATTTTTGAATTTAGAATCATCCTATTTTAATATAAAATTCTTATTTCAGTTTTTGCAAATACATATTTACCACATTGTCCAATCCTAAATACAATGCTTCGTTAATTAAAGCATGACCAATAGAAACTTCTGCCAAATGCGGAATATTTTGTTTAAAAAACCGAATGTTATCTAAACTCAAATCATGACCAGCATTAATTCCTAATCCTAATTCGTGTGCTAAAATTGCTGCTTCGGTATACGGTTTTATGCCGTTTTCATTTCCTAAACCATATTGGTGCGCAAATTCTTCTGTGTACAATTCAATTCTGTCGGTTCCGGTTTTTTTTGCGCCTTCAATTATGTGTAAATCGGTTCCTACAAAGATAGAAGTTCGAATTCCGTTTCGTTTAAATTCGGCAATAACTTCGGTTAAATAACTTTCGTTTGCAACCGTATCCCAACCAGCAGAAGAAGTTAAAGCGCCAATTGCATCTGGAACTAAAGTTACCTGGGTTGGTTTGCACTCTAAAACCAAATCGATAAAATTATGTTGCGGATTACCTTCAATATTAAACTCTGTGGTAACAATACGTTTTAAATCGCGTGCATCTTGGTATTTAATATGTCGTTCGTCTGGACGCGGATGAATGGTAATTCCTTGTGCGCCAAATTTCTCAATATCGGCCGCAACATGTAACAGATTAGGAACATTTCCGCCACGAGCATTTCTTAATGTGGCAATTTTATTAATGTTTACACTTAGCTTTGTCATAGTATTTTTTTTAAAGCAACAGTAATGCAACCTATTTTTGTAACTTTACGTAAATAGTTTTATACTTTTGTATTGCAAAAATACAAAGTTAAAATAAGGATTAATGTGCTTATTTTTGATTATTTTGCGAAAAAAATTGCCACACCATAACATGATAGAATTAAAAGATTTTATAAACAAGGATTTTAAGCCAATTGATGCTCAAGAAACCATTGAATCTATTCAGGATTTTTTTGCAGAAGGTAAGTATTCGCACTTTCCTGTTTTAGAAGAAGGAATTTATCTTGGTAGCATTGCAGCAGATGATATTGAAACCTTTGATGGCGATAAAAAAATAATAGACTATAAATATACTTTAGATGGTTTTTTTGCCAGAAATAATATGATTTGGTTGGACGTTTTAGAGGTTTTTTCAAAAAGGCATACCAATGTAGTTCCTATTTTAGACGATTCTAACGCCTATGTTGGTTATTATGAGTTAGAAGATGTAGTCAAGTTTTTTTATGAAACCCCGTTTTTAAAAGAACAAGGCGGAATTATTGTAGTAAAAACTAATTTGGTCGATTTTTCTATGAGTCAAATTACACAAATTGTAGAAAGTAATAATGGTAAACTATTAGGAATTTTTATTTCTGATTCGGATATTAATACAATAACAATAACTATTAAAATCGCTTTAGGCGGATTAAATGAAATAATTCAAACCTTTAGAAGATATAATTATACTATTGTGTCAGAACATAATGACGACAGTTATATCAATAATTTGAAAGAAAGATCAGAATACTTAGACCGATATTTGAATATTTAAACTTATGAAAGTAGCCATTTTCGGACAATATTACCAAAACGATACCCGACCAATTATACGCGATATTTTTGTTTTTTTCAATGCCAATAATGTAGAATTGGTAATTGAAGAAAATTTTTTAGCCATTCTTTATAAGGAAGAAATAGTTAAAAAAGAATATAAAACATTTTCTAGCAATAAAGATTTAGATGCTAGTTTTGATATTTTAGTAAGTATTGGTGGCGACGGAACTATTTTGCGAGCAGCCACTTTTGTAAGAAATTCTGGAATTCCGATTTTAGGAGTAAATGCCGGAAGATTGGGTTTCTTGGCCAAAGTGCAAAAAGAAGATATTCAAACTTTTTTACAACTTGTATTAGATAAAAAATACACTATTAGTAAAAGAACACTTTTGAGTTTAGAAACAACACCTAAAAATTCTGAAATTAAAAATTTAAACTTTGCGATGAATGAGATTTCGGTTAGCCGAAAAGAAACCACTTCAATGATTACGATAGAAACCTACTTAAACGGCGAATATCTTAATTCATATTGGGCAGACGGATTGATTATCGCAACACCAACAGGTTCAACCGGATATTCTTTAAGTTGTGGCGGACCAATTTTAACGCCAGACGTAAAAGGTTTAGTAATTACTCCAATTGCACCGCATAATCTAAATGCGCGACCTTTAGTAATTCCAGAAGACACCAAAATAGAATTACGTGTTTCTGGCAGAGAAGAGAATTATTTAGTTTCTCTAGATTCCAGAATAACTTCTGTTAGTAATAATTCGGTTTTAACTATTAAAAAGAACTCTTTTAAAATTAATATGGTAGAAATACCAGAAGAAACTTTCTTAAAAACGCTTCGAAAAAAACTACTTTGGGGCGAAGACAAACGAAATTAGTGCCAAACTAATTATACTACTTTAATCAAAATTTCGTTTTGTAAAGACTTTATTGCTTTATAAAGAAAATTATTTTTTAACAATTGTAAATATAAATAAGTATTAATACCGATAAGATTACTTATTAGTAGCTTAAATTGTTATATTTGCACGCTATTTTTGATTAAATGAAGTCATTTTATTTATTTATTTTGTTGTCGTTTTGTTCTCTAACATTTGCCCAAATTCATGAAATAGGTGTTTTTTTAGGCGGTAGTAATTACGTAGGCGACGTGGGTAAAACCAATTATATTGCGCCAAACGAATTGGCTTATGGTATTTTGTATAAATGGAATAAAAGTCCGAGACATGCTTACCGATTTTCTTACATGCAATCTAAAATTACAGCGAATGATTTTGACTCCAAAAATTCTGGAAGAAATTTACGAGGATATAATTTTGAAAATAGTATAAAAGAAGTTTCGGCTGGATTAGAATTTAATTTTTTTGAATTTAATTTGCACGAGTTTGGACAGCGTGTTACACCATTTGTGTTTTCTGGAGTAACTTATTTTGCATACGACGAACAATTTGTTTTAGACGGAAAGGCAAGGCAAGATTATGCTAGTAGTGCTTTTGCAATACCAATAATTATTGGAGTAAAATCAAACATAACACCAAGTTTAATTTTGGCTGCAGAAATTGGAGCAAGATATACTTTTACAGATAATTTAGATGCAAGTAATCCGGCAAACGAAAATTTAAAAACACTGCGATTTGGCAATCAAAATAATAATGACTGGTATATTTTTTCTGGTTTTACATTAACCTATACATTTGGTGACAAACCATGCTATTGTAACGATTAAAATATGAGTTTATTAGATTCTATAAATACTTCCAATATTCCTAAGCACGTAGCCATTATTATGGATGGTAATGGACGATGGGCAAAGCAACAAGGACTTTTAAGAGCTTTTGGGCATGAAAAAGGCACAAAGTCTGTACGAACTACAGTAGAAACTTGCGCAAAAATTGGAGTTAAAAATTTAACTCTTTATGCCTTTTCTACAGAAAACTGGAGTCGTCCTAAATTAGAGGTAGACACCTTAATGAAGCTTTTGGTGCATTCCTTAAAAAATGAACTAAAGACATTACAAGAAAACAATATCAAGTTAAATTCTATTGGAAATATCACACTATTACCGAAGAGTATTCAAAAAGAATTAAATGATGTTAAAGTATTAACAGAGCAAAATTCTCAAATGACTTTAACTCTGGCACTTAGCTATGGTTCAAGGGAAGAGATAATTCATGCTACCAAAACTATAGCAGATAAAGTTAAAAATAATATAATTTCAATTGACGATATTGATGAATCAATTATTAATCAGCATCTTTACACGCATAATTTACCAGATGTAGATTTATTAATTAGAACCAGCGGCGAACATAGAATAAGTAACTTTTTACTCTGGCAAATTGCATATGCAGAGTTGTTTTTTACAGATGTTTTATGGCCTGATTTTAAAGAAGAGCATTTATATGAAGCAATCATCAGCTATCAGAAAAGAGAACGAAGATTTGGTAAAACCAGCGAACAAATTAAAAAATAAATACGTGTTAAAACATTATCTTAAGGTAGTTGCATTTTTAGTATTATCAGCAACTAGTTACAATTTACAAGGGCAAGAAAGAGTTCCGTTTGATCAAGGAACAAAATATATTTTAGCAGATGTTGAGGTTACAGGAAAAATAAGCTTTAATCAACAAACCGTAGTAACTTTTGCTGGTTTAGAGAAAGGACAAGAAATCGTTATTCCTGGTGAAGAAATAAGTAGTGCCATTAAAAAACTTGGCAAATTGGGCTTGTTTAGTGATATTGATTTTTATGTAAAAAAGATAGAAGGAGATAGCATCTACTTAGAACTTAGCATATTTGAACTTTCTAAATTAAACGGAGTTAAAGTTAACGGAGTTAAAAAAAGCAAATCAGAAGCTTTACTAAAAGATAATAATTTAACTAAAGGCAAAGTGGTGAACGAAAATCTTATCACTACTAGCAGAAATTATATTGAAAATAAATATAAAAAAGATGGGTATTACAAAGCAAAAGTTGTAATAAACACGGTGCAAGATACTGCAAATGCTAATCAAGTAAATTTAGTAATAAATGTAGATAAAGGAGAAAAAGTAAAGATTAGCGAAATTACTTTTGATGGTAACGAACAACTGTCAGATAAGAGATTACGAAAAGCAATGAAGAATACGAAAGTGAAAAATCCGCTACGTATCCTTAAAGCATCCAAATTTGTAGAAGAAAAATACAAAGAAGATTTGGTGTCAATAGTTACTACTTATAAAGAAAAAGGATATCGCGATGCAAGAGTTGTATCGGATTCAGTTTATCTTAAAAACGATAAAATTGCCATAAATATTAAGGTAGAAGAAGGAGAAAAGTATTTCTTTGGAGATATTAAATTTATTGGAAACACCATTTATTCTGATAATTCTTTAAAAAGAATGTTAGGCATAAACAAAGGAGATGTTTATAATGGGACTTTATTAGAAAGCAGAATTTCTGATAAGAAAAAACCAGATGGTGAAGACATTACCAATTTGTATCAAAATACGGGTTATTTATTTTCTACAGTAAATGCCGTAGAAGTAAAAACTAGTAACGAGGTTATTGATTTTGAAATCCGTATTGTAGAAGGACCAATAGCATACTTTAATAGAGTAACCGTAAGCGGAAACGATAAAACTAACGACCACGTAATTTATCGTGAATTAAAAACCAAACCAGGCGAAAGATGGAACAAAGAACTTGTAATTAGAACCATTCGTGAATTAGGACAATTAGGATTTTTTGATCCAGAGGCAATTTCACCAGATGTTAAAAATCCAGATCCAGTTTCAGGAACTGTTGATTTAGATTGGAAAGTTGTTGAAAAAGGATCTAGCCAAATAGAATTACAAGGTGGTTATGGTGGCGGTGGTTTCATTGGTACATTAGGTTTATCGTTTAACAATTTTTCTGCAAGAAATATCTTTAAAAAAGAAGCATACCGACCTTTGCCAATGGGCGATGGTCAAAAAGTTTCTTTAAGAGCGCAAGCAAGTTCGTTCTTTCAAACCTATAGTTTGTCCTTTTCAGAACCTTGGTTTGGTGGCAAAAAACCGGTGAGTTTCTCTACGTCTTTATCGCACAGTAAGCAATTTTTATTTTCTGGAACTTCTAGAAGTGTAGATAGAACTAAGAGTTTTAATATTACCTCACTTTCTGTCGGAATAGCAAAAAGACTTACTGTACCAGATGACTTTTTTGTATTATCAAATGCTGTTAGTTTTCAATACTACGATTTAAATAACTACAATACTGGGCTATTTACTTTCGGAAATGGTGCTTCAAGAAATTTAGCATTTACAACCGGATTAACTAGAAATAGCAAAGGGGATAATCCAATTTTTCCTACCAAAGGTTCTGAATTTGCAGTTTCTGCTAAATTTACTTTACCATATTCTTTATGGAATGGAGTAGATTATGCCAACTTAAAAAATCAACGAGATTACAAATTACAGTATGAAGGTGCAAGTTTTTTTGATACAAACGATAATTTGGTGGAAGCAGGTGACTTTATAAAATTGCCGGATGCTAACTCTACTGCCGGACCAACAAAAGTGGATAATTTTGCAGACGCATCAGAAGATCAATCTAAAATAGATCAAGAAAGATTTAAATATTTAGAATACTATAAGATCAAATTTAAGGCTGAAACCTTTACTAAACTTATCGGTAATTTGCCTTCAAAATCTTTAGTATTAAGAACATTAGGAGAATTCGGATTTTTAGGAGCTTATAATAACGATCGTGGTTTAGTTCCTTTTGAGCGTTTTTATGTTGGTGGAGACGGTTTGGCAAATTTTGCATTAGATGGTAGAGAAGTTATTCAGTTAAGAGGATATCCTAATCAATCTCTATCTTCTCCAGATGGAGGTACGATTTATAATAAATTTACGTTAGAGTTACGATATCCGTTAACGTTAAAATCAGCGGCATCTATTTATGCACTAGCTTTTTTAGAAGCTGGAAACTCTTTCAATAGTTTTAAAGACTACAATCCTTTTGTTTTACAGCGTTCGGCAGGATTTGGTTTGCGAGTTTTCATGCCAGCTTTTGGTTTACTAGGCATAGATTTCGGTCATGGGTTTGATGCTTTACCAGGATTAACTAAACCACATGGTTGGGAAACACATTTTATTATTGGTCAACAATTTTAGTATATTTGTTTTTCCAACCAGAAAAACCAATTTTAAGTTATGAAGAAATTAGTATTCCTTTTAGTATGTAGTTTTTTATGTAGTATATCCTTAAATGCTCAATCGCGTGGTGTTAAAATAGGATATATTGATATGGAATATATTTTAGAAAAAGTTCCTGATTATGCTAATGCAAAAAATCAATTAGAAGAAAAGGCGCAAAAATGGAAACAAGAAATTGAAATCCAAAAGCTAGAAATTGCAAAACTTAAAGAAGCTTTAAAAACTGAAAAAGTTTTGCTTACTAAAGAATTGGTAGAAGAACGAGAGGAAGAAATTGCATTTCAAGAAAAAGAAATGCTAGATTATCAACAAAAGAGATTTGGGCCAATAGGAGATTTGGTTACACAAAAGCTAGTTTTAGTGAAGCCTATTCAAGATCAAGTTTTTACTGCAGTTCAAGATTATGCAGATGCCAAGAAATACGATTACATATTTGACAAATCATCTGATTTAACGATTTTATTTGCCGCAAAACGATACGATATTAGTGATCGTATTGTTAGTACATTAGGAAGAGCAGACAGACGAAATCAATTATCTAAAAAACAACTTCAAGCAGAAAAAGATAAAGAAGCAAGAGAAGATATGATTAACGATAATCCGGATCTTTTAGAAAGAGAAAAGGCATTAGAAGATAGAAAGCTTGTTAGACAAAATTTGTTGGATGACAGAAAAGCAGCTGCGGATGCCAAACGAGAAGATATACTAGCGAAAAGACAGCAATTGATTGATGAAAGAAATGCTAAAAAAAACGGCACAGTTTCTGATAATAATGAAAAGAAGCCAACAGAAGACAAAAATATAGAAACTGATAATGCTAAAGAAAAGGCAATTTCTGATAGAGAGAAGAAGGCAGCAGATGCAGCTGATGTAAGAAAAAATACTCTTGAAGAAAGACAAAAAGCATTAGAAGAAAGAAAGGCCGCAGCTGAAGTTAGAAGACAGCAAATTCTAGCAGATAGAGAAGCAGCAAAAAAAGCTCGAGAAGATTTAAAGAATAGTAACACAAAACCATAATAATTTTAAACAATAATTAACACGTACAATGATGAAACAAATTAAAACTTTATTAATTGCAGCTGTAGCTTTAATCGGAATGCAAAATATGAATGCACAATCCAAAACAGCTCATGTTGATATTGCGGAAATCACCAACAAAATGCCTGCTATAATTGATGCTCAGAATCAATTAAAAAAACTAGGTGAAACGTACAATAAGGAGTACAACACAATGGTAACAGAATACAAAGCAAAAATCGAAAAATATGAAAAAGAAGCATCAACTCAAACAGATGCATCTAACCAAACTCGTAAACTAGAAGTAGATGATATGGGAAAAAGAATTGGTGATTACCAAGAAAATGCTCAAAAAGAATTACAGAAAAAAGAAGCAGATATGATGCAACCTTTAGTTGATAAGGTAAAAGCATCTATTTCGAAGGTTGGGAAAGCCAAAGGTTTTCAGTATATCTTAAATACTGCTGATTTGTTGTTAGCAGATGGTACAGATATTACTCCAGATGTTAAAAAAGATCTAGGATTTTAATATTTCTAAAATCTAAAAACTAAAACTGTTCTAATTAATTAGAGCAGTTTTTTTTTATATTTGTTTTATGCAAAATAATAATCCAATTGGTCTGTTTGATTCTGGTATCGGAGGTACATCTATTTGGAAAGAAATTAATCACGTTCTTCCTTTTGAAAATTCCATCTATTTGGCAGACAGTAAAAATGCTCCTTACGGAAGAAAAAGCAAAGATGAAATTGTTGAATTGTGTTTTAAGAATACAGAATATTTATTAGAACAAAACTGTAAACTAATAGTGGTTGCTTGTAATACAGCAACTACAAATGCAATAACCGAATTAAGGGAAAAATACAATATTCCATTTATTGGAATTGAACCGGCAATTAAACCAGCAGTATTAAAATCGAAAACCCAAACTATCGGTATTTTAGCTACTAAAGGAACTTTGAATAGTGCGTTATTTCACGCAACTATTAAAAAATATACCAACGTTACCTTCATTGAACAAGTAGGAACGGGCTTGGTTGAACTTATTGAAACTGGAAAGATATATTCCCAAGAAATGACATATCTGTTAACCAAATATTTATCTCCCATGATTAAACAAAATATAGATTATTTGGTTTTGGGTTGTAGCCATTATCCTTATTTAATACCTCAAATCCGAACAATAATACCATACCATATTGCGATTATTGATTCTGGATATGCAGTTGCCAAACAAACACTGCACATATTGTCGTCAGAAAACATGCTTTTTAATAATAATGCGGCTGGTTCTAGCAAATTTTATACAAATGGTAATCCAGAAATATTAGCTTCTATTTTGGGAAGTAAATACGAAATTGATTATCTTGATTTCTAATTCTTGCTTTTTATTTAAACCAGGATGAGTACATAATGTAATTTTTTGCTATTCTATCAATTTCTCCACCAAATTCGGATTGGTCTAATTTTTTAATTTTTTTAGCAGGAACTCCAGCATAAATAAATCCTTCTTCTGTTATTGTATTTTGAGTTACTACTGCTCCTGCTGCAATTATGGTATTGCTATTAATGATACAATTATCCATAACAATGGCACCCATTCCTATCAATACATTATCTTTTATTTCACAGCCATGAACAATAGCATTATGTCCTACAGATACATTATTGCCAATTAGTGTCGCATGTTTTTCATAGGTACAATGTATTATAGCACCATCTTGTATATTAACGTTATTACCAATTATTATCGAGTTAACATCTGCGCGTACTACCGCATTAAACCAAACGCTACAGTTTTCGCCTAAAATAGCTCCGCCAACTATAGTAGCATTTTCTGCGATATAGCAACTTTCAGGTATTATTGGTGTTTTTCCTTGAACGGATTTTATCATTATTTTTTAATATAAAAAAACCCGATGTTTGGATCGGGTTTATAGTTTTAGTTAACTGCAGGACAGTTACAGTAGTATTTTTCTGGTTTGCAAAATAAATTTAAACCTAATGTTAGTTGATGAAAGCCACCATTGTTAAAATTTACATTTCCCAACAAATGGGAGTAAGTATATGATAACAAGAATTGGTTATAATTAACACCTATAATTGGTGTTAGGTACTGTAAATTTTGATTTGCAATTGCATTACCATCAACATAGTCTGCACCATCTAAACTTCTTCTGTAGGATAATCCACCCCAAAGCATTCCGAAATCTAAAGACTTATAAACTTTTAGATTTAAATCTACTAATGATTCTTTGGTTTGAAAAACATTTTGAAACATAAAAGATGGTTCCCAAAGCAAGGTGTTTTTATCTCCAAACGTATAACCTACATTGAAAACTAATCTTTTTAAATCAACTGGTTCTCTATCAGAATATAATTTTCTTTCTGTTGCTAATGCATTTTTTAATGTTAAATGCGCATAAAAGTCTAAAAAGTTATAAGAAGCACCAACATCAATATTAAAATAGGTAGCTTTTTGTACAATTGTTCCATCAATTAATGGATCAAGATCTGGATTATTGTTATTGAATGTAGTTTCGTCTAAAGTACTTTGAGCAAAACCTCCGCTAATTCCTAATGATAATTGGTTTAAATCAATTGCATCACGAGAAAATTGTAAATGGTGAGCATACGCAACACGCATTCCTTTTTGTGCGTGATACCCGTTTTTATCATTTATTAGGATAACTCCAAGTCCGTCCTTTTCTGTAACTCTACCATTAAAACTTATAGTTTGAAGTGCTGGTGCATCTTCTTGCCCAAACCATTGTTGTCTTGCTGTTAATCGAAGTTTGGCACAATTTGCTGCTCCAGCCATTGATGGATGCAGTAAAAAGTAATTATCCGATAAATAATCAGAGTATACAGGAAGAATTTCTTGCGAGAATCCTTGTTTTGCAATCAAAAAAATTACTACTAAATAAAGGTGTTTAAAATTCATTATTATTATCTTTTTAATGAGAAATGGGCTTTAAATTGTTTGATACCAGAAGCTTCTGTAAAATCTACAGTGAACCAGTAGTCTGTTGAT
>JBLIJW010000010.1:0-41365 GCA_047636155.1 Flavobacterium sp. | reverse complement strand
AATCCTAGATATTGGTTGATTTCAAAAAATAGTCTTCCATTTTCTGTTAAGTTTCTAAAAGCCAATTGACCAATCTTTCGGTAAAACAATAAAGCATCTGTATCGTCTACAAATAAGGCTAAATGCGGTTCAAATTCTAGAACATTTGGTCTAATTTCGTGCTTTTCTAAATTCCGAACATAAGGCGGATTGGAAACAATAATATCAAAAGCATTTTCGTTTTCTAAAGCAGTAATTTCAAGGTCATTTAAATTTTCAATTCCTAAGATATCTTCTCTAATAAAATGTACTTCTACCCTATTTTGCTTTGCATTTATTTTTGCGATTTCTAGAGCTTTCTCAGATACATCAAGAGCAAAAACATTCGAGTCTAAACTATTTTTTGCTAAAGAAATTGCAATACAACCAGAACCAGTTCCTATATCTATAATTTTTAAATTTTTAAGATTTTTGTTCTTTATCTGTGCTAAAATTAAATCTACCAATTCTTCGGTTTCCTGTCTAGGAATTAAAGTGTTTTCATTTACCTGAAAAAGTAGTCCAAAAAATTCTGTTTCGCCTAAAATATATTGAATTGGTTTTTGCGTCTGTAATTCGGCTACAATATTTTCCCACCGTTTAGTATCCAAATCAGAAATTTTTAGATCGGGTTGTAAGGCCAAATCAATTCGTTTAAGATGGTGCAACTTTTGTAAAACAATATAAAACATACTTTCTGTTTCCATTGGATCATTCCAAACAGATAAGTCTTCTAAAAATCGTTTTTTTAATTCTTTAATTAGCATTTAAAAGATTATAAATTTTTAATCATCCAAATAGGACAACTCGAATGACCTGTATTTCCAAGCGGCGAATCAAGATAAGTGAAACCAAAGGAATTGTATAATTTTTGGGCAGATTTCATTTCTGGCAAAGTTTCAATATAACAGTGTTTGAAACCAAAATTTATTGCTTTTTCAACACAATTTTCTAAAAGCTGCTTGGCAAAACCCTTTCCTCGAACTTCTTGTAATAAATACATTTTTTGTAATTCACAAATAAGAGAATTTCCTTTTTCAAGAGGAGCTATTCCACATCCTCCAAATAATTCGCCATCATCCTCTAAAACAAAATATTCGCTTTTTTCGTGCTGGTAAAATTCAAATAAAAAATCCAATTGAACATCGGCGAAAGCTGTTCCTGTTTTAGGAAAATCATCCGAAATAAAAACTTCTCGAATTACATTGGCAATTTTACTATTGTCTGATTTTTGAATCGATCTTATAATCATAAAAAATAATAATTTCTTTAAAAATTAAATCCTATTTGTTGTATAGAATAGAATTTGCAGGACAAAAATACTACTTTTGTAGTGTGAATGAGCAAGAAAAATATATAAAACGTTGTATTGATTTAGCCAAAAACGGACTTTCGGCTGCAATGCCAAATCCTAGTGTTGGTGCTGTACTTGTTTTTGATAATGTAATTATTGGCGAAGGTTTTACTTCTGCCTATGGCGGAAAACATGCCGAAGTAAATGCTATAGAATCTGTTAAAGACATATATTTACTTGCACAAGCTACCTTATACGTTAGCTTAGAACCTTGCAGTCATTTCGGAAAAACGCCGCCTTGTGCAGATTTAATTATAGCATCTAAAATTAAAAAGGTAATAATTGGAGCAAAAGATAGCAATGAAAAAGTATCCGGAAAAGGAATTCAAAAATTATTAGATGCTGGAATTGACGTAGAAGTTGGTGTTTTAGAAAAAGAATGTAGGGAAGTAAACAAACGATTTTTTACTTTTCATGAAAAACAGCGACCCTATATTATTTTAAAATGGGCGCAAACTTTAGATGGTTTTATTGCACCAAATCCCGAAACTAGAAATTCTAAAAATCCGGTTTGGATAACCAACCAATATTCACGTCAATTAGTTCACCAATGGAGAAGCCAAGAGCAAGCAATTTTAGTTGGTACAAAAACCGTTTTAGCCGATAATCCAAAATTGAATGTTCGCGATGTTTATGGTAAAAATCCGCTTAGAATTGTGTTAGATAAAACCGGTAAAATTAACGATTCGTTTCATGTTAAGGACAATACACTCAAGACAATTGTTTTTACCGAAAAAATAAATATGGTCTCAAAAGAAAATTTAATTTATGAAAATTGTATATTTGATAATAACCTTTTAAATTTTATTTGTTTAAAACTAAATAAATTAAATATTCAGTCCATAATTATTGAAGGCGGAAGTAGCACTTTAAATGGTTTTATAAGTAGTAATTTTTGGGATGAAGCCAATGTTTTTATCGGTAACACTAATTTTGGAAGCGGAATAAAAGCACCAAAATTACCGAATGGCAAAATTAAAAAATTAGTATTAAAAAACGATTTTCTCATAAATATAAAAAATCATGATAACAACCATAATTTTTGATTTTGGAGATATTTTTATAAATTTAGAAAAACAAAGATGTGCTTCTCAATTTGAAGAATTAGGCATTTCCTATTCAAATCAAGCAATCCTATCGCAAAATGATTTGTATGAAAAAGGAGAAATATCAGAAGAGGAATTTTTAAATACTTTTTTAAAAATAAAACCTAATTTAAATCTAATCGATTTGAAAAAAGCATGGAATTCTGTTTTAGGTAATTTTCCTCTATACCGATTGGAATTTTTACAAATGCTTGCCCAAAAATACCAGCTGTTTTTATTAACCAATACCGATCCTACACATATTGCCCATTTTGAAGAAATGGTTGGCGCTTCTTTCTTCACTGATTTTTATAATTGTTTCGAAAAAGTATTTTATTCTTTTGAAATGAAAATGAGAAAACCAGATCCGCGAATATATACTGCTATTTTAAACAAATACGATTTGGCAGCAAAGCGAGTACTTTTTGTAGACGATAAAAAAGAAAATACAGATTCTGCTGCAAGTTTAGGAATTTCTGTTTGGAATTTACAAGTAGGCCAAGAAGATGTTGTAGATTTGTTAGAGAACAAAAATCTCCCTTTATAAAGTAACTTTGGACGACACTTACCGAACTTTAGCGCAAATTTCACCCACCGTTTTATTTAAAGAAAAAAATAGTAAGTTTTATGGAATTGCTTTCCCGGTGGAATCAGAAGAAGAAATAAAACAAAATTTAGATTATCTAAAAAAGCAGTATTCTGGCGCAGGTCATTTTTGTTATGCCTACCAACTAGGATCAGAAAGTAAAACATACAGAGTAAATGATGACGGCGAACCCACTAATTCTGCAGGAATGCCAATTTACGGACAAATACAGTCCTTTAAAGTAACAAACGTACTTGTTGTAGTAATTCGGTTTTTTGGCGGCGTAAAGCTAGGTTTAGGTGGTTTGATTTCTGCATATAGAAATGCCGCGCAAATGGCTTTACAAGAAGTTTCAATCATAGAAAAAACGATAGATACAGGATTTAATTTAAAATTTGAATATAAAAATTTAAGTAAGGTTATGCGTATTCTAAAAGAAGAAAATGCAACCATAACCAACCAAAAATTAGATCTTAGTTGTGAAATTTTCTTTTTAATTAGAAAAAAAAATGCCGAAAAATTATTCGACATTTTTTGTGCTTTTCCAAAGATTGCAATAAAAAAAATCCCTTAGATGTTTTTCAATCACAACTATATTTTAGACTTTTAAAAGCTCTAAGATAAACGCCGGTGGTTGGATCGTTTTTCCTGAATTTGTGTCTATAAAAACCAATAAAAATTGAGCCGTTGTTAATAACTCTTCCTTTTCATTATGAATCTCGCACTCAAATTGAATCTTAACGCCGCTGTTACTTTTAAATGTTGTAGATACCGTTAAAAGGTCGTCATACCTTGCCGGTTTTTTATAATTAATATTCATATTAACTATTGGTAAAGCAATACCACTATCTTCTAGACTTTTATATGAAATCCCTTTATTTCTCAACCATTCTACGCGTCCAATTTCAAAATAAGGAATATAACTTCCGTGATAAACCACTCTCATTTGATCGGTTTCTGAGTAGCGAACTCGCACTTTAATTTGGTGTTTCATTATCTTTAATTTATATTAAAATTTATACTTGTTTAAGTTCTACTTACAACTAAATTTTTAGAAAATAAATACTAAAATATTTTTTTTTACTAAAATTTGTTCACATATTTGTTATCCTGAAATTAAATAGAATTTATTTCTACTTTTACCAAAAAATAACCCTTTTAAAAAAAGATTTTTCTTTCACTACTTATGAATAAAACTGCACAAACGGTATGGGAAAATTGTTTATCTTTTATAAAAGATAACATTCAAGAACAAGCATATAAAACATGGTTTGAACCTATTAAATCTGTTGAGCTAACCGATAATGCATTATATATACAAGTTCCTAGCAAATTTTTTTATGAATGGCTAGAAGAACATTATGTGAAACTTTTAAAAGTGGCCTTAACTAAAGAACTTGGTAAAAATGCAAAGTTACTCTATAAAATTAAAATGGAGAACACTTATGGAAATAAACAACCGTTTACAGAACAATTACCGAGTGCGCACAGAAGCCCAATAAAATCTCAGGAAATTGATGCACCTTTTAAAAATTTAAATCCAGAATTAAGAAATCCGTTTGTTATTCCTGGAATTAGAAATTTAAAAATAGAATCACAACTAAATCCTAATTATAGTTTTGATAACTTCCTAGAAGGAGATTCTAATAGATTAGGCCGTTCAGCTGGAATGGCGGTTGCTAATAAACCAGGCGGAACATCCTTTAATCCATTATTAATATTTGGTGGTGTTGGATTAGGAAAAACACATTTAGCGCATGCTATTGGCGTTGAAATTAAAGACAAATATCCGGAAAAAACAGTTTTATATATTTCCGCCGAAGTATTTACACAGCAATATATTGATGCCGTTCGTAAAAATAATAGAAATGATTTCATTCATTTTTACCAATTAATTGATGTCTTAATCATTGACGATGTACAATTCTTATCTGGTAAAACTGGTACGCAAGATGTATTCTTTCATATTTTTAATTACCTACATCAAAATGGTAAGCAAGTGATTTTAACTTCAGACAAAGCGCCGATTGATATGCAAGATATTGAGCAACGCTTATTATCAAGATTTAAATGGGGTTTATCCGCAGAGTTACACCAGCCAGATTATGTTACTAGAGTGTCTATATTAAATAATATTTTATATCGAGATGGAGTTGAAATGCCATCAGAAATTATAGAATATGTTGCCCAAAATATAAAATCTAATGTTCGAGAATTAGAAGGTGCAATTATTTCTCTGATAGCGCAATCCTCTTTTAACAAGAAAGAAGTTACTCTGGAATTAACAAAAAGTATTGTTGAAAAATTTGTGAAAAATGTGAAACGTGAAATTTCTATAGACTACATTCAGAAAGTAGTTTCCGAATATTTTCAGCTCGATCTAGAGATTTTACAATCAAAAACAAGAAAACGTCACGTTGTTCAAGCTAGACAACTGGCCATGTTTTTTGCAAAAAAATTCACAAAAGCCTCTTTGGCAAATATTGGTTCTCAAATTGGAGATCGCGATCACGCAACCGTATTACACGCTTGTAAAACTGTAGATAATTTAGTTTCAACAGATAAGCAATTCAAAAAATTTGTAGAAGATATTCATAAAAAATTATCCCTTTAATTTTTTTTCTTTAAAAATTATATAAAATGCCGGTAAAAATACTGATGGTTTGTTTAGGAAACATTTGCCGATCGCCTTTAGCAGAAGGCATTCTTGCTTCTAAACTTCCAAAGGAACAATTTCAAGTTTCTTCCGCAGGTACTGGCAATTGGCATGTAGGTAACAAACCTGATGAACGATCTATTGCTGTTGCAAAAAAAAATGGATTGGATATATCTTCCCAAAAAGGAGTCCATTTCACTAGTTCTTTTCTAGATGATTACGATTATATTTTTGCAATGGATACAACAAACTATTCCGATATTATTAACTTGACAGTAACGGATGCTCAAAAAAATAAAGTCCATTTAATTTTAAATGAATCATTTCCAAGTGAAAATGTTGATGTACCCGATCCTTACTTTGGAATGCAAAACGGATTTGATATGGTATATAAAATGTTGGACGACAGTTGCACTATTTTAGCAAAAAAACTGAAAGAAAAACATCTTTAAAAACAAAAAGGAATGCAACAATTTGGAAAATTATTTCTTATTCCGACCACTTTAGGCGAAAGCAATCCTTTAGATGTATTACCTATTTCTGTAAAGAATGCAGTAGAGAATTTAGAATATTATATTGTCGAAAATGACAAAACTGCTAGAAAATTTATAAAAAATATTTTTGCAGAAAAGGTACAATCTGATTTAAAATTAAGCACTTTAAATAAACGAACCGAAGTTACCGAACTAGCTGCTATGTTAGAGCCGCTTTCTAGAGGATTTTCTGTAGGATTAATGAGTGAAGCCGGTTGCCCTGGAGTAGCAGATCCTGGTGCAGCGATAGTTAAAATTGCACATGAAAAAGGATATCAAGTTGTGCCAATGGTTGGACCATCTTCAATTTTACTAGCAATGATGGCATCTGGAATGAATGGACAAAGTTTTGCCTTTAACGGTTATTTACCCATTGAAAAAGGGGAGAAAAAAGCAGCAATAAAAGCTTTTGAAAAATTATCTTTTGATAAAGATCAGTCCCAGCTATTTATTGAAACGCCTTATAGAAACAATAAATTTATTGAAGATTTACTGCAAACTTTGCAACCAAATACACTACTATGTATTGCAGCAGATATTACTTTAGAAACCGAATATATTAAGACTTTTCGCGTGGCAGAATGGAAAAAGCTAAAAGTAGATTTGCATAACCGACCAGCAATTTATATCATTCATAAAACAATATAAAAAAACTCCCAACTGAAACAAATTAGGAGTTTATATATATATACCATCTGTTTTTAAAATGGCATGTCATCGTCGTCGTTAGAATTACTAATACTGCCAAAGGCATCGTTTGCCGATGGCAAATTCTTGGTTAAAATAGAAGTTTCAAAATCATTCATTTTAGAAGGCATGTCTTCAAAACCAGTGCTATAGTCTTCTAAATTATCAAACTTACCAAGATTACCAATAAATTTCAGTCGTACTTCATCCAAACTACCGTTTCTATGTTTGGCAATAATAAATTCGGCTTGTCCTGCAGTTGGCGATGCATCATCGTCATCCCATTCGTCAATTTTATAATATTCTGGTCTGTAAATAAATGATACTATATCTGCATCTTGCTCAATTGCTCCAGATTCTCTAAGATCTGAAAGCAAAGGTCTTTTGCTCGAACCACGAGTTTCAACTGCACGAGAAAGTTGCGAAAGTGCAATTACAGGGACTTCAAGTTCTTTAGCCAAAGCTTTTAAATTTCGAGAAATAGTTGAAATTTCTTGTTCTCTATTTCCTCCACCCTTTCCGTTTCCTCCAGCAGTCATTAATTGCAAATAATCAACAATTATAATTTTTATGTCGTGTTGTGATTTTAAACGTCTTGCTTTAGCCCTTAAATCAAAAATAGACAAAGAAGGAGAATCATCAATAAACAACGGTGCTTTTTCTAAGTCTTTTACCTTAACGGACAATTGTTCCCATTGGTGTTGTTCTAATTTACCAGTTCTTAAAATTTCTGATGGTAATCCTGTTTCTGATGATATTAATCGAGTAATTAATTGCACCGACGACATTTCTAATGAAAATAATGCCACGGCATGACCATAATCTATAGCCATATTTCTTGCCATAGAAAGTACAAATGCTGTTTTACCCATACCAGGACGAGCAGCAATAATTATTAAATCAGATGGTTGCCAACCAGAAGTTAGCTTATCTAATTTATCAAATCCTGTTGGAATTCCGCTTAAACCTTCCCTATTTGCAATTTCTTCAATTCGTTTTTTGGCCTGAATTACTAAACTCTGCGCGGTTTCTGAACTACGTTTAATATTTCCTTGGGTTATTTCGTATAATTTAGATTCTGCTTTGTCCAATAAATCAAAAACATCTGTTGATTCATCATAAGATTCTTCGATTATTTCCGAAGAAATTCGGATCAGGCTTCGCTGAATAAACTTTTGTAAAATAATTCTAGAATGGAATTCAATATGCGCAGAAGATGCTATCTTTTGGGTTAATTGTATTAAATAAAAATCACCGCCTGCAACATCCAATTTTCCATTCTTTTTTAATTGAGAAGAAACAGTTAATAAATCAATAGGTTGCGAATCTGTGAATAACTGAAAAATGGCTTCAAAAATATGCTTGTGTGAATCTTTGTAAAAAACTTCAGATTGTAAAATATCAATTACCTCATCTACTCCTTTTTTATCAATCATCATTGCGCCAAGAACCGCTTCCTCTAATTCTAGGGCTTGTGGCGGTAATTTACCTTTCTCTAAACTGATAATATTAATTTTATCAAGCTGTTTTGGGTTTATATTTTTAACATTTTCCATGGTAGTAAATGTACATAATTTAAGTTTATTTTTGTGTTTGAATTGTTAGGAAGGTTTGTTAATAACTTAGTAAATTTTGTTAAGAACCAAAAAAAATCCGCTACGTTTGGGACGTAGCGGACATTTCCTTTTTGTAAGAAATTACTCCTTAAATTCGCCCATTTTGCTGTATTTAAGCATCCTGTTTGAAACTAAATCAGATGTTGATAAATCCTTCATTTTATTAAAAGATTTCATTATGTATTCTTGTACTGTTTTAAAAGTAGTTTCCTTATCGTAATGTGCTCCACCAAGAGGTTCTGGAATTATTTCATCTACTAGTTTTTGTTTTTTCATATCTGTAGAAGTCAGTTTTAAAGCGGATGCAGCAATTTCTTTGTATTCCCAGCTTTTCCAAAGGATAGAAGAACAAGATTCTGGAGAAATTACAGAATACCAAGTATTTTCCATCATTAAAACAGAATCCCCTACTCCAATTCCTAATGCACCACCAGAAGCACCTTCACCAACTATTACAACAATAATTGGAACTTTTAATCGGCACATTTCAAAAATATTTCTAGCAATTGCTTCACCTTGACCGCGTTCTTCTGCTTCCAAACCAGGATATGCTCCGGGCGTGTCAATCAAGCTAAGCACAGGAATGCCAAATTTTTCTGCCATTTTCATCAATCGCAGCGCTTTTCTGTATCCTTCTGGATTTGCCATACCAAAATTACGGTATTGTCTGGTTTTGGTATTAAAACCTTTTTGCTGACCGATAATCATAAAGGATTGACCATCAATTTTACCTAAACCGCCAATCATTGCTTTATCGTCTTTAAAATTACGATCGCCAAATAATTCTAACCAAGTATCGCCGCACAATGCCTTTACATACTCCATAGTATAAGGACGACTCGGATGCCTTGATAACTGAACTCGTTGCCAAGCAGTTAAGTTTTTATATATACTTTCTTTAGTTTGTTTTAATTTCTTTTCGATTTGTTTGCAAGTGTTAGTAACGTCAACATCAGACTCTTGACCAATAACTTGGCATTTGTCTAATTGGTCTTCCAACTCTTTTATAGGAAGCTCAAAATCTAAATATTCCATACAATATGTGCGTTTAAATTAATTCGGACTACAAATATAAAATTTTAATATTTGATAAAAAGCAAAAAATCATTCAAATATTACTCCTTTGACTTTTTCCTTTTCTTATTAGCTTTAATTAGGGCATTTGCCAAAACTGTAGTTAGTATAACTAAAGCTCCTATATAAAACTGGAAACTCATGTTTTCTTTCTCCTTAAATATTAGAACTGCCAATATTATACCATAAATTGGTTCTAAATTTATAGTTAACATTACAGTGTAAGGAGATAAAACTTTCATAATTTTGGTTGATGCAATGAAGGCATAAGCCGTACAAACAGAAGCCAACACAACTAAATAAAACCAATCATTACTGGATAACTTAAAAAAATCGGTAGAAAATGTATTGCCAAAAAGCAAAAATAACGTTAACAACAATACACCGCCAGAAAGTTCATAAAATGAAATAACCGTAGCGTCATGTTTTTTTACGAATAAACTATTAATTACAGAAAATAAGGCAGACAAAAAAGCAGATGTAAGCGCTAAGATAATTCCGAAAAAATAATTGGTGGCTACTCTAAATATTAAAGATAAACCTATAATTACTACTAATCCAAACATTACTTCGTACCAAACAATTTTCTTTTTATAAAAAATGGGTTCTAATAAAGAGGTGAAAAAAGCACCTGTAGATAAACATGCTAGTGTAACTGAAACATTAGAAACTTTAATAGCTTTAAAAAAAGTAAACCAATGCATGGCAATTATAAATCCGGCTACTAAAAATTGTAGTGTGGTTTTTTTGGAGAGTTTGAATGGTATCTTTTTTATTACTATGTAAACAAAAATAAAAAGAACAGCTAAAGTCATTCGAAACCAAACCAAAGGAAGTGCTTCTATAGAAATTAATGCACCTAGTATTGCTGTAAAACCCCAAATAAATACAATTAAATGGAGATGAAGGTAGTTTTTTACACTATCGCTTGGCATTTCGTAAAAGATAAATTGCTAAAATTCCGAATGCGATATTTGGAATCCAAACGGCTAATAATGGAGGAATACTAGATTTTTCTGCTAAAACACCAAATATTTTTTCCAAAAAAACAAAGGCAAATGCTAGCAGAATTCCGATTGCCAAATTCATACCCATTCCGCCACGACGTTTCATAGAAGAGACAGAAACTGCAATAATAGTAAGAATAAATGCAGATGCCGGAATGCTATATTTTTTATATAAAACTACTAAATAAGTATTTATATTAGAAGATCCGCGTTCTCTTTCTTTATCGATAAATTTATTTAACTGATTAAAAGGTAAAGTTTCTGCAATGTATACTAATGGTGTTAAATCTTCAATATCAAAATTAAATACAGTATCCTTTTTACTTTCTGAAGTAATAATATCATCTAAAGCACCAATTTTTCTCTTTTTAAAATTATACAAAGAATAGGTACTATCTCTTGGATTGTATTTAATTCTACTCGCGGTTATTTTATATTTTAATTTATTGTTTTCAAATTTTTCCATAGAAAAATCAAAAGCCATTTTAGAAACGTTATTAAATGAGCTAACAAATAAATATTCGTCTTTACTTACTTGACGAAAAACATTTGAATTTTCTCGCATTTCATTTTGTCCGTTCCCTATAAGATACATATATCTAAAATTCTTAAAACCTTCGCTTGCCTTTGGAACTAAATAAAAACCCATTAGCAAGGCAAATAAAGAGACTAAAATTGCTCCATATAAATAAGGCCTTAAAAATCGACTAAAGGAAATACCCGAACTTAAAATAGCAATAATCTCTGTATTATTTGCGAGTTTGGATGTAAACCAAATTATCGATAAGAATAAGAAAATAGGAAAAAGTATGTTGGCAAAGTAAATGGTAAAATCAACATAATAGGAAGCAATGGCAGAAAGCGGCACTTTGTTTTCTATCATTTTATTGACTTTTTCAGAAACGTCAATCACTATTCCAATCGGAATAAACATAAGCAACATTACAGAAAATGTTGCTAAATAGCGTTTTAAAATATATTTGTCAATAATACTTAAAAATCCCATCAATCTTTTATTTTCAAATTAAGACTATAAGCGCTGGCTCATATTTTTAACCATTTGGTCTTTCCATGTTCTAAAATCTCCTGCAAGAATGTGCTTTCTAGCTTCGCGAACCAACCACATATAAAATCCTAAGTTATGAATGGTTGCAATTTGTTTCCCTAAATATTCATTTACTGTAAATAAGTGACGCAAATACGCTTTGGTATAGTCTGTATCTACATAGGTTAACGCCATTTCATCAATAGGAGAAAAATCGGCTTCCCATTTTTTATTTTTAATGTTAATCGTTCCGTTTGCTGTAAATAACATTCCGTTTCTGGCGTTTCTTGTTGGCATTACACAATCAAACATATCAATACCTAAAGCAATATTTTCTAAAATATTTATTGGTGTGCCAACACCCATTAAATATCTTGGTTTATCTTCTGGTAAAATGGCAGTAACAACCTCTGTCATTGCATACATTTCTTCAGCCGGTTCGCCAACTGATAATCCGCCAATGGCATTTCCTTGTTGGTTTGAGTTAGCAATAAACTCTGCAGATTGTTGTCTTAAATCTTTGTAAGTACTACCTTGTACAATCGGGAAAAATGTCTGTTCGTAGCCATATTTAAATGGTAATTTTTCTAAATGATTTATACATCTATTTAACCAACGATGTGTCATTTTCATTGATTTTTGTGCGTAACGATAATCACAGGGATAAGGTGTACATTCATCAAAAGCCATAATAATATCAGCACCAATAGAACGTTGAATTTCCATCACATTTTCTGGAGTAAAAAAATGATACGAACCGTCAATATGCGATTTAAACTTTACACCTTCTTCTTTAATTTTTCTATTTGCAGATAAAGAATATACTTGGTATCCTCCAGAATCTGTCAAAATATTACGATCCCAATTCATGAATTTATGTAATCCACCAGCTTTTTCTAGAATTTCTATTTTGGGACGAAGGTATAAATGGTAGGTATTTCCTAAAATTATATCCGGATTAATATCATTTTTCAACTCTCGTTGGTGTACACTTTTAACGGTACCAACGGTACCAACGGGCATAAATATTGGAGTTTCAATAACTCCATGATCTGTTGTTATTGTTCCTGCACGTGCTTTCGATTGGCTGTCTTTTCCTAATAATTCAAACTTCATAATGGCAAATTTCTCCCCAACTTTTGGGATGGCAAATATAGCAGATTTCCTTTGCTTACTGTCGATTTTACTATTTTATTTAACACCGTAAATTTAATAACCATTTAAATAATAGAAATTTTATACTTAATAATGTAATGCAAAATGCTCGTAATTAAAAGAACTTTGAGGAACAACAAACTAAAATAAAAAATTATGAAAAAAATAGTAAGCTATACCTCTATTTTAATACTAATTTCCTTTTTATTCACAAGTTGCGATTAGGCAAAAGGAATTTTTAAAGCCGGATTTGGAATTGGAATTTTTGCCGTTATTTCGGTACTTGTTGTCATTGTCTGGATTGTGAGCAAATTTTCTAAAAAATAAAAAACAGAAACCATGAAAAATAAAAATGTAGAAAACAAAAAAGAATCTTCAAAAAGTACCATCGAAAAGAATTTAGATAAATTAGAATACCCAGCAACAGAAGATATTTTTGTAAGAGCAGAACAAGAAAAAGCCGTAGATATTGAATCTATTTCTAATAAAAAGGAATTAGAAAACCGTCCTGAAATATGGGATGAAAATACTTTACCAACAAAAGGAATTGGCAGCGATTTAGATGTTCCAGGTTCTGAGTTAGACGATGCACAAGAACAAGTAGGTAGCGAAGACGAAGAAAATAATTTTTATAGTCAAGGCGATACAAAATAAATTTAAAAACAATAATTATGTCAATTAAATCAGTTAATCCATATACATTAGAAACATTAAAAACATTTGAAGAAATCACAGATGCGCAAGCGGCACAAGCAATTGATGTAGCCCATGATGCTTATAATGAATGGAAAAAAACAAATTACGAAGAACGAGCTACTTTATTAAATAAAATTGCCTCAACATTTAGATTAAAAAAGAAAGAATTGTCTGAATTAATTACCAAAGAAATGGGAAAATTAATAGGACAGGCAGAATACGAAGTAGAATATTGTGCAGATATATTTGAATATTATGCAGAAAATGGGGAAAAATTTCTAGCAGATAAAAAAATAACTACAGATGTAGGTGAAGCTATTTTAACTAAAGCACCAATTGGCGTATTATTAGCAGTTGAACCTTGGAATTTTCCTTTTTATCAAGTTGCAAGAGTTGTAGCTCCAAATTTAATGATAGGAAATACAATTGTTGTAAAACATTCTTCTAACGTACCGCAATGTGCTAAAGCTTTTGAGGATATTTTTAAAGACATAGATGCACCAAAAGGTTTATACACTAATTTATTTTTGTCTTCTGAAAAGATTCAAAAAGTTATAGAAAATCCAAAAATTGAAGGTGCTTGTCTAACGGGTAGAGAAAATGCAGGATCATCCTTAGCAGAAATTGCAGGGAAAAATATTAAAAAAACAGTTTTAGAATTAGGTGGTAACGATCCGTTTATAGTTTTAGAAGATGCCGATATTGATCGTGCAACAGACTTAGCAATAAAAGGAAGAATTGTTAACAACGGACAAAGTTGTGTAGCATCTAAACGTTTTATTGTAATGGAAGAAGTTGCCGACGAATTCTTAGAAAAATTCACAAAAAAAATGGAAGCTTTAAAATTAGGTGATCCAATGAATAAGGAAACGCAACTTGGTCCATTATCAAGTCAAGACGCATTAAATACTTTGTTAGAACAAGTAAATACTACTATTAAACAAGGTGCTACAGTCGTAACAGGAGGAAAACAAGCAGACATGCAAGGTGTATTTATGCAACCAACTATTTTGACCGACTTAAAACCAGATATGCTTGCTTACCAAGAAGAATTGTTCGGTCCAGTTGCAAGTTTTTACAGAGTAAAATCAGAGGAAGAAGCAATAACCTTGGCAAACGTCACACGTTTTGGTTTAGGAAGTTCTATTTTTTCTAAAGATTTAGATCGCGCTAAAAAAATTGCAAGACAAATTGATTCTGGAATGGTATTCATAAACCAACCAACTAGATCAAACGAAAAATTACCCTTTGGTGGAACAAAACGTTCTGGATACGGAAGGGAACTTTCTGCTTTAGGAATTGATGAATTCATCAACAAAAAACTAATTCATGCTGTTACAGAAACAGACAAAATTTAATTATCACTCAAAAAAATCCTACTTCGGTAGGATTTTTTTTGTAGATAACTTTTTAAAAGTGGTTTTAGGCTATCCTAAAGTTTAAAATTGGAATCCATATATTTGTGCAGTTAAATTTTAAAACAACAAATGAAACCAAACACACAACAACTACAAGATTTTTCTACCCAAGTTCGTCGCGACATTCTAAGAATGGTTCATGCGGTAAATTCTGGACATCCTGGCGGTTCGCTTGGTTGTACAGAATTTTTGGTAACACTTTACCAATCCGTGATGGATCGTAAAGAAGGATTTGATATGAACGGTATCGGAGAAGATTTATTCTTTTTGTCCAACGGCCATATTTCTCCTGTTTTTTACAGCGTTTTAGCACGTAGCGGTTATTTTCCGGTAAGTGAACTAGCAACTTTCAGAAAATTAAATTCCAGATTACAAGGCCATCCAACTACTCATGAAGGCTTACCAGGAATTCGCATTGCATCTGGTTCTTTGGGACAAGGAATGTCTGTTGCCATTGGTGCAGCGCAAGCAAAAAAATTAAACAATTGTAATCATTTAGTTTATGCATTACTTGGTGATGGCGAATTGCAAGAAGGTCAAAACTGGGAAGCAATTATGTATGCATCTGCAAAAAAGGTAGATAATTTAATTGTTACTATCGATTTAAACGGTCAGCAAATTGACGGCGCAACAAAAGATGTTCTTAACATGGGAAGCATAAAAGCTAAATTTGAAGCTTTTGATTGGGATGTTTTAGAAATTGAAAATGGAAACGATATCGAAGCAATTTCTAAAGGATTAGCAGATGCAAAATCTAAAACAAAAAAAGGAAAACCTGTTTGTATTTTATTACACACTATGATGGGTAACGGTGTAGATTTTATGATGCATACCCATGCTTGGCACGGAAAAGCACCAAATGATGCACAATTAGAAATTGGATTGGCTCAAAATGCAGAAACATTAGGCGATTATTAATAATGAAATTAAGACTTTTTTTCTATTTTTTAATTTTTAATTTATCTTGTTTTGCTCAAAAAAAACAGATGAGTTATTTTTTTGATTACTATTCCAAAAGAAAAATAAATCAATACGAAACTGGAACAAAAGGAGAAATAGTATACTTTTCAAATAAACAGGATTCTACTTATAATCTTTCAATTAGTATTACTAATACAAAAAATGAAGCCGTATTAATTGATAAGAAAAAAGATATTATTGTAAAGTTTGATGTAAATCTCGGATTTATAAATAACGATACGGTTGATTTAACTAAATTAACCAATTCCAAATTATATACAATTGTGATATTTGGTCCATCTAAAAAATATAAAAAAATGGTCCAAGATTTTGAGTATGAAAAAAATACTATTACGAACAAATCTATATTCCATCTTACCAGATTCAAGAATAATAAACGAAACAAAATAATCAGTGAACATTATTATTTTTTTGAAAAGGACATAAATAATAGCGCACTTATTAAAAATTCTGTAAAAGAATATATTGCAGAAAAATATAAAATTAAATTTGACTCAGATGATAATCTTAAGCGAATTCTTCACCTAAAAAACGGAGAACTAGCAAACGAAACAGAGTTTTTAGAAACAAAAAACATAAACTATAATTTTATTTTTGAAATTGATGAAGAATTTCCAAAAATGAATTTTATACAAAACACAACCAAATGAAAAAATACGAAAACCAAGGAAGTAAAGATACACGTTCTGGCTTTGGCGCCGGAATGACTGAGTTAGGTCAGAAAAACGAAAATGTAGTTGCACTTTGTGCCGATTTAATTGGATCGTTAAAATTTGACGATTTCAAAAAAAACCATCCAGAACGTTTCTTCCAAATAGGAATTGCAGAAGCAAACATGATAGGAATTGCAGCTGGATTAACCATTGGCGGAAAAATTCCGTTTACCGGAACTTTTGCAAACTTTTCTACAGGAAGAGTTTATGATCAAATACGTCAATCTGTTGCTTATTCTGATAAAAACGTAAAAATTTGCGCATCACATGCCGGATTAACTTTAGGTGAAGATGGTGCAACGCATCAAATTCTTGAAGATATTGGTTTGATGAAAATGCTACCAGGAATGACCGTAATTAATACCTGCGATTACAACCAAACCAAAGCTGCAACTTTAGCAATTGCAGACCATCATGGTCCGGTATATTTGCGATTTGGCCGACCAGTTGTGCCTAATTTTATGCCAGCAGACGAACCATTCGTAATAGGAAAAGCAATTTTATTAAATGAAGGAACAGACGTTACAATAATTGCAACCGGACATTTAGTTTGGGAAGCACTTTTAGCAGCAGAAATTTTAGAAGAAAAAGGAATTTCTGCCGAAGTAATAAACATTCATACCATTAAACCGTTAGATGAAGAAGCCATACTAAAATCGGTTGCAAAAACCAAATGTGTTGTTACTGCAGAAGAGCATAATTTTCTTGGCGGATTGGGAGAAAGCGTTGCAAGAACTTTAACTTTAAATTTCCCAACACCACAAGAATTTGTTGCGGTAAACGATTCTTTTGGAGAAAGCGGAACGCCAGAACAATTGATGGAAAAATACAAATTAAATAAAGAAGCTATTGTTGCAGCTGCGGAAAAAGTAATCAATAGAAAATAAATTTTTACTAAAAATAACCAAATCAAAAGCTCTAAGATATCTTAGAGCTTTTTTTCTTTTATTTAAAATCTTAAATTAAACTCCTTTTTAATAAAAGTGGTTACGAATAGTCTACCTTACAAAAAAAATGGCAATAGCTGCAAAAGTTTTATTAGTTGAACATTTGTTTGATCAATTAGAAAAAGAAATGACTACTTTTCAAAATGCTACAAAAATGAGCTGCGTTGCCGGATGTGGAAAATGCTGTACAACACCAAGTATAGAAGCTTCTCCGCTAGAATTTTTACCTTGGGCATTTCATTTATATCTTAACGGAGAAGCTGAAAATACTCTTGAAGAATTGAAACAAAAAAGTTCTACTCTTTGTCATATCTACAAACCACTAAATATAATCGATAGTAATCAAGGTCGTTGCACAAATTATAAATACCGCGGATTAATCTGCAGACTTTTTGGTTATGCCGCAAGTAAAGACCAATACGGAAAATTACGAATTGCAACTTGTCGTATTATAAAAGAAGGTCAAAACGAACATTTTCTAAAAACCACAGAAGATATTTCCAACGGATTAAATATTCCCGTTTTTTCAAATTATTATATGCAATTGTCTAACATTGATTTTATCTTAGGTAAAATTATGGTTCCTGTTAATTTGGCCCTAAAAATGGCAATTGAAGAAGTTCTGCATTATTATGCTTACAGACCTTTTCCCGAAAATTTAAAGGAAATTGCATAAGTAATTTTCCCTTTTTTCATCACCTTTTAGAATTAGTAAATAACAACCACATACTTTGAAGAATTCATAAAATTTTTATAACTTCGTTTTCTTAAAGATTTTCAATAAATCTTACCTAACAAAATGAAAACAATATGAATTCCTCCATGCACCATTTATTACTTGCTGATGATGATACCGACGATTGCATTTTTTTTAAAGAAGCATTAGAGGAATTACCTGTTGCATCTAGTCTAAAAACAGTTTATGATGGAGAAGAACTAATGAACTGGTTGCATCTAAACTACAATAACTTACCAAATGCACTTTTCTTAGATTTAAACATGCCTAGAAAAAGTGGTCTTGAATGTTTAGAAGAAATAAAAACAGTTTCAGAATTAAAAAACCTTCCAATTATAATATTTTCTACATCCATGGATATAGATCTAGTAGATACTTTATACAATAACGGAGCGCATTATTATATTAGAAAACCAGGAGATTTCTCGGTTTTAAAAAAAGTAATCCATCAGGTTATTACCACCATAGATTCTAATAATTTCATCAAGCCATCCAAAGATAATTTTGTACTTCAATCTTAAAAACTTTTATGAGCGTTCTAGAGACCAACAGTCAATATTATTTTCAATACGGAGAATAAATAGACCAACTTATTCGAGAAAAAGATTGGAGTAAAACACCTTTAGGTCCAACAAAACATCCGTTAGCATTAGGACAAAATTCCAAAGATACTTTTCAAGAAGTTTGGCATATTATAGGTCCGATATTAAACGTTGGCATGCAAGGAAAAATCACTCATTTAAGTGATTTTTTTTTACAATTAAATCGAAACGGCTATTTAGAAGATTGTTATTTTAATTTTTCTTATAGTCCGATTAAACAAGAAGACTTTAATATTGGAGGCTTATTGGTTACTATGGTAGAAACAACCAAAAGAAATGTAACCACCAATTGCAATGTATTTTCTTCGAGGAGATAACTATGTTATGGATAATGCCAATGAATTTATGCTAGATCTTTTAGTAGAATCAGAAGAAAAATTTGTTAAAAAAACCACTTTTGAAAGTTTAAAAAATGTGAGAAATCAAGGTTTAGAAGAAATTTTAAAACAAGTTTTTACTACCGGGAAAGATATGCTGCATTTGAAAGTCCATTCAAATTATATCGAAATGGCACGTTAGAAACCGTTTATGTATATTTTGCTTATGAAGCTTTTCGGGAAGAAAACGCCACCATAACAAGTATGGTAGTAATTGCTTCAGATGTCACTCCTCAAGTAAAAAAAAGACAGAAATTAGAAGAAAGCGATCAAAAAATAAGAAGTATTGTACAAAATGCTCCGTTTCCTATTGCATTGTGTAAAGGAAGAGAAATGCAGAAAGAATATGCTAACGATGCCTTGAAAAAAGTATGGAGAAAAGGAAATGATTTAATTGGCAAATGTTTTAAAGACGTCATGCCAGAAATGAAAGACCAACAAATTAATGAGCAATTAGATGGTGTTTTTGCATCCGGAATGGCATATAATGGTAAAAACAAAGAAATTGAAGTTGCCATTCAAGGTAAACTAAAAACTTTTTATTACAACTATAACTACACCGCAATATTTAATAGTGATTGCAGTGTTTATGGAATAATGAATACTTCTACCAACGTTACTGATTTGAACTTGGCAAAGAAAAAAGCAGAAGAAGTAGACAGACGTTTTCGAAATACATTAAAACAAGCACCAATTGGAGTTACAATATTCTGCGGAGAAAATTATATGGTGGCAATGGCACACGATGCCTATTTATTACTAATTGATAAAACCGAAGAAGAAATTAAAATAGTTGGCTGGTTAGATATTTTTTATCCAGACGACAGAGAAGAAAATATAAAAAAATGATTATATTCTATTTCTACAGGAACAGAATATTTTGTTTAACACCGATATAGAAAATACGACGGATGTTTTAAATGGCAATTAAGCAGAGTAATTCCTCAATTAGATGAAGAAGGAAAAATAATAATGTGGGTAGGAACTAGCACAAATATCCAGGCGCAAAAAAACTTTTTAAAAGAATTAGAATTAGTCGATTTGAAATCGATTATAGAGGATGTTAAGGAATATTTATCTGAAGAAATTGCAAATAAAAAAGTAAAAATCGAAGTTATTGAAGTTAATATTATAATATTTCAGTTCAGACAATTGGTTTATAATTTAGTTAGTAATTCGATTAAGTTTTCATCCGAAGCAAACCAACCACATGTTACTATTTCATGTAAAATTACATCAGGAAAAGATTTTAAACACGATAAATTAAAACCAGAAATACACTATTGTAACATAAAAGTTACTGACAACGGAATAGATTTTGACCAACAATATGGCGAACGAATTTTTGAAGTTTTTCAGCGCTTACAAAGAAGAGATAAATATTTAGGAACTGGCATTGGCCCAGCAATCGTTAAAAAAAGGTAGAAAATCATAACGGATTTATTACAGCAAATGGTGATTTAAATAAAGGCGCGACTTTTGATATTTATTTTACTTCTGTCTAAAAATAATTTATTTTACTTAAAAAGAATCCCAAACTAAAGTTTAGGATTCTTTGTACAATTCGTTAAATGTGGATTTTATTTTTCTGATAAATCTTGTTTTAACTAAAACTAAAAAACAATTTTTCTCGTTTTTAAAACTCCATCAAACAACAAAATTTTTACGATTAAGGTTTGTTACCTTTTATGCAAACTAGACAAAATAAATTCATTTTTATCTATAGAAGAATTGTAATTTAATTTTCTTCCCAAAATATCAAAAACATTAATTTCGTTAATCAATTGATTGTTTGATTTTATTTTAATTAAATCGTTTACTGTAAAAATAACAACTTGGTTAGCAGAATCAAATTGACTTGTTTGCAATAATGAATCTTGGTAAATTAGTTCAAATCTCGAGCTAAATTCGCCAATTTCAATAGAAATATTATAGGCAGAATTCTTTAAATTATGAACAACATTTAGTAAATTATCTTTAAGATAAATTTGTTGGTTGCCTTGAAACAAACCATCTAAATCTCCAATAGAAACTCTATAATTTCCGGCAGTTTGGGTTTTAAATTTCAAAAAAATTATATCTTGGTTGTTAAATGGAAGAGGACGACCTTGAATTGTATATTCCTGATTATTAATCAAAGAACTCAAAAATTTCGGACTATCATTTATTGCCTTTCCATCAATTAAATCATCGAATTCTAAAGTAGCATTCGCAATATATCCAACCATCATTTGACTAAAAAATCCTAAATCGTTCGTAAGGTTTAACCATATTCTATGTTTTTCTAACAATTCTTGATGGAAAGTTACGTTGTTTGCTTTAGTTCTAAAAAATTGGTTGCTATTATTTGCCAATCTTAAAGTATTAGTGAATGTTATTTTTGGATTAGTAACATTCTTTGTTCCTACAATAAATCCTTGGCCAATTTATATGATTCCATTTGGTAGCGAACTTGTTGCTGTTGTAGTAGTTGATCCACCTAAAGTATAAGTAGCATATCCGCTTCCTGCCGCATTATTTTCTTCTCTAAATAAATAAATCACTCCATTAATATCTGAGTTATTATTAATTAAAAAAGTTTCTGCATTGATGGTCGAAGGATATGGATTTCCGACTAAATTAAAATTTTGACCTACACCAAAATATCCCAAATTAACGATGTAATTTCCGTTATTAAGATTTCCGTTGGTGAACGTACCAGACCAAATAGTTGCTGTTGTAGGATGATTGTTTGGCATACGTATAAGATACCCATTTCCTGGAGTAAAGACCGTACTTTCTGGATCTGCAATTACACTATAAGCGTTAGTTTGGGTATTGTATAAATAAAATCTACTATTTAAAGTTTCTGGTGAGAAATTCTTTAAAGTTTGCGAACTAGTTAAAGGATTGGACCATAAAACGTAATCTAATCTTTTTAAAGGATTTGTATCTCTAAAAACTATAGCATTTCCTGTATTAGCGACAGCATCAATCTGAATCAAATTGGCATTATTTTGTATAGTTAAAGAAGCAGTGTTAGCAACTGAAACTGAATTTTTTATAATAAAATTTGTGCCAGATGCTACTACAACATTTGAAGCTCCTGTAATGTTTAAAGAACAAGCTTCTAAATTTGATGCAGATGTAAAGTTATTGTTTATTGTGGCGGCAACATTACTTACAGGCAAACCGTTAGACCAGGTTGTACCATTCCATGCGGTTGTTATTGCTCCGCAAGGTAATTCGGTATTTGGCATAGAGCAAATAGTTAAACTCCAGCTGTTAATAAATCCACTATCTTGATCAAAACCATCGGTTACCCGTAAAGTCCAAGTTCCTTCTGAATTAGTGCCAAATAATGTATTAATCGGCGTAATTGGTGCAAAAGTTCCTGTAATTGTTGGAGTAGTTGCAGCACAAGTTAAAACCGCACCATTGCTTGCAAATGTTGCGATTGCATCATCTCTAGTATTATA
The DNA here is from genome assembly GCA_047636155.1 of Flavobacterium sp. GTDB lineage: Bacteria > Bacteroidota > Bacteroidia > Flavobacteriales > Flavobacteriaceae > Flavobacterium. The sequence goes on along the minus strand of JBLIJW010000010.1, from coordinate 18,621 downwards.
AGCATTAGAAAATAATTGGTATTGTGAACCAGAAGGACTAATTAAAACTACTGTTAAATCGCTAATGTAAGTATGCGTTATATTTAAAGAAACACTAATATTAGAAATGTTTACATTATTGGCAGTAGGAATTGTTATAGTAGAACTAACAACTACACCAGCTGTTATAGGTATGGTTACAGGAACATTGGTAGAATTTACCACAGTACAAGTACTTATACCAATTGTAAATCGAAAAACAGCACTAAAGTTACCCTAGCAATTAGATCCAATTGGACGAACTCTCCAAAAATAATTTTTACTTTCTTGCAAACCACTAATGGTAATATTTGTTGAAGTAATTGTAGATGTTTGAATTATTGAAGTGAAATTCACATCCAATTCCAATTCCAAATCATAAGATATTGCACTAGAATTGGCATTCCAAGACAAATTTAATATGGTATTTTGAGCTATCGCATTATTTAACGGTGAAACTAAAGCAACTAGCGAAATTCCTTTAGAAAGATACAGCGGAACTGTTTTATAAATTCCTGAAGATGTTGCCGTTACAACCATTTCAAATTCTCCTAATCCAATTCCAGATAAATTATTTACCAGCAGTGTTATAGGTCCATTGGTATTAATAAAACTAGTTGTTGAACCTGCCGGATTTCCTACGATAGTGAAACTTGTATTGGCGGAATACGTTCCTAATGTTTGATAATTGATAGTATACGAAACAGAATTTTCTTGACAAATAATGTTGTTTTGACCCGTATTTGTGCCATCATAAGCAATTAAAAAAGTGTTAGATCCTGTTGTAATGGTAAAATTGGTATTTGAAATATCATAAAAATTATGATTGTTACCTCTAACCATAATTCGGTTAGAATTCCCAATTAAATTCGGCGCAGTAATCGTTTCTGAACCATCGTTAGGAACTTTGCTCCCTAGTAAAATAGGATAAGTAAAATCGCCATTCGTAGACAATAAAATATTCACATAAAAAGCAGTGATTCCATTAGCATTTGTTCCGGCAATTGTCCAAGTTACATTTTGATTGCTTCCAGCTGTCTAAGATAATGCAGTGTTTACTGAGTTTACTATAAATGGCCCAACGGATGCTATTGTTATAACCACATGATATCGCACTGTTTGTCAGCCATTTGGAGTTCTATTATTTCTAACAGTAAGCGCAAAATTCATACTCCTTTCTACATTTGGAACTACTTCCCAAGTTGGAGCTAAATTATTATTGACTACATCTTGTATTTTAGGAAAATATCTATCAGGAGATAACGATCTAAAATTAGGACCAACGGTTGCCGCTGCAACTGGTGGTTGCAGAGAAATATCATTATTAGTTTGTTCCCAACAATAGGTTAAAGCATCATTATTTGCATCAGTTGCTGCTCCTCGCAATATAAGGGTGTTCCTATCGGAATTATTTAATCAGATCTAGCATTTACAATTGGAGCGAAATTTCCATTTGCCGTAGTTATAGCACAAGTTGTAGCCTGAAATGTTCTAATATTAGCTTCCTGAATGCTAATATAACTAAAATGCAAATCCGAATTTGCTTGTATATTTTGAGGAGAACAAATTCCGGCATACGCCATTATGGAACTACCACTTGCAAGTTCAACTGCTGTAGAATTATTTCTATTTCCACCACCACAAGCTCCAGCGTTTTTAACCTCGAGCTTTTTTAGTCGAAATACATAAAACACCTAAACCAGCCAATCCTCCAGAATTGGTACCAAAAATATGTGCAAAATCATAATTTGCAGAACCAATAACTGATGTTATATTGGTTTGGTTTTATCCAATCATAGTTCCTGGAGTTCAATTTGTATATGGATCTGTTGCTGTATTGGTATAAATTAATAAATTATTGTTTGCAACCAAATTTAAACGTGCAGAAAAGTCTCTTTCAAAAATGGTATTGATACGATTTACAGTTACTGCAATAGTTGCTTGGGCGAGAGCAATCGTTCCGCCGTGAAAAGTAGTATATTCTGCGGTACAAGCCATTGCTAATCTGTAAACTCTAAAATTACCATCGCTGCTTTAGATACATTGAAATTTTCTGGAAGAAAACTCTTGTTGGACTCTTTATATAATTTATCAAAACCACATTCAAAATTTCTAATTTTTGTAAAATTTGTTTTATCATACACAATATAATTTTTAAGGTCAGTTGTTTAAGTATCGATAAAAATCACTCCGAATTTTCCAGATAATGTCATGGCATGAAACCCAAAATCAGTAATGCTAAATCGCATCATTGCTGTTGGATCATTTATACCTTTACCTAAATAAGTTTTAATATTCGGAAATTTAAGTGCTAATTCTTCTTCCATAATGGGTGAAGAAAAAATCTTAAACTGCACCATTATTCCTTTTTCATTAGGAAAACTAATAATTACATTAGAATTGAAATTGCTTAAAACACTTGGAGCATTAAGAATTACTCGCTTGAAATAATTTAAATCCAAGGAAATATAGATTATAAAAAGTAAGAATTGAAGTTCTTTTTGTCTTTTCAGATTTTCCAATTTGTTGAGCGGAAATTTCTTTCCAAATTTGATTTTGGGCAAAACCAAAGGCTGAACAGAATAGTAATAATAAAAGATAAAGTAATTTTTTTTGTCTAAGGAAAGAGTAAAGATAGAAAAAGCGATTTAATATGTCCTATTTTAATAGTTTAATTGAATTTTTTGTATGAATATTCTTAAATTTATATATTTATAACAAAAAATGAAAAATTAAAATTTGCAAAAAATTCAATATATTGGATTAAATGGCCATTCTATACTTTTCTTTTTTTATCAAAAAAAAATCCCAAACTTTCATTTGGGATTTTTATAATTTATATTTTAATACCTTATAATACATCATATAATTTAAAACTAAATATTAAAGGAGAATAAGCAGGAATTGCACCGTTACCTGGACTTTGATTATAGTAAGCAAATGCCGAAGGCACAAACATTACTCCTGCACCAAAATCTTCGTTTTGATTTCCAGCACTTGAAATTCCTTCTTTAAATTCCGGAAAAATTTCTTGCCAACCCAAAATTAATTGATTCAAAGGAAAGGTTGCTCCAGTTGCAGCAGATTGATCAAAAACATTTCCGTTTAATAAAAATCCTTTGTAATACGTTTTGATTTGATTGTTTATTGTAGGATTAACTCCAACTCCTTGTCTAAATTTTAGATAGTATATTTTATGTTCCACGCCAGCAAAAGTGGCATTCTTAAATAATAAACTTTCTTTTGGATTTGCTGCATCCGAACCCCAAATAGAACTTGGATCTAAATTAGGAACGGTTGCAAAAGTTGCGTTTTGATCGTCTGTAGAACCAGAATTATTGGTTACAGTAACCGAATGTGTTTTTAAATAGGTTTCAATTTTTGCAATATCAATTTGGTACTGCGCTGCATAGCCAACGTTAACAATTGGTTGCTCAGAAGTATCTTTGCTACATGCCGAAACCAAAATAAATACGGTTATTATGGCAATACATTTTTTTATTTTATTCATCTTTTTTATTTATTTGCTCAAATACATTTTTCGTCTGCTATACAGTTCATAAAACTGATCGTCTTTTAAATCATCAATAAACAAAATACTTTCGCCAGTTGATTTCATTTCTGGACCGAGTGCTTTATTTACATTTTTAAATTTGCTAAATGAAAAAACAGGTTGTTTAATTGCAAATCCTTTTAATTGTGGATTAAACGTAAAATCAGTTACTTTATTTTCTCCTAACATTACTTTTGTTGCATAATTTACATAAGGTTCGCCATATGCTTTTGCAATAAAAGGAACTGTTCGTGAAGCTCTAGGATTGGCTTCTATAATATAAACTGTGTCGTCTTTGATTGCAAATTGAATATTGATTAAACCAACTGTTCGTAATGCCAATGCGATTTTTTTAGTATGGTCTTTTATTTGTTGCATTACAAATTCACCTAAATTAAAAGGAGGCAAAGTTGCATTTGAATCTCCAGAATGAATTCCGCAAGGTTCAATATGTTCCATGATTCCGATGATGTAAACGTTTTCTCCATCGCAAATTGCATCGGCTTCCGCTTCAATTGCACCATCTAAATAATGATCTAATAACAATTTATTTCCAGGAATATTTTTCAACAAATCAATAACATGTTCTTCTAATTCTTGTTTGTTGATCACAATTTTCATTCCTTGTCCGCCTAAAACATAAGACGGTCGAACTAATAAAGGAAAATCTAAAACGTCTGCCAATTTGCTAGCTTCGTCTGCTGTTTCTGCGATTCCGAATTGAGGAAAAGGAATTTTTAAATCAGTTAACAATTCAGAAAATCTTCCTCTATCTTCTGCTAAATCTAATGCATCGAACGAAGTTCCAAGAATTTTTATTCCGTATTTGGATAATTTTTCTGCCAATTTTAAAGCCGTTTGTCCGCCAAGTTGAACTATTACGCCTTCTGGTTTTTCATGTTGAATAATATCATAAATATGTTCCCAAAAAACGGGTTCAAAATACAATTTATCTGCAGTATCAAAATCGGTAGAAACTGTTTCTGGATTACAATTTATCATGATAGTTTCATAACCACATTCTTTGGCTGCTAAAACACCGTGAACGCAAGAATAATCAAATTCAATTCCTTGTCCGATTCGGTTTGGACCAGAACCTAAGACCACAACTTTTTTCTTATCGGAAACAATACTTTCGTTTTGAACGTATTTTTTTCCGTCGGGAGTTTCTACTTCTGCTTCAAATGTAGAATAGTAATATGGAGTAAGCGCTTTAAATTCGGCCGCGCAAGTATCTACCAATTTGTAAACACGTTTGATATTTTTTTCTTCTCGAAGTTTGTAAACTTGACTTTCTAAACAACTCAACATGTGAGCTATTTGTCTGTCGCCATATCCTTTTTGTTTTGCTTCTAAAAGCAATTCTTTCGGTAAGTTTTCTATGTTAAACTTATTGATTTCTCTTTCAATTTGAAATAACTCTTCGTATTGTTTTAAAAACCACATATCAATTCTTGTGATTTCGTGAATACGAGAAAGCGGAATTCCCATGGCAATGGCATCATAAATTACAAAAACTCTATCCCAACTTGCAAAGGTTAGTTTCTCTATAATTTGTTCGTAGTTTTTATATCCTTTTCCGTCGGCACCAAGTCCATTTCTTTTAATTTCTAAAGATTGTGTTGCTTTATGCAAAGCTTCTTGAAACGAACGGCCAATTCCCATTACTTCTCCAACAGATTTCATTTGTAATCCCAATGTTCTGTCTGCACCTTCAAATTTATCGAAATTCCAACGTGGAATTTTTACAATTACATAATCTAAAGTAGGTTCAAATAATGCAGAAGTTGATTTTGTTATTTGATTTTGAAGTTCATCTAAATGATATCCTAAAGCTAATTTAGAAGCGATTTTTGCAATTGGATAACCCGTTGCTTTTGATGCTAAAGCAGAAGAACGAGAAACTCGCGGATTGATTTCAATGGCAACAATATCCTCTTTTTCATCTGGAGAAACAGCAAATTGCACATTACAACCTCCGGCAAAATTTCCGATAGAACGCATCATTAAAATTGCCATATCTCGCATTTTCTGAAATGTTTTATCAGATAATGTCATTGCTGGCGCAACAGTTATAGAATCTCCGGTGTGAATTCCCATCGGATCCATATTTTCTATCGAACAAATAATTACTACATTATCGTTTTTGTCTCGAAGTAATTCTAATTCGTATTCCTTCCAACCCAAAAGTGCTTTATCTATAAGAACTTCGTGAATTGGAGACATTTCTAATCCGTAAGATAATTTTTCGTCAAATTCTTCTTTGCTGTGAACGAATGCTGCGCCAGTTCCTCCAAGTGTAAAAGATGGTCGAATTACCAGCGGAAAACCAAATTCTTGTGCAATTTCTTTTCCTTGTAAAAAGGAAGTTGCAATTTTTGCTGGTGCTGCGCCAACTCCTAATTTTGCAAGTAATTGCTTAAATTGTTCTCTATTTTCTGTGATATTAATTGCATTAACATCTACACCAATCATTTTTACATTAAAGTCTTTCCAAATTCCTTTTTCATCTGCTTCTAAACAAAGATTTAAAGCGGTTTGTCCGCCCATTGTTGGTAAAACAGAATCTATTTGCGGATGCTCTTTTAATATTTGAATTATAGATTTTGTAGTAAGTGGCAATAAATAAACATGATCGGCCATAGATGGATCGGTCATGATAGTTGCCGGATTTGAATTGATAAGGATTACTTCAATTCCTTCTTCACGTATTGATCTTGCAGATTGTGAACCTGCGTAGTCAAATTCGCATGCTTGACCAATTACTATTGGACCTGAACCTATGATTAAAACCGATTTTATGGAAGTGTCTTTGGGCATTGTAGTTAGTGTGTTTGTTGTATGTTGTAGTTGTAATTGTATTTAATTAGCCCTGATAGCAGTGGAAATCCTTTTTAATTTTCTTTAAATTTAAAAAGATTGTAACAAATAGCAGGAAATAGCTTCTAATAATTATTAAAAATTATGAACAAGTTTAAAAAAAAGCCGCTACTTAAAAAAAGTAACGGCTAAATATAGATTAGAAACTAATCATTATTTTTTGTGTCTTGGTTCGCAAGAAACTGTCAATTTATGTCTTCCTTTTGCTCTACGGCGTGCAAGAACTTTTCTTCCGTTAGGAGTTTCCATTCTGTCCATAAATCCGTGTTTGTTTCTTCTTTTTCTTTTTGATGGTTGAAACGTTCTTTTGCTCATGACGTGATATCTTTAAAATATGATGATACTTTTACTATTGGGTTTAATGCATATACTGCTTTTTAAACCGAGTGCAAATATACAAACCTTTTTTTTTCTGGCAAGTGGTTTTATAAAAAATATTTTCAAAAACTTTGTTACCTTTGCAAACTAAATAAATAATTATGTTTCATAAAAATATAAAGTTAGTTTTAACGGCTTTAATTTTGGCTGCTGCCGTGTGGCAATTTGTAGAAAGTAATATTGGAAACGGTATTTTCTTGATACTTTTATCTGCTATACCGTTGTTTTTATACTTTAAAAACGAATTTATCTTACTGGCTTTCTTGCAATTGCGTAAACAAAATTTTCCTGGTGCGCAAAAATGGTTGAATAAAATTAGTAACCCAGAAACTGCTTTAGTTCAAAAGCAACTAGGGTATTACAATTACTTAAATGGCTTAATGGTTAGTCAGACTAATTTGATGCAGGCAGAAAAGTATTTTAAAAAAGCAATTCAGTTAGGGTTGAATATGGACATGGATTTGGCTGTTGCCAAATTAAATTTAGCCGGAATTGCAATGTCACGACGAAGAAAAATAGAAGCTACTAATTTGATTACCGAGGTTAAAAGATTAGACAAACAAGGAATGTTGAAAGATCAAATAAAATTGATGAAAGACCAAATGAAGAAAATTTAGATTATTGTACAGTGTTCAGTGTTCAGTGTTCAGTGTTCAAAATATAAAAGCCACTTTTGATTAATTTAAAAGTGGTTTTTTATTTCGGTTTATTTTAAACTTTAAGCCTTTCGCCTTTATGATCTATTAGTAACCTTCTACCGGAATTTCAATTTTATACACTTTCTTATTTGGATTATCCAATTTTTTATCGCGTAACCATGGGTTGTGTATTTTTAATATTTTATAGTTTATTTCTTGCGAAATAGCAAAGTCTGCCAAATTATTAATAGTAGAATCTACCATTACTGTTTTTGTTTGTAAACCTCGGTAAAGTTCTTTTTGAGATAAATCAAATCCATACATTGCGGGGTTTTTCATGATTTCTTTTAATGCCAAAATTCTAAAAACATATCTTGCTGTTTCGTCTGTTAACAAAACATCGTAATAACTAGAAACACGTTGTTCATCTAATTTATTCTGCACACCAGTCATTCCGCCATTGTATGATGCTGCTGCCAAAGTCCAGTTTCCGAATTTTTCTTTTGCCTTTAATAAATAACTACATGCAGCTTCTGTAGATTTTATCAAATCGTAACGTTCGTCAACAGCTTCGGTTACTTCCATACCTTTTTCTTTTGCCGTTGCTGGCATAAATTGCCAAACACCTTTAGCACCAGATGGCGAAGTTGCATTTGCCAAAGCACTTTCAATAACTGCTAAATATTTAAAATCATCTGGAACTCCATATTTTGCCAAAATTGGTTCAATTACAGGAAACGCTCTATTTGCTCTTTTTAAAATAAGTATGGTTGACGAATGTAAATTTGCATTAACCAAAAGTTCGCGATCAAAACGTTCTTTTACATCATCCATCTGAAGCGGTACTTTTTCTCCTGCAAAATCAATTTCTACAGGAAAATATTGTGCCGTTCCTTCTTTTAATTGTTTACTCTTTTCTTCGCCAGAAATAGCAAAAATAAAAAGACTAGCAGTAAACACCGTTGCAATTGCAATCCCGATTTTAGATAGGCTTTTCATAATTTTATTTTTTTTGGTATGTATTTTATTTTGCAAAAATCGTTCCTTAAACCTATTCTTGCAACAAAAGATTGGTAATTTATTAGTTTTCGAGAATCAACTTAGGCAAATTTTCGTTAAACCATTTGAATCGATTTAAAATCATAATATGCGTTCCGCCTTTTATATTGATAAATTCTGGAATATTACTTGCTGGGAAAACCTCATCTCGATCGCCGTGAATGTGAATTACGCTTTCGTCTACTTTGCTTCTATCCCAACAAATTACTTGTTCAATTGCCCAATCTAAATAGTCTTTGTCGCGCATTTTTAAATACTGTTCGTATAAAACCAAACGCTGTTTAATGTAACTACCAAAACTAAATTTGGCCAGAATTTCAATATTAGATAAAACTCCAGTTGGAATAAGCTTATATGCTTTCGTTCTTTTAGCAATCTTCATACGTTTTGGAAGCTGCAAATTACAACGGACGCTAGAGATTATAATTACTTTTTTCGGATTGCAATAGGCAGCCATTTCTTGTACCAAAATACCTCCAAAAGAAACACCAATTAAGACTGCGTTTGGTTTGGTAACAAGTTCTGCCATTCGTTTTGCATAATGCTGTAAGGATTCTTGTTTTTGTGGTAAAGTCCATTCTAAAAAATGGCATTCAAATTGGTTTTTCGGCAAATCAATTCTCTCGAATATAGATGCACTTGCTGCCAAACCTGGCATAAAGTAAAGTGGTATTTTACTCATATTTTAACGTAAGTAAGTTGGATTTATTCGATTTTTTTGTCGAAATTTGTCTAAAATTACTTCTTTTCATGGAATTCCATTTAAAGTAAATGTTATTTTTAAACTAAATAATGGAAATTAAAGACAATACTTTTTCAAGACAATTTGAAACTTCGTACAAAGACGATTTAGTAACTGTGGAATACTCCTTCCAAGAAAAGAAAATTTTTCTTACTCGACTTAACACTCCAGACGAATTTGACGACAAGGAATTTATAAACGACCTACTTTGCAACATCATGGATATTGCTTATGAAAGAAAGTTGAAAGTAGTGCCAATTTTGCCTTTAATCGCAGCGTTTATGCGTAAAAACAAAACGTACAATGATTTGCTTCCGCCGGGAATTAAAATTTAATTTTTCTTAAGTACCTTCTTTAAATTACTTCTAGTTTTTATTTTCTTTGCGGATTTTAGTATCTTTATGTAATGGATACCAAATCTACCCTAGAAAAAGTTATACTTTTTTTTGAAAATATTTCAAATTATTATGGTTGCAAAACAGAGATTACAGCCGGAATATATTCTAAGGCAGAAGTTTTAGATGCCGATTTTACTACATGGAATTTATCTGAATTTGAGTTAATTAGATCTGCTTACAGAAAAACAGGCGATCGTTTTATGTTTGAAGGTTCGACCATGTATTTTGAAATTTCTGCAACTTACTTAATTGATTTTAAGCAACCCGGAAGACACAAATACGAATTTATTGAGCAATATAGTGATGATGTTTTTAGGATTACAAAAATTAGGTTTCACAGTAAGTACTGATTATTTTAATTTTCGGAAATTAAATTTTAAACCTCAACGCCTAAAAATTCCAATCGCACACTTCCATCCTCATCAATATGAGTTAGTTTAATATCGTGTAACGTATTAGCTAATTCTGGATTCCATGGTGTTTTTACTTTTACATAATTTTCTGTAAATCCGTGAATATACCCTTCTTTGTTTTCGCTTTCAAATAATACCTTTCTATTGGTTCCGATTTGACTTTCGTAAAAAGCTCTGCGTTTTTTAACAGACAAACCTCGTAACATTTTACTTCGTTTCGCTCTTACATTTTTAGCTACTACTCCGTCCATTGCTGCGGCTTCTGTATTGTCTCTTTCCGAATAGGTAAAAACGTGCAAATAAGAAATATCCAAATCGTTTAAAAAATGGTAGGTTTCTAAAAAATGATCGTCCGTTTCACCAGGAAATCCAACAATAACATCTACACCAATACAAGCGTGCGGCATTACTTCGCGAATTTTAGTAATTCTATCCACATACAATTCACGCAAGTAACGACGTTTCATTTTCTTTAAAATATCGTTGCTTCCACTTTGCAGCGGAATATGAAAATGAGGCACAAAAGCTCTGGATTTAGAAACCAATTCAATAGTTTCATTTTTTAATAAATTTGGTTCTATGGATGAAATTCTTAGCCGTTCAATACCTTCTACTTTATCTAATTGGGTTACTAAATCTAAAAAGGTATGTTCGTGTTTTTTGTTTCCGAATTCGCCTTTGCCGTAATCGCCAATATTTACTCCGGTTAAAACAATTTCTTTAATTCCTTTGGCAGAAATTTCGGCAGCATTTTTTAACACACCTTCCATAGTATCACTTCTAGAAATTCCGCGTGCTAACGGAATCGTACAATAGGTACATTTATAATCACAGCCATCTTGTACTTTCAAAAAAGCGCGAGTTCTGTCTCCAAAAGAATAACTTCCTACATAAAAATCGGCATCTTCAATTTCGCAAGAATGTACTTCGCCCAGATCGTTTTTAGTTAAATCATTAATATAGTCGGTAATTTTGAATTTTTCTGTTGCTCCAAGAACTAAATCTACTCCATCAACAGCTGCTAATTCTTCTGGTTTTAATTGTGCATAGCAACCAACCGCCGCAACAAAAGCATTTTCATTTAATTTCATTGCTTTTTTTACAATTTGCTTGAATTGTTTGTCGGCGTTTTCTGTAACAGAACATGTATTTATTACATACATATCTGCAACTTCCTCAAAGTCTACACGTTCAAAACCTTTGTCTTGAAAATTTCTTGCAATAGTAGAAGTTTCAGAGAAATTCAATTTGCATCCCAAAGTATAGAATGCTACTTTTTTTTTGTTTTCCATAAATAAGTTCCATTAATGAAATCGTTGTCAAAAAATGGCATCTGCAAATTTACAAACTATTTTAAGAAACCGAATCATTTATTTATCAGGAATTATAGCTTAAAAATAAATTACGTAACTATTTCTAAAAATCTTGTAATGCAAAATCGACATAAATATTAGAAATTTGTAAAACAAAATAATACAATAATTTTAAAAATATAAAAAATGTCTAAAGAAAATCTATTTAATACAGAAGCAATTTCAAAACTTAAAGAACTATCTGAAAAAGCTAAAACTTGCATGTTTATAACCAATTTAAAAAATAATTCTCCGTTTAACTCGAGACCAATGAGTCTACAAGAATGCGATGAAGAAGGAAATTTATGGTTTATAAGCAGTAAAGAAAGTAATAAAAACATGGAAATTCATGTTAATAACGAAGTACAGTTGTATTTTATGAACAACGGCGACTACGAATATTTATCCGTTTCAGGAAAAGCATTTATTTATGATGACAAATCTACGATTGAAGAAAAATGGTCCGTTTTTGCAAATGCTTGGTTTGACGGAAAAGAAGATCCAAATGTTAGTGTCATTCGTGTTACACCAACTGACTTATATTATTGGGATACAAAAGCTGGGAAATTTGTAACGATGTTACATTTTATCGGTTCTATTGTTACCGGAAAAAAATCGGATGGTAGTGATGGAGTTGAAGGAAATATGAAATTATAAATATTTAGGGTTAATAAATATTTCAAAAATGGCGAAAAGCTTAATCTTTTCGCCATTTTTTTGTTTCCTCAAAAACATGTTCTAATATTTTTTGATCTTCTTCGGTAAAATCTACATGGCGACGTGACATTACTATTTTTGCAACTTCAAATGCTTTTTTAGCTAAATAGGGTGTGAAACCAGAACTTCCGCCCCAAGAAAAACTAGGTACAAAATTTCTCGGAAATCCACTTCCAAAAATATTTGTAGAAACTCCAACTACTGTACCGGTATTAAACATGGTATTAATTCCGCATTTAGAATGATCACCCATGATTAATCCGCAAAATTGTAAACCTGTTTTAGCGAAATTCTCTGTTTCATAACTCCATAATTTAACCTCTTCGTAGTTGTTTTTAAGGTTAGAATTATTACTATCTGCACCGATATTACACCATTCGCCAAGTACAGAATTTCCTAAAAATCCGTCGTGTCCTTTATTAGAATATCCAAAAAGAACCGAATTGTTTACTTCGCCACCAACTCTGCAATGTGGACCAACAGTGGTTGCGCCATAAATTTTAGTTGCTAATTTTAACTGTGCTTCTTCACATAAAGCAAACGGACCACGAATTACAGAACCTTCCATAATTTCGGCATTTCTTCCTATGTAAATTGGACCAGTTGAAGCGTTTAATGTTACAAATTCTAGCTTTGCTCCTTCTTCTATAAAAATGTTTTCTGGAGAAATTACATTTACAGATTTTGGTATTGGTTGCGATTTTTTGTCGGATGTTAATAAAGTAAAGTCTGCTCGAATAGCCTGGTCATTTTTTGAAAAAATATCCCAAGTTTTTTCTACTGTAAGACAATCTTTATCGAAATAGATAATTTCATAATCGTCAAAATTCACTTCTTCTTGGTTCTCTTCGGTAAAAAATGCAATGACTTGTTCTTCTTTAAAAATTGCTTGATTTTTTTGAAGAGAAGAAATCTTTTCAACTAAAGAATCGTTTGGCAAAAAGGAAGCATTTATTAATATATTTTCTGCTACCTCAACCATTGGATATTTTTCTGACAAATAGTCTTCTGTTACAGTCGTTGTTGTAGTATTTAAAAACTTTTCCCATTTTTCTCTAATGGTTAAAATTCCTATTCGAATATCTGCAACTGGTCTTGTGAAAGTAAATGGCAGCAATGCATTACGAGAAGTTCCGTCAAAAAGTATGTAATTCATTTTATTCTAATTATCAAATTGTTTGTTCAAAGTTACAAAAGATACATTCAAAAAAAAACCATTCCTAATTAGGAATGGCTTTTTTGTATTGTGAACACTTGTAATTTTTATTTACCGTGTTTAGCATATTTAGTTTTAAATTTATCAATACGACCTGCAGTATCAATAAGTTTAGATTTACCTGTGTAAAAAGGATGTGAAGTTCTAGAAATCTCCATTTTATATACCGGATACTCAACACCTTCGTGAGTAATAGTTTCTCTTGTTTCTACGGTTGATTTAGTTAAAAAAACGTCTTCATTAGACATGTCTTTGAAAGCAACTAATCTGTAATTTTCTGGGTGAATTCCTTGTTTCATCTTGTAAATCTTTTATTTGTTTTTGAAATAACTTGTCTTGATGCTTTTTGAAAAAAGGTATCGACTTGCTATAACTTTTTAATTTATTGTTTTTATTTCAGTGTGCAAAAGTATGACTTTATTTTAATTTAGAAATATTTATTTTACTTTTTTTTTAATTCTAACAATAATAATTTTATTTATTGATGTGTTAAGAATTGTTATATTTGTAAACTAAACAAAATATACATGGAAAATACTACTTCGCCTGCCAAATCTGGATTGCAATATGCCTATTTATTTGGTATAATTATGATTTTGCAATTCGTTGTTGGTTACGTATTAAAAATTGATCCTCAAACTAATAAAGGATACGGAATTGCTATCAATGTTTTAAATTATTTCATTTTACCGATTTTATTTATTTACCTAGCATGTGCTAATTACAAATTTAAAATAAATAATGGTTTCGTTAGTTTTGGGCAATCTCTCAAAATCGGGGTTTCTTTATGCGTAGTTGCTGCCTTAATTGTTGCGGTTTTCTCCGCCGGATTTAACCTTGTTTTTCCAGAATATTTTGACGAAATCTTGAGAAAAATGCGTTCTGCAATGATTGAACAAAATCCAAATATGACTTCTGATCAAGTAAATACTACTTTATCAGTTGTTAAGAAATTTAGTAATCCTGCAATTGCCATTCCTGCAACCGTAGCGATGTTTGCCTTTATTGGCTTAATTTATTCGTTAATTATTGGTGCAATTGTTAAAAAAGAACCAGCTTCTAGCTTTTAATATTACATGAATCTATCCATTGTTATTCCGCTACTAAACGAGCAAGAGTCGTTACCCGAGTTACATTCCTGGATTCAAAAAGTCATGTTAGAAAATCAGTTTTCTTATGAAGTTTTGTTTATAGACGATGGAAGCACGGATACTTCTTGGCAAGTTATTAAAACACTATCCAAAAAAGATTTGAATGTTAAAGGCATCCGGTTTTTAAAAAATTATGGAAAATCTCAGGCTTTGCATGCTGGTTTTGCTGCTGCAAATGGTGATGTAATTATTACCATGGATGCCGATTTACAAGATAGTCCAGATGAAATTCCTGGATTATATGAAATGATTACCAATCAAAATTTTGATTTAGTATCTGGTTGGAAACGAAAAAGATACGATTCTGTAGTTACAAAAAACTTGCCTTCTAAATTGTTTAATTGGGCAGCAAGAAAAACATCTGGTGTTTATTTGAATGATTTTAATTGCGGATTGAAAGCTTATAAAAAAGATGTAATTAAAAATATAGAAGTTTCGGGAGAAATGCACCGTTATATTCCGGTTTTGGCAAAAAATGCTGGTTTTTCTAAAATTGGCGAAAAAGTAGTCGTTCACCAAGCAAGAAAATATGGCGAATCTAAATTTGGTATAAGCAGATTTATAAACGGATTTTTAGATTTAATAACTATTTGGTTTTTATCTAAATATGGCAAACGACCAATGCATTTATTTGGCGCCTTTGGTGTTCTTATGTTTCTTATCGGTTTTTTATCGGTTTTAACCATTATAATCTTTAAATTAGTAAAATTATACAACGGTTACGAAACTATTTTAGTAGCAAATAATCCTTTATTTTTCATTGCTTTAACGGCAATGGTAATTGGAACACAGTTATTTTTAGCAGGTTTCTTAGGCGAAATAATATTGCGAACAAAAAGTAACGAACCACGTTATAAAATTGCTCAAAAATCAAATTAATGACTATTCAAAATTGTATCTCATGCATATTGATCCCACTATTTTAGAAAAAGTAAACCAATGGCTTGCGCCAGAATTTGACCAACAAACTCAAGACGAAGTAAAAGAATTAATGACTTCTTCTCCCAAATATTTAGAAGAGAGTTTTTATAAAAATCTGGAATTCGGAACAGGTGGAATGCGAGGAATAATGGGCGTTGGACCAAACCGAATTAATAAATATACCTTAGGAAAAAACACCCAAGGAATTTCTGATTATTTAAAAAAGTGTTTTCCTAAGGATAAACTTAAAGTTGTTATTGCTTACGATTGCCGCCATAATAGTGATACTTTGGCAAAAGTGGTTGCCGATGTGTTTTCTGCTAACGGAATTCATGTATACTTATTTTCGGATATGCGAACTACGCCAGAATTATCTTTTGCCGTACGACATTTAAATTGTAATGTAGGAATTGTTCTTACTGCATCACACAATCCACCAGAATATAACGGTTATAAAGTATATTGGAAAGATGGCGGACAAATTGTACCACCAGAAGATGAAGCTATTATTCAAACTATTGATAATTTACAATATAAAGACATTAAATTTGAGGCTAACGAAAGTTTAATTGAATACATTGACGAAGAAATTGACAATGCATTTGAGTTTTCTACCATTGCAAATTGTAATTTTAATACAACAAAAGAAGCAAAAGAAGCGCTTAAAATAGTTTACACTTCACTTCACGGAACTTCAATAAAATCGATTCCATCTGTTTTAGGAAAATCGGGGTATTTGAATTTAGAAATAGTTCAAGAACAAGCAATTCCAGACGGAAATTTCCCAACCGTTAAATCTCCAAACCCAGAAGAACCAGAAGCACTAACTTTAGCTCTGGCTTTGGCCGATAAACACAATGCAGATATAGTAATCGGAACCGATCCGGATTCAGATAGATTAGGAATCGCTGTTCGCAACAACCATGGCGAAATGCAATTACTTAATGGCAATCAAACTATGATTGTAATGACTGCCTTTCTACTTAAAAAATGGCAAGAAAACAATAAACTTACAGGAAAAGAATTTATAGGATCAACTATTGTTTCGACACCAATGATGCACGATTTGGCAACTGCCTTTGGTATTGAATGTAAAGTCGGTTTAACCGGATTTAAGTGGATTGCCAAAATGATTAAAGATTTTCCTGATCAGAAATTTATTGGTGGTGGCGAAGAAAGCTTTGGATATATGGTTGGTGATGCAGTTAGAGATAAAGACGCCGTTGGCGCAACTTTACTAATTTGTGAAATTGCTGCGCAAGCAAAAGAAAAAGGAAGTACAATTTATAAAGATTTATTGCAATTGTATGTAGACCACGGTTTTTACAAAGAATCTTTAATTTCTTTAACCAAAAAAGGAATTGAAGGTTTGCAGGAAATTAGTCAAATGATGGTTAATTTAAGAGACAATCCTGTTTCTGAAATTAACGGTCAACGCGTAGTTTGCATTGAAGATTACGAAAATTCGACTGCTAAAAACTTATTTACAGAAGAAGTTGAGCCGATTAACATGCCAAAATCGAATGTTTTAATTTATTATTTAGAAGATGGAAGCAAAATTTGTGCGCGACCAAGCGGAACAGAACCAAAAATTAAATTTTACTTTAGTGTAAATACAGAACTTGAAAAGGTAGAAGACTTTAAAGAAGTTGACGCCATTTTAGAAGAACGAATTAAAAATATTATTGCAGGAATGAATTTAATATAATGGAGAATATAAAAAAATTGTTGACTTTTTTGAAAGCCTATAAATCGTACGCTTACTTCAATATATTTTTTAATATTTTATATGCACTTTTCAGTACATTATCATTCATGGCATTGATACCAATGATGAATGTAATTTTTGATCAGACCAAGCGCAATCTTATAAAACCAGAATATACAGGCTTTGACAATTTTAAGCCTTTTTTAGAAGATTACTTTAGCTATTATGTTACCAAAACCAATGATACTTTAGGAATTTCGTATACTTTGGGCGTAATGGTTGCCGTTATTATAACTGTATTTTTACTTAAAAATTTATTTGATTACTTAGCATTGTTTTTCATAACCTTTTTGCGAAATGGTATTTTAAAAGACATGCGAAATGCCTTGTACAAAAAAACATTGGAACTGCCTATCTCCTATTTTTCAGAAAAAAGAAAAGGCGATGTAATTTCTAGAATTTCTAGCGATGTAAATGAAGTACAAAACTCGATGTTGCCCATTCTAGAAATGATTGTAAAAGAACCACTAACAATTCTTTTTACTATTGGAGCAATGCTAGCAATTAGTATTAAGTTAACCTTATTTGTGTTTATTTTTATTCCGGTTTCTGGTTTTATAATTTCTTTAATAGGAAAACAATTAAAAAAGAAATCAACAAAAGCACAAGAAGAACAAGGTATATTTTTGTCAACAATTGAGGAAACCTTAGGCGGATTAAAGGTGGTTAAAAGTTATAATTCAGAAAATTATTTTAATCAATTATTTCAAAATTCTACCAAACGTTTTTTTACTTTATCTAATTCCATCCATAACCGACAAAATTTGGCATCACCAATGAGCGAATTTATGGGAATTATGGTTATTGCAATATTGTTATGGTATGGCGGAAATATGGTTTTAGTAGATAAAACATTAAATGGCGCCGCTTTTATTGCTTACATGGGTTTGGCGTATAATATTTTAACACCAGCAAAATCAATATCAAAAGCATCTTATGCAGTAAAAAGAGGAAATGCAGCAGCAGAACGCGTTCTTGAAATTTTAGAGCAAGAAAATCCGATAGTAAGCAAAATTGAATCTGTCACTAAATCTAATTTTGAATCTACTATAAGCATAAAAAATGTTACCTTTAGTTATGAGGACGAAGCAGTTTTAAAACAGTTTTCTTTAGAAATTCCAAAAGGAAAAACTGTTGCCTTGGTTGGTCAATCTGGTTCAGGAAAAAGTACCATCGCCAATTTATTGACTCGTTTTTATGACGTTCAAGAAGGTGTTATTGAAATTGATAATACCAACATTACCGATATTAATTTGCAGTCACTTCGATCTTTAATGGGATTAGTTACACCAGATTCTATTTTATTTAATGATACCATTCGTGCCAACGTTGCCTTAGGAAAGTTAAATGCTACCGATGACGAAATTGTTGCAGCTTTAAAAATTGCAAATGCGTATGAATTTGTTAAAGATTTACC
>JBLIJW010000009.1:0-41486 GCA_047636155.1 Flavobacterium sp. | reverse complement strand
AGAAATTTAATAATTCTTGTTGTTTTATTTATTCTTGGAGCTGTTTTAGGCTACTTAAAAGATAAAAATAACAAAATATATGAAAGTGAAATAGTTGTAAAACCAAACTTTCAATCTGTTGACTATCTCTATGATAAAATTGGCTTAATTCAGTCTAAAATAAAAGAAAACGACACTTTATTTTTAAAGAATCAAGTTGGAATTTCTCATCCTAAAAAGTTTTTAAAGATTTCAATCGCTCCGGTGAATGATATCTACGGATTTGTAAAAAATCAAGAATCTAATTTTGAGATGATTAAATTGATGGCAGAAAACTCGGACATAAAAAAAATTATGGAAGATGAAACTACTAGCAAGAATTTTTTATATCATAAAATAACGGTAGTTACTGCAGAAAATGTAAACGAAGAAACTTTAAGTAAACCTTTGCTAGATTTTCTAGAAAATTCAGATTATTTAAGAAAAATGGCTGCAGAATACATTAATAATGCACAAATAAAACTTAAGGAAAATGACTCTATAATCAAGCAAATAAACGGATTGTTAGATAACTTTGCTACTGCAGGAGATTCAAAATCTAGTTCGGTTTACATAAATCAAAATACACAAATAAACGATATAATAAAAACAAAAGAAACGTTTATTATTGAAAAAGGATATTTGCGAATAGAGCTTTTGAACTATGATAAAATCTTTAAAAAAGTAAGTTCTAATTTAAGCAAACGCGACACTTCATTTTTTGCAAATAACAATAAAATCATACTGCCTTTACTATTTATTCTCTTATTTTGTTTACTGATAAGCGGTAAGCGTTTTTATAAAAAACAAGTAGCACAACCAAAAGAATCCAATTAATTGAGAGTATATGAATTTTGTTAAAACTAAACTTTCAGATTGTTTTATAGTAGAACCAAAAATAATTCGCGACGAACGCGGATATTTTATGGAAAGTTTTAATGAAGAAATTTTTAAAAATGGAGTAGGAGCTAACGTTAATTTTGTTCAAGACAACCAATCGTTTTCTATCAAAGGAGTTTTGCGAGGGTTGCATTACCAAACGGGTAATTTTTCACAAGCTAAATTAGTTCGTGTTTTACAAGGGGAAGTTTTGGATGTTGCTGTAGATATTCGACCAGAATCTAAAACATATGGACAATACGAAGCAGTAGTATTATCTGAAGAAAACCAAAAGCAATTTTATGTGCCACGTGGCTTTGCTCACGGATTTTTAGTGCTATCTGAAACGGCAACGTTTTTTTACAAATGCGATAATTTTTATAATAAAGAATCTGAAGGTGGTATAATTTATAACGATCCTGCTATTGCAATTGATTGGAATTTTGATTTGGAAAATTTATTAATTTCTGATAAAGACCAAGTACTGCCAACCTTGCAAAACGCGAAAAAAGTATGGTAGTACTAGTAACTGGCGCAAACGGACAATTAGGGCAAGCAATTCAATTTATAGCCAAAAATCATTCGGAAATTCAATTTGTATTTTGTTCTTCATCCGAATTGGATATTTCTAATGAGCAAAATTGCAAAACTATTTTTTCTAAATACCAGCCAAATTATTGCATTAATGCTGCAGCTTACACGGCGGTTGATAAAGCCGAAACTGAAAGCGAAAAAGCACATGCTATAAATGTAATTGGTGCCAAAAACCTTGCAGAAGTTTGTAAAGCAAACAACACGGTTTTGCTTCATATTTCAACCGATTTTGTGTTTGATGGAAGTAAAAATTCTCCATATTCAGAAACGGATAATCCAAATCCTACCGGCGTATACGGACAAACCAAGTTGGAAGGTGAAATTGCCATTCAAAACAATTGGGAAAAACATTTTATAATTAGAACATCTTGGGTTTATTCCCAATTCGGGAATAATTTCTTGAAAACCATGTTGCGATTGGCATCTGAAAGAGATTCTTTATCTGTAGTAAACGATCAGATAGGAACGCCAACAAATGCTGTTGATTTGGCCGAAACATTACTTGCTATTTGCGAATATCACAGCCAAAACCAAACAAAAACTATTTTTGGAATCTATAATTTCAGTAACGAAGGTCAATGTTCTTGGTTCGATTTTGCGCAAAAAATATTTGAAGTAAATAGAATAACTATAGAATTGAATCCAATTCCAATGAGTAATTTTCCAACACCTGCAAAACGTCCTGCTTACAGCGTTTTGGATAAATCAAAAATTAAAGAAGTATTTGGTTTAAAAATTGGAACTTGGGAAGACAGTTTAACTAAGGCTTCTTTTTAGTTACAATACAGAATACACTAATTCCGAATGGAAAATTAAGATGTTTAAGCAATTTATTTTCTAAATTCATCAGATTCAGTAAGGAGTTATTTATAAACCCGTTACTCATTTGTATATCGCTATCTCCGGAATTTTTATTTTTAAAAAGTCCAGAAATCCTTCTAAAACTATATACAGGTAAAAAAAGCAAAAAGTTCCAATAACTAGCTTTCTGAATTTTTAAACCCTGTTTTTCTAATTTCCTCTTTAATTGATTTTTGGTATATCTTCTAAAATGTTGGTTTATTGTATCATGGTAGCTCCATAAAGAAGTAAAAGCAGGAACAAAAACATACATAGTTCCGTTTGGTTTTAATAAGGTTTTCCAATTTTGAAGCGCCTTTTCATCTTCTTGTAGATGTTCTAAACAATCGGATGCAATTATGATATCAAATTTTTCTTTTAAATTAATTTCTTGCGCATCCATTACAAAAGTGTTTTGCAAACCACTTTTTTTACAATTTGAAATAGCTTTTTTGCTAATATCAATGCCAAATAAATTGTTGGGATTGAATCCTAATTTTTCTAAATCTTTTAAAAAAATTCCACTGGAACAGCCAATGTCTAAAATTTTGGAATCTTTAGAAGCATTTTTTAATAAATCCATCAAATAATTTCTTCTGGATTTGAACCACCAATGATTTGTTTCTACATCGTGGTATATTTTTTCGTAATTTTTTCTCATCTTAAAATTAATTGATCCAATATTTAATTAAAAACAATAATTTGTTAAGGTGTTTTTTTCAAATGATTGTATGTTTGAAATATACCATCTCTTAAAGAAGTAAACTTGAAATTTGAAAATTCTTCAACTAATTTTGAATTATCTAAATCTATGAAACTATTATCGCTGTTACGATTTTTGGTATAAACTATATTAAAATCTATTTTTAAATGGTCTTTGATTACTTGGGCTAATTGATTTATACTTAATGTATCTGTTGTTGATAAATTGTAAATTTCTGATTTATAAAAATCATTGTCCAAAGTCAGACTTAAAATTTTAGCAACATCTTTAACATATATATAATTTCGCAGGTTTTGACCGTCTCCAAATATATTAATTTCTTGTTTTAATAAAATATTCTCAATAAATGTATTAATAATACCTAAACCTTTAGATGTATTTTGATCTTCGCCATAAACATTAGAGATTCTAAAAATATCGTATTGAAGATTATACTTGGTTTTAAAATAATTTAAAAAATGCTCCATTGAGAGTTTTACAATTCCGTAAGGAGAAAAAGGTTCTTTATTAGATTTTTCTAACACCTTAGATTTACTAGCTCCATAAACTGTTCCTGCACTTGACACAAAAACAATTTTTTTGACTGCAAGTTTGGCGATACATTCATTAAATGTTATAAATGGTATTAGGTTATTTTGTAGTTCTATTAATGGATTTTCCCAACTAGAAGAAGGAATAGTACTGGAAGCTAAATAGTAAACTATATCTATATTTTTGAACTGTTGATTTATTTTATTTTTATTAATTAAATCTATTTCAAACTCCGAATCAGAATTTATAGATTTACTATTTATCCTTCTATTAAATTGGTATATTTTAACCTCTTTTCTTGTTTTTAATTCCTTAACAAGATGTTTCCCAATAAATCCGTTAGAACCTACAATTGCAATATTTAACATTTTTTAAATATTTATGGATTTTTCAACAATAGTATAAGGTCTTCTTCTTACTTCATCGTAAATTCGAACAATATATTCACCAATTATTCCTAAACAAATTAATATTATAGAACTAAAAAAAGAGATGAAAATTATTAAAGTAGAAAATCCTTTTGTATTAATTTTCTGTGCGAAGTATTCATATAAAATAATACTTGAATAACTTATGGCAAAAAATAATCCAATAACTCCTAACAAAGTAATTATTCTAATAGGGATGGAAGAAAATGAAAAAACACCGTCTAAAGCAATTTTTAAAAGTTTCTTTAAGGTATAGCCAGATTCTCCTTCAATTCTGGCATCTCTTTCATATTCTACTCCAATTTGTTTAAAACCTACCCAAGCCCGAATTCCTCGCAAAAACGGATTTTGCTCGTCTAATTTCAACATGTTTTGAACAACTATTTTTTTCATAACACAAAAATCGCCACTGTCTAATGGAATATCTGTATCACTTAATTTTTTTAGAATTCTGTAAAAACTGCTATAGCTTAAACGTTTAAGCAACGACTCTTTCCTTTTTTTTCTCACGCCGTATGCAACTTCGTAACCGTTATCTAAATAAGAAAAAAAGTTCGGGATTAGAGACGGCGGATCTTGCAAATCGTCGTCAATAATAGCTACATAATCTCCTGTACAATAAGTTAAACCAGTTTTTACTGCAATTTGATGACCAAAATTTCTTGATAATTTTATTCCTTTTATATACGTGTACTTTTGCGATAATTCTTCTATTTGTTTAAAACTTTGATCTTTACTACCATCGTCAACCAATACTAATTCTAAATCCCAATTATGTATTTTTTTTTCATGATCAATTGCTTGGATCAAAGAATTCATAAATTCACTCGAATTATAAATAGGAACTATTATGGATATTTTTTTGGAAGACATTAGTTTAGAATGTATATATTTTGGTAAAAGTAGTTATATTTTTAATTAAAAAGAATTATTTTTGAACGCCATAGAATGGAATGCAGCGTTGCATAATGTAATGACTTTTCTACAAAACCAGATATTAAATAAGTAAACTTAAACTAAAATGCAATTTAAAAATCGTTTGGCTTTTTTAAAAACAATACCAGTAAATTTTACCTTACTTTTTATATTAATTGTTGCTACTTTTTTGAGATTTTATCAATTAGGTTTTCAAGATGCTTGGCTAGATGAGATACATACTTTAAAAGAGTCCGATCCCAATTTGAGTTTTAAAGAATTTGATTATTTTATAATGTTTAGAGAAGGAATTTCTCATTTTTATTTTTTGATTGTTCGATTTTATTTTGAAATATTTGGTCAATCTATTGCAATAGCAAGATCAATTTCTGCCATTTTTGGAGTATTTTCTGTTTTTTATATTTACAAAGTAGCAACAAAACTTCATTCTAATAATGCAGGTTACATAGCTGCAATTCTTTTAACAATTAATCTCACGCATATTGAGTATTCTCAAGAAGCTAGAGTTTATGCTGTTTATTTATTCTTCGTGATTTTATCGGTTTATCATTTACTTATTTTTAAAGACCGCAGAAATTATAAAAATGCAATAATATTAGGTATTTCAACGGGTTTAATAGCCAACTCGCATTCTATAGGTGTGATAAATATTGCCGTTGTGATTGCAACACTTTTTATTTTACTAATAACAACAAAATCAAAGTCAGATAGAATTTTATTTTTAAAACAATGTTTGGCTTTTGGATTTACAACAATCCTAGTTTTCAGTCCTGTTTATTTAACGATTAAGAAAGCAAGTGAAATAAATTCATTTTGGGTTGCAGCGCCTAGTTTTATCAATATTAAACAAGTTTTTGTAGCACTTTCTGGGAATTCGCTAATCACTTTTTACATAAGCCTAGTTTTACTTTTAGTATTTGGATTTTTCGGATTTTTTTATAGTTTTAAAAGTCAAAAACAAAGTAATAAATTATCATTTAATTTGTTTTTTTTGTTGTTTTGGATTGTATTTTGTTCTTCAGTATTGATTATAAAATCGTATTCAGGAACGTCATTAATTTTAACAAGATACTTTATAAGTATTTTGCCAGCAATAGTTTTAACAAGTGCTAGTGCAATTAGCTATTTTAGAAACAAATGGCTTCAATGTTTATTTGTTGGAATAATATCGTTATATTCTTTATATTTTATTTTTAATGTAAATAACTATTACACAAAAATTAATAAAACTCAATTTAGCTCTGTAACCAAAGAAATTATTAATAAAAAAACTACAGCAACTGTTTATTCTTCTTGGGGTTGGTTAATGAGTTATTATATCAACAAAAACAAAAGTCAACAAGAAGTGGTTGAAATGAACTTTGACGATTACATCACGGCAGTTAGAAATAATGCAGTCAAAACAGAATCTTTTTGGTATATGGATGGCAATTATAAACCATTTAATCTTTCTTTAGAAAATCAAGAATTTTTGAGTCAAAATTTTAATACAATTTATTCCATAGAAAAATTTGACACTTGGGCAAAATATTATGAGCCAAAAAAAACTAGCAAACCTAATAATAATCTAGAAGAAATTAATTTATTTAACACAGATTTTACGCCAAATAGCTTAGATGGCAGTGGTAATCTTATGCTTTTCGAAAGCGGAAAAACTACTTCATCTACTCTAAAAATCATAAAAGGAAATTATTATTTAATCATAAATGCAAATAGCTTACCTATGAATAAATTGAATAATGAAAATGCCCACATTCAAATTAAGATAAATCAACAATCCATTACCAATTTTTATTTAAGCGAAAATACAGATAAAAAAGAAAATATAATCCCATTTACAATAGATAAAGATAAGGAAATTACTGTTTCGATTATTTTTGACAACGATTTGGCTGTAGATGGTTTTGATAGAAATGTTATTATTTACAACGTTAAAATTAAGAAAAAATAAATTTGTAAAACATACCATTTTAATATAGATTTGTATTCAAAATTAAACTAAAAATGAAAACAAAATTTATATTAGCTTTTTCATTATTTGCAGTCTTATTTTCTTCTTGTAAAGACGATAAAAAAGCAGATTCTGAAACTATTGAACCAGCAGTGAAAGAAAATTTTAATGTAGAATTGGACGTAAAAGTGGCAAAAAAAGACGATTTCGCACTATATTTTACGGAGGATAATTCCATCAGTTTCACAGGAGAAAAAGCCGTTTGGTCTGGTGTTAAAGGCGGAAATGTTGACGAAACTATAAAATTTGAATTATCTGAAGAGATTGTCCCTTCAGATATTAGACTAGATTTTGGTTTGAATAAAGATCAAGAATTTATAGAACTTAAAAAAATTAAATTAGCTTTTTACGGAAAAGAATTTATAATTAACGGTTCTGATTTCTTTACTTATTTTATAAAAGAAGAAAAATTCAAATCAGAAATTGATGCAGCTGCTGGTAGTATTAAATTTATTATTACTCCGGGCAATTATCAAACTCCTTTTTACTATCCAACACAGCAATTAATTGACGCTATTAAAAAATTAACTACAGAGCAAAAAGGGTAATTTTTTTATTAATATATAAAAAAGCTATAAAAAGAAAACATCTTTTTATAGCTTTTTTTGCTTTAATTAGTATATTTATTGCATGAAAAAGACTTCCAGAATAGTATTTTTAGTTTTGTTTTTTTTTGCAATTAATTCGTGCAAGCAAAAATCCCAAACAGATAAATTTATAATAACTATTGATGCAATTATACATAAAAACGATAAGATACAATTATTTTATACAACAGACAGCACAATAAAATTTAACGAATCTCAAACTTTATTTAAACAAATAATAGGTTCAGACAAAAACCAACTAATTAAAATTATTTTTCCTGACACAATACATCCAAAGCAGTTGCGATTAGATTTTGGACGAAGCGCTAACCCCAAAGAAATTGTAGTTAACGAAATAAATTTTGCATTTAAAGACAAACATCATTCCGCAAAGGGCGAAGAAATTTACCAACTTTTTCGAATAGATACTTCCAATACTACTTTGAATAAACTATCAGGCGGTTTAAAAGCAAAAAACTCAAATCAAAAAAACGGACCATCTTTGTATCCCAATGGTGAAACCCTTTTTTTGGTTTTAAACGAATTATATTTAAAAAAACCAAAAAATTAAATGGTGCATTTTGTAAAAAAAGTACTTCTACACCAACAATTTCATAAACTTGGAGTTTATGGATTTGGGCAACTATTTAATTTAGTTACACCATTAATTGTTGTGCCTTACATTGTATCGGTTTGTGGTGAGGCAAATTTTGGGAAAACGGCTGTAGGAATGGCGATTGCATTTTTCTTGATTGTTTTTGTAGATTTTGGTTCAGACATTATTGGAGTTAGAGAAGTTTCTGTAAACAGAGATGATGCAAAAAAGTTAAATAAAATTTTCACTATTACCTATGTAGTTAAAGCTATAATTTTAGTACTACTAGTAACAATAACCAGTTTGGCTTTTTTATCTTTTTCTTATTTTGAATCAGAGATAAAGATGTTTTTTTTAGGACTTTTAATTCTAGTTGGTCAATTTCTAAATCCTACTTGGTTTTTGCAGGGAATTGAAAATGTAAAATGGATAACCATACTAAATATAATTTCCAAAAGTATTTATTTGCTAGGTATATTTTTTACAATCAAGCAAGAATCCGATTATGTTTATATAAATATGTGGTGGGGAATAGGTATGATAATTTCTAATAGTTTTGTATTTTTATATATAATTAAACAGCATAATTTTTCTTTTTTAAAAGTTAAAGCGGCAGAAGTCGTTAGTCATATAAAAAATGATTTTTCGATGTTTTCTTCTCAAATTTTTGTTTCGCTACAGCTTTATGCACCAATTGTTTTGGTAAGCTATTTTGGCAGTAATCTTATGGCCGGTCAATATAGAATTGTAGAACAAATTATTGTTATTTTTAAAACCTATATCTTTTTATTTTTTAACTATGTCTTTCCTAAAGTATGTTATCTACTAAATTTAGACTACAAAAAGGGTATTAAAAACTGGTTTATTTTTAATGGTGCAAATCTTTTATTTATAAGTAGTTCAATGATAGTGGTTCATACCTTTTCTTATGAAATCGTTTCTTATTTTAATCCAACTAATAGATATATCTTAAGCAATTTACTTCAAATAGCAGTATTTATTCCATTGACTTTGGCTATTTCTATACCATTAAAGCAATTAATATTAGCTTTAAATTTTAAATTGTTTTATGTAAAACTAACATCTATTTTGGTGCTTTTTAATCTTACATTAATTATAGTTCTATTACCAATCTTTAACGTTTATGGCGTTTTTTATTCTTTAATTGCTACTGACTTACTTATTATAATTTTTTATCTTTACAAATTAAAGAAATCCCAAAAGTTTTTATGATAAAGAATTTATTCCAAAAATTATTACAAAAATCTGGCAAAGATTATATTATAGATTCTAGAACTCCTTCAAAACTTATCGTTTATATTCTATTTAAAAGGTTGAAAATGCTTTTGAGAGGTTTGTTTAAAACCGGAAAGAAAGTTTTTATAGGAAAAAATACAACTATTTGGAACTCGAGCAATATCCAATTTGGAAAAAGCATTACTATTGAAAAGAATTGTTTTATTGACGCATTTTCTTATAAAAAATTAATTTTTGGAGATTGTGTCAAAATAGGGGCATTTTCTTCTATTAGTTGCACAAGTCATCTATCTAAATACGGAAAAGGAATTACTATTGGCAGTAATTCTGCCATTGGACAGTTTTCAGAATTTGGCGCAGCAGGCGGAATTGAAATAGGAAAAGATGTAATTATGGGTTCTTACATAAGTTTTCACTCAGAAAACCATATTTTTAGTGACGCAAAAAAACCTATTAGAAACCAAGGAGTTACATCAAAAGGGATAAAACTTGGAAACAATATTTGGGTTGGTGCTAAAGTTACCTTTTTAGACGGTTGTGTGGTTGGAGACAATTCTGTAGTGGCAGCCGGCGCAGTGGTAAACGGAATATATCCTAACAATTCTATAATTGGCGGAATTCCGGCTAAAGTATTAAAGTCTATTTAAAATGAAAATAGCACTAAACAGAGCCAATTTATACCAAACGATTTTTATATTCTGTGTAATTGTACCTTTTTTTAATATCTATGAATTTTCTTTTTTGACCTGGGTAATTGCCATTTTATTGACCTTCAAAAAAAATTATTCTGAAGAATTTATTAAATATGTAAGTTTATTTGTCTTTATATTAATTCTTGCAATTGCAGTAGGTTGTTTTTATCAGTACAGTTTCTACTTTAAAATAAGAGATATTACTTACCTTTTAAAGCCAATCTGCGGTTTAATTTTAGGATATCAATTATTTACCAATACTATAAAAAACCCTTTCCAATTTATAGTTTATGCTGGTATTAGCGTGGCCATTTATCATTTAATTTTAGTCTGCTATGGTATATTTATAGAAGGTGCAAGCAACGTTAGAGATATACGATTTTATGGCGGATATTTTAATGACTTTGAAATTTATACTTTGGTTTTATTGGTGTTTAAAGAAAAATTTAGTCTACAGTTTTCTAAAAAAACAAGTATTTCTTTTTTACTTATTCTTGCGGTATCCAGTTTTTTTTATCTTGCCAGAACCAACTTTATACAGTTTGTGATTCTGGTAATGGCAATTAAAGGATTTTTTGTTTTAAATAAAAAATCTATATCTATAGTTGTGATAACTTTAGTTGCAGTTGGTTTGGGATATACTGCTATTTACAGTTATAATCCTATTAGAAATGGAAAAGGAATAGACGAGTTTTTATATAAAATAAAAATGGCGCCAGCAGAAGCTTTTAGCACTAAAATTAATAGAGATGATTGGCAAAAATTTAATGACAATTATCGATCTTATGAAAACATCAGAACCATTCAGCAATTATCGTTTAACGAATCTCTAATATTAGGCGAAGGTATTGGTTCGCAGGTAGATTTAAAACAAAAAGTATATCTTGGTGATATGGAATTAAGATATATTTCTATACTACATAATGGTTACATTACTGTGATTTTAAAAGCTGGTTTTATAGGATTGTTTATTTATCTAATTTCAATTATCGTTTTTTTTAAAAAAAACAAAAAGAGCAATCCAATTTTAGATAACATAAACCTTTTATTTATCGGAACAGGTTTTTTTTTAATTATTTCTAATTGGGTTTTTATGGGTTTTTATAACCCTATTGATACAAAATCTCTATTAATAGGTTTTTTATTTGCTTACAAGCATAATTTATCTAAAACTATTTTATCCTAATGAAGAATATAGTATTTATTCATCAATCTGCAGAATTGTACGGTTCAGACAAAACATTGTTGCTTCTTTTAAAATATTTAGATAAAACAAAATATACCACTTTTGTAATTTTACCAAATGACGGATTGCTCAAAACAGAATTAGAAAAAGAAAACATAAAGGTTTTTATCGCTCCTGTTTTAAAACTTTACAGAAAAATGTTTAGCCCTAAAAATTTCTCAAAATTTCTCTTTCAAAAAAAGGAAGCTTTTAGTATTTTAAATAAGCTTCATAAATTGCATAAATTTGATATCGTTTATTCAAACACATTAGCAGTTTTAGCAGGAATGTTATTTGCTAAAAGAAATAACATCAAGCATATTTGGCACGTACATGAAATTATTGTTCATCCAAAAATCATTGCATTTATTTTCCCAAAATTAATGATGTATTTTGCCGATTTAGTCATTTGTAACTCCAATGCAACTAAAGACAATATAACAAAAAGAGTCCAATTTTTAGAATTAAAAACAATAGTAATCTATAACGGAGTTGAAGAAACCGATTCACTAAGTCAATCTATAAACAAACAAAAACTAAATTTTAATTCAGATGATATTGTAGTTACTTTAGTAGGAAGAATTAGCAGATTAAAAGGGCACAAATGGTTGCTTGACACTTATATTTCTAAACTGTCAGACATCAAAACATTAAAAATAGTTTTTGTTGGTTCACCAGTAGAAAATCAAGAATTTTATTTAGAAGAAATAGAAACTATTATATCTCAAAATAATTTAACTGATGTTGTTAAAATACTACCATTTACAAAAGATTTACAAAAGATTTGGGAATTTACAGATATTGCAATTATGCCATCAACAGAAGCAGAATCTTTCGGAATGGTGGCTGTTGAAGCCATGTTTGCCCAAAAGCCGGTTATCGGTTCTAACCATGGCGGTTTAAAAGAAATTATTGATAACGAAAAAACAGGATTTTTGATAGAGCCAAATAATCAAACCCAATTGGCAGACGCAATTCTAAAATTAATTAAAAATTCCGAATTAAGACTTCAATTTGGAAAAAGCGGATTTGAAAAAGCAAAAAATCAGTTTTCTATTCAAAATTATATTCAAAAATTTGAAGAAACATTTAGTAGATTTTAAATTAAACCATATCAACCAATAAAATTTAAAAATGTATTTTTGCGCACAAGAATTATAATTAAATGAAAATAGCCATTCTCGGAACACGCGGAATACCCAACCACTACGGAGGATTTGAACAGTTTGCCGAATTTTTTTCAGTTTATTTAGTACAAAATGGGCACGATGTGTATTGTTACAATTCTCATAACCACAAGTTTCAGGAAAGTACATTTCATGGAGTAAACCTTATCCATAAACACGATCCGGAGTATAAGTACGGTACTTTTGGTCAGTTTATTTATGATTATAATTGTATTGAAGACGCAAGAAAAAGAGATTTCGATATTATTCTACAATTAGGTTATACCAGCAATTCTGTTTGGTTTTTCAGATTACCCAAAAAGCCAATAATCATTACAAATATGGATGGTATTGAGTGGAAACGCTCCAAATATTCCAGACCAGTGCAACAGTTTTTGCGATTTGCAGAACGACTTGCCGCAATGTCATCGGATTATTTAGTTTCTGATTCACTCGGAATTCAAGAATTTTTAAAAAAACGATATAAAAAAGATTCTACCTATATAGCATATGGTGCACATGTTTTTAACACTCCTAATAACACTATTTTAGCAGAATACAAATTGGATCAAGGGCATTATAATATGATAATGGCTCGCTTTGAACCAGAAAATAATTTGGAGATGGTTTTGGAAGGTGTTCAATTATCGGACGATAAAAACCCTATAATTGTTGTAGGAAAACACGATACAAAATATGGCGAATACTTAAAAAATAAGTTTAAAAACTGCCAAAAAATAAAATTTGTAGGAGCAATTTATAATTTAGAACACCTTAATAATTTAAGATACCACTCTAACTTATACTTTCATGGACATTCTGTTGGAGGTACAAATCCTTCGTTATTAGAAGCTATGGCATCTCAAGCGTTAGTGATATCGCATAATAATAATTTTAATAGAGCAATTTTAAAAGAAAACAGTTACTATTTTTCCAACTCTTTAGAAGTTAAGAATATTCTAGAATCTATCAAAAAAATTGATAACTTGCAAATGGTTTCAAATAATTACCAAGCAATAGAAAGAGAATTTAATTGGGATAAAATAAATGGCGAATATTTACAACTTTTTGAGCAATGTGTTGCACGACATAAAGAGCGAAAGCAAAAATAATAAAGCATTTCTTTTTTTTCTTTTACTATCAATTTCAATACCGTTGCCAATGGTTTTTAGCAATATCTGTTTGGTATTGTTCGTTTTATCCGTTTTTATCGGTTTTGAAAAAGTCAACTTTTCTATAGATAAATCTACAATATTGCCTGTCCTTTTGTATGGTTTAATGCTAGTTTCTATTTTCTGGTCTATTGACAAAGTAGCAACTAGCAAAGCGCTTTCAAAAGAAATTTTTTTATTCTTAATTCCACTTTCTTTTTTCTTTTTACCGAATTTTTCCAAAACTCAAAAGCTCAAAATTTTAAAGTATTACAGCTATTCCATAACAATAGTAGTTCTATTTTTTCTTGTAAGAGCAGCTGTTCGCTTTTTTATTTCCCATCAAACTAATGTGTTTTTTTATCATGGTGAAAATGATATAGATTCGGGATTAGTTCCAAAATTATTAAATGCCATTCATGTATCTGTATTTGTAGCGATTGCATTTTTTTATTTTTTAAAACAAGAAAATAAAACAAATTGGCACTATGTAATGCAATTTTTGTTGTTTGCGTTTCTTATTTTACTTTCTAGTAAAAACATTATTTTAGTGGTATTGTTTCTAGTCATTCTAGATTTTTTTTACTTCTCTAAAACAGCAAATAAAATGCGTCTTCGTAATTTATTTGTATTTGTAGCAATAGTTGCAGTTATTTTATCTTTCGGAAAATTAAAAGAACGGTTTGAAGTAGAATTAAATACAAATACAGGAAAAAGCCTAAGCTCAAATGTTTTAAAAAAATTACCATCTGGGGTTCATAATGTTAGTATTGCAGAAGCTTGGACAAGAGAAAAATTTACATCTAACGATTATTTTCCAGGAACGGCTTTTAGAGTGTATCAAGCAAGAATGTTTTTTGAAATTATGTCAGAAAACAATAAATGGCTAACGGGTTTCGGTTTAAATGCAAGCCAGCCAATGCTCGCAAAAAAAGCAGTGGAATATAAAGTATATCTTGGCGATGAAAATCAAGAAGGATATCAAACAAAAAATTTTCACAACCAATATCTTCAAGTTTTTGCAGAGTTAGGATTGTTTGGAATACTTCTACTTTTACTGATGTTAGGACTTAGTTTAAAAACTGCAATAAAAAACAAAGATTTTGTTGCTATTGCTTTCACAATTCTAATGATAAGTTTATTTTTGACAGAATCTTTTTTATGGAGACAACGTGGCGTATTGTTTTTCACAATATTTTATATACTATTTAATACAAAGTCTTATAAAGAAGTTTATTAACAAAAATCGCAAATGAAAAAAATATTAATAACTGGAGCAGCAGGATTTTTAGGGTCGCATTTATGCGACAGATTTATAAAAGAAGGCTATTTTGTAATAGGAATGGACAATCTTATCACAGGCGATTTAAAAAACATCGAGCATCTTTTTAAGCTTCAAAACTTTGAGTTTTACCATCATGATGTTACTAAATTTGTCCATATTCCGGGTGATTTAGATTATATTTTGCACTTTGCATCACCGGCAAGTCCTATTGATTATTTAAAAATACCAATTCAAACTTTAAAAGTTGGATCTTTAGGAACACATAATTTATTGGGTTTGGCACGAGTTAAAAATGCACGAATTTTAATTGCATCTACGTCAGAAATTTATGGCGATCCGCTTATTCATCCACAAACAGAAGAATACTACGGAAACGTAAATACTATTGGACCACGAGGCGTTTATGATGAGGCAAAACGTTTTCAAGAATCCATAACAATGGCATACCATACTTTTCATGGTGTAGAAACCAGAATAGTCAGAATTTTTAATACTTATGGACCAAGAATGCGATTAAACGACGGAAGAGTTATTCCTGCGTTCATCGGTCAAGCTTTGCGCGGAGAAGATTTAACTATTTTTGGAGATGGTAGTCAAACAAGATCTTTTTGTTATGTTACAGATCAAGTCGAAGGTATATATAGATTATTACATTCGGATTACGTATATCCGGTAAATATTGGTAATCCTGATGAAATTACTATTAAAGATTTTGCAACAGAAATTATAAAATTAACCGCTACGACTCAAAAAGTAGTGTACAAAGATTTGCCTATCAACGACCCGATGCAGCGTCAACCGGATACAACAAAGGCAAGAGAAATTTTAGGTTGGGAAGCCAAAGTTAAAAGAGAAGAAGGAATGAAGCTTACCTACGATTATTTTAAATCGTTGTCTGCTGAAGAATTGGCTA
The DNA here is from genome assembly GCA_047636155.1 of Flavobacterium sp. Taxonomy (GTDB): domain Bacteria; phylum Bacteroidota; class Bacteroidia; order Flavobacteriales; family Flavobacteriaceae; genus Flavobacterium. The sequence goes on along the minus strand of JBLIJW010000009.1, from coordinate 25,654 downwards.
AAGAAGAGCACAAAGATTTTAAAGGTTTCATTCACTAAAATAATTTATGGTTGCACAGCAAAAAGGCAGGTATTCTAAATACATACGACCAATAAGTATACTTTTTGACTTATTGGTAATAAGTGTTTTAAGCACCATTATTTTTGACGATTTGCAATTAGACCTATGGGTATATTTGGTGTTTCAAACCATTTCGTGGTTGGTAATTGCCTCGATCGTAAAATTTTATGAAGTATATCGTTTTACAACTCCTGTAGAAATTGCATCCAAATTATTAAAGCAAGCAAGTATTTTTTTACTTGTTGTAATTGCATTTTTTCCTTTTGCTAAAACGGCAATATTTAGCGGTAAAGCAGTCGCAGTTTTTATGACTATTAGCTTTATGTTAATAGTACTTTTTAAACAATTTCTTTTTTATTACTTAAAAAAATATCGAATTTTAACTCAAAATAATTTCAGAAATGCAGTTATAATAGGGTATACACCAGAAGCTATTCGGTTAAAAGAATTGTTTGAAACCAGAAAAGATTATGGCTATAGATTTCTAGGTTTTTTTTCTGATAAAAAGCAAAATGCAGAAACTAAAGGGAAACTACAAGATTTACGAGCCTTTGTTTTAGATAAAAATGTAGATGAAATTTATTGCTCTTTAAATGAAATATCCGATGAAAAATTAAAAGGATTAATAGAGTTTGCAGATGAAAATAATAAGGAAATTAAATTTATTCCAGATTCTAAACAAATTTATTCTAAGAATTTGAGAATTAACTATTACGAACTATTTCCTGTTTTATCCTTTAGAAAAACACAACTTCACGATCCAACAATACAAGCAATAAAACGTGCTTTTGATATTATTTTTTCGTTATCCGTATTAATTTTTATAATGTCATGGTTAATTCCAATAATGGCTATTTGGATAAAATTAGAAAGTAAAGGACCATTATTTTTTAAACAAGGAAGACCTGGATTGGATGAAAACGAATTTTTTTGTTACAAATTTCGCTCTATGAAATTAAATCTAACTACAGAAAAAGAAGCTTCTAAAAACGATCCAAGAGTTACAAAAGTTGGGCGTTTTATGCGAAAAACTAGTATTGATGAATTACCACAATTTTTAAATGTTTTATTAGGCGACATGTCTGTTGTTGGTCCAAGACCACATTTATGGTCGCAAAACAAAGAATATTCAAAAAAAATAAAAAAATATATGGTTCGCCATTACATACGACCAGGAGTAACCGGCTTAGCTCAAGTAAAAGGCTTTAGAGGAGAAATTGAAACAGACGACGATATGATTAACCGAATTAAATACGATGTTTTTTACATAGAAAACTGGTCTTTAATTATGGATATAAAAATTATTACACAAACGGTAGTAAACATTTTTAAAGGAGAAGATAAAGCCTATTAAAACACATTTTTTTCTAGTAAACTTTGTACTTGTTCGTTTAAATTAAATTTATTCTTTGAAGTTTCAAAAACCAACTTTTTTATTGCATCTAACTCTAATTTATCGATAGCCGAAATTTCTATGAGCTTTTGATTTAAGGCTTCATAATCCCCAACTTCTGCAACCCAACCTAAATTACTTTCTAAAACAACTGTACCACCTTCACCGCCACCAAAATATAGAATAGGAAAACCCAAAGCGGTATATTCAAAAATTTTAGAAGGTACAGAACCAAAAATTCTAGTTTTCAAGGGTACGATAGCGATGTCAAATGATTGCAGTTTTTCATGAAGTTGATCCCGATCTAACATACCATAAAAAAAGATAGAAGTGGTTTTTTTTGAGGCAATAAATTCCATAATTTGAATTTTTTCTGCTCCATCACCAAAAAGATGTAGTTCTATATTTAAGTTATCAATAGAGATCTTTTTACAAAGTTCTAAAACGCCTTGCGCAATTCCTAAAAGGCCAGCATAAAATATTTTTATCGTTGGCGCTTTAAAGGTTTTGATTTCTAAATTTTTTAATTTATGATCTGGATAATTGCGATACAAATAGCATTCTTTCCTAGGCAAAATAGAATGAATGTGCTTAATTATTTCTTCTGACTGTCCTAAAATAAGGGTAGATTTTTTATAAATAAATCGTTCAAAAAAAAGAGAGAATTTATGTGAAATTGAACCTTTTTTAAGTGCATTCAGCTCAATTGCAGCCAATGGCCAAAGGTCAGAAACATTAAGAATTATTTTTTTCTTTTTTAAAGAAAGCACTAAAACAGATATAAAAGAAAGCAGCAACGGTGGCGATTGAACTACTACTTTTTGTGGCGTTTTTTTTAGTAATAAATAGAAAAAAAGACATCCAGAAAAAGATAAAACAGAAAGTAATCGAACGAATAAATTTTTACTAATACTTGGGTAAATCCACAAACGTTTAATCGTAATATTGGCTCTATTTTCTGTAACAATAAATCTGCCCTTATACTCTGGAAAAAGTGCACCTTTAGGATAATTTCCTAACGGACAAATCACAATAACTTTATAATTATTTTCTTTTAGTTTTAAGGCTAATTGCTCTATTCTGTTAGAAGCAGCTCCTTTTTCTGGAGGATAATAATTGGATATAATTACAATTTCTTCCATTATAAGTGCAACAAAACGTCAATAATTCTTTCTGCTGCTTTTCCATCCCAAAGTGCTGGTATTCCTGATGGTTTTAAATCATTTTCTAATAAATCTATGTAGGTTTTTTCTAGATTTTCTAAAGAAATTCCAACTAAATAATTTGTACCAATAGTAACAGTTTCTGGTCGTTCGGTTGTCGTTCGCATGGTAAAACAAGGAATGTTTAACATTGTTGTTTCTTCAGAAATACCGCCAGAATCTGTAATTACAGCAAAACTATTTTTAATGAGATACATGAAGTTTAAATAGCCTTGCGGATCGACCAAAATAATATTTTTAAAGTTAAAGTTTTGTTCGCCCAAAATTGCTTTTGTTCTTGGATGAATTGGAAAAACAACTTTTTTATTTTCTACCATTTTATCTATTCCTTTAAGTAAATCAACCAATGATTGTTCTTCATCTACGTTAGATGGTCGATGCAGCGTTAAAACAATGTAATTTTTCTCTTCTAATTGGTATTCTTGCCAAAAATCAGGCGGGAAAATTCTATTTAAATTTTGATATAAGGTGTCAATCATCACATTTCCTACAAAATGAATAGCCATTTTATTTACGCCATTTTGTAGTAAATTTTCTCCTGCCAAAACAGAAGTTGTAAAGAAATAATCGGTTATGCTATCAGTAACAATTCGGTTAATTTCTTCGGGCATTGTCCAATCTCCAGATCGTATACCGGCTTCAACATGGGATACTTTTGTATTACTTTTCTTTGCAACAATTGCGCAAGCCATAGTCGAATTTACATCGCCAACAACCAAAACCATATCGCAAGGATTTTGAATTAGTTCTTTTTCAAAAGCAATCATAATTGCCGCTGTTTGTTCGGCTTGTGTGCCGCTTTTAATTTCTAAATTTACATCTGGTTGCGGAATATTTAATTCGGTAAAAAACGTCTCGCTTAAATTTTTATCATAATGTTGCCCAGTATGAATCAATCGAAAAGAAATGACTTTTCCTTCGGATTGTTTATTCTGAATGGCTTTTATAATTGGTGCAATTTTTATAAAATTTGGTCTTGCTCCAGCAATTATTGTAATTTTCATATTTAATTTTTACAAGTGACAAACAACTTCTTGTTACGGTTACTTTATTAAGGAAGCAAATTGTTTCAGTTTTCCGCTTTTGCTTCGTTGTAATTTTTCTTTTCTTATAAAAACAAATTCCAAACCATTTTCTAAATACGTAATTATGGCTTTTTTTATTTCTTGAATTTGTTTCACGGTCAATTCTATTTCAGAAACATATTCTATCTCAAAAGTATTCAAATTAGTTTGTGTTATAATAAATTCTTTCACATTACCGTCGTCTTCAATAATACTTTTGGTAACATAATAAAAGGTTAAACCGGGTGTTATTTTTCCGCTTGGTAAAATAGCAGTATCATTTGTTCGTCCTATTAATTTCTTTAAAATCGGATTTTTAAAAGTACTTGTTTTATCTAATATTCCAATATCGCCTATATCATATCGAATAAACGGATGTGCCTTATTGTACAAACTAGTTATTACAATTCTACCTTCTTTTCCAAAAGGCAAAACATTATTTGCCTCATCCAAAATCTCTACATAAAGAGTTTCACTATTTATTTTCCAGATGTTTTTATTGTTTTCAAAGGCAATTAAGTCCAGTTCTGATGCGCCATATTCATTAATAATTGTAACTCCAAAATAGTTTTCCATTAGTTTTTTGTCTTCTTCAAATAGCATTTCAGAAGTTACAATACAGCATTTTAACGTAGGACAAACAGAAGTTAATAAAATATTTTTTTGTTTCAAAAATTTAGCGAATAATACAACCGATGAGTTGTAGCCGTTGATGTATTCAAATTTAGTTGTCTGAAATTTTTTCAAAACAGCTTCTAAAACAACTTCTGATAAATCAAAAATAGGAAAGCGATAACTGTTTTTAAAAATATCTTTTATCCTTTCTTTTTTGTTTCCGAAAAAGTCCAACGGAATTCCGTAAAACCGTGCTTGCTTTGACGAGTTAAAATCTATACCATGTTCTGCAAAATTATGTTGAATGTTTGCCCAAGTTAATGCATGACAAAATTTATCTTTTGCAAAAACAAAAGGATTTCCGCTAGAACCAGAAGTTTTATTGACATAAATAGAACTGGCAGAAAAACCATCAGAAAGTCTTTCATTCAAAGGTTTTTGAAAATCTTTCTTTGTTAGTATTGGCAGTTTTTCCCAGTTTAAAAGTTCTTTTTCGCCAACAATTATTTTATAATTACAATTGTTTTTTAGATGAAAGTCTACAATTTCTTGTTTTTTTTGATTTAGATGATTTTCATAATCCTCTTCTTTAATCGATACAATTCTATTTAACTCATGAATCGCTTGCTGAATTGGATAGCCATTTATTTGAAGCGATAAGTTGAAAAAATCAAACACAATTTTCTATTTTAATCAAAAATAAGAAAAGCAAAACTTTATCGGTAAATAACTTTAAATTCTTTTTAAAACAAACTATTTTTGCCAAACAACATACAACACAATATTATGACAATTTTATTACTTGGATCTGGAGGAAGAGAACACGCATTGGCTTGGAAAATGTTGCAGTCTAACGATTGTACAAAACTTTTTGTTGCTCCAGGAAATGCCGGAACTTCTCAAATTGCCACCAACGTAGCTTTAAATATTTTAGATTTTGTTGCTCTAAAAGCATTTGTACTTTCAGAAAAAGTAGAGATGGTTGTTGTTGGTCCAGAAGATCCTTTGGTTAATGGTATATATGATTATTTTAAAAAAGACGAACAATTAAATTCTATTCCAGTAATTGGTCCGTCATTAGTTGGTGCACAATTAGAAGGAAGTAAAGAATTTGCCAAAGAATTTTTAGTAAAACATAACATTCCAACTGCTGCATACGATAGTTTTACAGCAGAAACCGTAGAGAAAGGATGCGCATTTTTAGAAACGTTAAAAGCGCCATATGTTTTAAAAGCAGATGGTTTAGCTGCGGGAAAAGGCGTTCTTATTATCCATGATTTAGAAGAAGCAAAAACCGAATTACGCAATATGTTAGTTCATGCTAAGTTTGGAATCGCAAGTGCGAAAGTAGTAATTGAAGAATTTTTAGACGGAATTGAATTGAGTTGTTTTGTTTTAACCGATGGTAAAAACTATAAAATTCTTCCAACTGCAAAAGATTATAAGAGAATTGGCGAAGGCGATACGGGTTTAAATACTGGCGGAATGGGTGCAGTTTCTCCAGTACCTTTTGCAGATTCTGTTTTATTAGAAAAAATTGAAAACCGAATTGTAAAACCAACAATAGCTGGTTTACAATCAGACGGAATTGAATATAAGGGCTTTGTTTTTATAGGTTTAATAAACGTTAAAGGCGAACCAATTGTAATTGAATATAATGTAAGAATGGGTGATCCAGAAACGGAAGTAGTTCTTCCAAGAATTAAAAGTGATTTAGTAAAACTTTTTAAAGCTGTAGCAAATCAAACATTAAACGAAGAAATTCTTGAAATAGATAAAAGAAGTGCCACAACTATAGTGCTTGTCTCTGGCGGTTACCCCGAAGATTATGAAAAAGGATACGAAATTTCTGGAATAGACTTGGTACAAGATTCGATTGTATTTCATGCCGGAACTAATGCTGAAAACGGGAAAGTGGTGACTAACGGCGGAAGAGTTTTAGCCGTTACATCCTATGGAAATAACTTTCAAGATGCCATTAAAAAATCTTACCAAAGTATAGAAAAAATTCACTTTGATAAGATGTATTTTAGAAAAGATATTGGCAACGATTTACAATAATTCTAAGAATTTCCGTTTGAAATTTTAGAACTATTTTAAGAATGAATGTGCCGTTGTATCTTGAAATTCGTCGTTATTGTCTTTATGCAACTTTAATTGTTTGATCCAATATACCATAAAGTAGGCACAAATTCCCATAAAAATAAAGTTTATAATGTTAGCTCCAAACCAAGAAGTAAGTTCTAACTTTCTTAAAAAATCGTGAGGTACTAACAAAAAGTCCACAAATAATGATTGTATTCCTTCAAAAAATGATTTCATCTTTAAACAAGTATTATATTTACGCTACAAAAGTATAAAATATCCTTATGATAACAAGCATTTTTAAAAAATCTACACCAATTAATTATTCCATAATAGCAATTGCTGTAATTTTAATATTTTTTTTAAGTAATTTTCCTTTTATAAACGCACAAAATTCGCCGCTAGATTGGGTTAAATTGGTTCTGTTATTTGTAGAAATAATTGCCTCATTTTTTCTTGTAAACTTCATTGCAAAGAAAAACGGACTCACGAAAGACAATGGTTACGTGCTTTTGTTGTTTTTTTTGAGCCTACTATTATTTCCAAAAGTGTGGACTAATTTTAATTTGGTAACTGCTAATTTTTTTATTTTATTATCCTTAAGAAAAGCAATCTCTTTACAAACGTTAAATATTCCAAAAGAGAAAATATTTGATGCTTCAATCTGGATTTTTGTTGCTAGTTTCTTCGAGTTTTGGTCTATTTTATTCCTAGTAGTTATTTATATTTCTATTATATTTCATGTTTCTCGAGACTATCGAAATTGGATTATTCCAATTATTGCATTTTTCACTGTAGGAATTTTATTCCTGTTTTATAGCTTGGCCATTTATTACGACGCAATTCCTATTTATTTACAAACTACAGAAAAATCGTTTGCATTAAATTACTTCAATGAAAATTCTGAAAATATTGCCTTTTCTGTTTTTGCTGTTTGGTTTTTGTTTTTCGTATTTCCTGCAATTATAAACCTATCTGTTAAGCCTTTAATTCTACAAGATTCTTTTAAAATAATTATTATTTCTTCTTTTTTAGGAATTTTGGTATTTGCGTTAACAGGAGATAAAAGCAACGAGGTTTTGCTTTTTACTTTTTTTCCGCTAGCAATTCTTGGAACCAATTTTATTGAATATGCACCCAATCAATTACAAAAAGAATTTGTTTTAGCATCCTTAATTATAGCAAGCTTTGTAAGCGCTTTTATACAACTATAGTTTGCTGCCGTAGGCTAAATCTCCTGCATCGCCTAAACCTGGAATGATATAGTTTTTTTCGTTTAGTTTTTCGTCTAATGCGGCAACCCATAAATGGCAGTTCGAAGGCAAATTTTCTTCTAAAAACGCAATTCCTTCTGGAGCAGCAATAACTACAGCAATGTGAATTTCTCTCGGTGTTTGTGTCGCCATTAATTTATTAAAAACAGCAACCAAAGACTGTCCAGTTGCTAACATTGGATCAATTAAAATCAAATTTTTGTGAGCAAAAGAAGGTGCAGCTTGGTATTCTACTAAAATTTCAAACTTATCATCTTTGTCATAATGGTGTCGGTAAGCAGAAACAAAGCCATTTTCTGCATCATCAAAAATGGACATAAAACCCGAATGCAAAGCCAAACCAGCACGAAGAATTGAACATAAAACTACTGGTTCTGATACTGTTGTAGTATGTTTTATCCCTAACGGAGTTTGAATTTTTACTTCCTTATAATCTAAGGTTTTACTCAATTCATACGCCATTATTTCTCCAATACGCTCCATGTTTTTTCTAAAACGCATGCTGTCGTTGTGAACGGTAACATCGCGAATTTGAGCTAAAAAATGATTCAGAATACTATTTTGTTCAGAGATGTAATGTATTTGCATAAGATTTATTTGTGTGAAATTTTAGAAAGAAATTGCTTAACCTTTTCGGCATCTGATAAAAAAACAATTTCTATATTTTTTCTTTTTGGAGCCGAATTGTATTTGACTTGAATTAAATGCTTAGAAAAGGAATCATAAAAATAGTCGGAATTAAAATCTTTATATTTATCTGTTGCACGAAAATCTGGATCAAATAGTTTAATTAAAGCATGAAATCCTTGATCTAAAACGCCTAAAGTTTTATTATTAACGATAATTTTTTTGGCAACATTTTTTTCATCATATCCAATTTTCAAAGTATCCAAATGTTTATTCAAAATTTTAAATTCAAAAAGTAAATTTTCGATAATTTCTTGGTTAAAAGTTGGTTTATTTAAGTTTATTTCAACCTCAGATTTGCTTAAATCCAATTGACCAAATGTTGTGGTACTACAAAAAAACAATAAAAGTGCTACTAGTTTCAATTTAAATAAATTTGATTTCCAATCCAAAAGTATAAAAACTATATTTGTAATCTAAACGAATTATTATGTTTTCAAAATTTGCCTTTTCTATCTTCGAAGAAAGTATTGCCGATTACCATAAATACGATAACGTAAACCAGCCAATATCTAATCCATATCCAAAGGATAAAATAGAACATTTATTGTATTTAAAAAACTGGATAGACACGGTACAATGGCATTATGAAGATATTATTCGAGATCCAAATATTGATCCTGTTGAAGCTCTTGCATTAAAAAGAAAAATTGACGCAAGCAACCAAGAACGCACCGATATGGTAGAATATATTGATGGTTATTTCTTACAGAAATATGCATCAGTAACAGCAAAACCTTCTGCAAAAATAAATTCAGAATCTCCATCTTGGGCAATGGATAGACTTTCTATTTTGGCCCTAAAAATTTACCATATGCAAGAAGAAGCTACTCGCAAAGAAGCATCTGAGGAACATAGAAGTAAATGTCAAGAAAAATTGAACGTTTTGTTAGAACAACGCACCGATTTATTTACAGCAATTGATGACTTACTTAAAGATATAGAAAACGGCGACAAATTCATGAAGGTGTACAAACAAATGAAGATGTACAACGACACCGATTTAAATCCTATTTTGTATCAAAATAAAAAATAATTTTACCCATACACACTCCAATCAATAATAAATTTTTTGCAAAACAAGTCCAAACATATCGCAATAATTAGACTTTCTGCAATGGGTGACGTTGCCATGACTGTTCCTATTTTAAGAGCATTTTCTGAGCAATATCCCGATGTAAAAATCACTATGGTTTCGCGTAAATTGTATTTACCATTTTTTAAAGGCATACCAAATCTGTCCTTTTTTGAAATGGAAGAAAAAGATAGTCACAACGGATTTTTGGGATTATTGCAAATGTTTGCCGATTTAAAGAAATTAAAAATTGATGCTGTAGCCGATTTACACAATGTAATTCGATCTAAATTAATTCGAATTTTATTTGCTCTTGGTGGTAAATCTGTTGCTCATACCGATAAAGGAAGGAAAGAAAAGGCGTTATTAACTAAAGAAGAAGATAAAGTATTCGTTAATTTAAAATCAATGTTTGAACAGCATTTAGAAACTTTTAAAAAACTAGGATTTCCTATAGATTTATCTAAATATCACGTTCCTCAAAAGCAAAGTTTAAGCGAAAGCGCATTAAAGGTTGTTAATAAAAAAGGCACCTATAATTGGATAGGAATTGCACCTTTTGCGCAATACGAAAGCAAAATTTATCCATTAGATTTAATGCAAATAGTAATTAATGATTTGGCTAAATTAGAAAATACTAAGATATTTTTATTTGGCGGTGGATCAAAAGAAATTGAATTGCTTGATGAATTAAAAGCCCAAAAAGAAAATACCATAGTAATTGCAGGAAAACTTTCGTTAGCGCAAGAAATGGAAGTAATTTCTAATTTAGACGTTATGCTTTCTATGGATTCTGGCAATGCTCATATTGCAGCAATGCTTGGCATAAAAACAATTACTCTTTGGGGTGCAACGCATCCTTACGCCGGTTTTAGTCCGTTCAATCAACCATTAGAAAACGCTTTAGTTTCAGATAGTAAACAATATCCAAAACTACCAACTTCTGTTTACGGAAATAAAATAGTTTTGGGTTACGAAGACGTTATGCGAACCATTTTACCAGAAGAAGTGGTTGAAAAGGTAAAGCAGAATTTATAATTCGTTATGATTGGATACTTTTATTGTTTTAAAAATCAATTTCAAAAATTGTTCAACAATAATTTAAAAACTAAACATCATCATAATCTACAACAATTTCTGTTGATGTAGGATGTGCTTGACAAGTTAAAATTAATCCTTCGGCAATTTCACCATCTGTTAAGATAGAATTTTTCTTCATTTCTGCAGTTCCAGAAGTTACGCGAGCTAAGCAACTACTACAAATTCCGCCTTGACAAGAATATGGAGCATCCAAACCTTGTTTTAAAGCCGCTTCCAAAATTGTTTGTTTTGCACTCATTTCAAAAGTAGCTTCGTCGCCATCTACAACTACCGTGATTTTTGTGTGATCGTTTGGCGCAGCAGAAATTTCGTTTTCGTCTACAGAAGCAGTGAATAATTCGAACTTAATATTTTTTTCTGAAACATTATTTTCTTTTAAAACATCAGAAACAAGATTAATCATTGGTTCTGGTCCGCATAAATAAAATTTAGAAAACTCTTTTTCTTTGTGTTTATTTTTAAGTACAAAATTTACTGCCGACTTATCTATTCGTCCAAATAGAGTGTCTTCTTGTTGTTGCTGACTAAAGATATAATGAACAAATAAACGCCCTATATATTTTTGCTGCAATTCGTGTAACTGATTATAGAATATGGTGTCTGCAATTGTTTTATTTCCGTAAACTAAAACAAAAGTACTTTTAGGTTCGCCTTCTAAAACCGAATGAATTATAGATAAAACCGGAGTAATTCCGCTTCCTGCTACAAAACCAGCATAATTTTTTTGTGTATCTGGTTTTGGTTCAAAAGTAAATTTTCCTTCAGGAGTTCCAACTTCAATTAGGTCACCAACTTTTAAATCAGAATTTGCAAATTTCGAAAAAATACCACTTTTAACTTCTTTTACTGCAATACGCAATTCGCCGCTATTGGGAGACGAACATATAGAATAAGCACGGCGTAATTCTTCGCCATCTAACTTAAGTTTTAGGTTAATATATTGTCCAGCGATGTACTCAAAGTTAGGTTTTAACTCTAAAGGAATATTAAAAACTACAGAAACGCTAGAAGCGGTTTCTTTAGTAATTTCTTTAATTTGTATTTTATAAAATGATGACATAACAATATTTTTTTACAAAAATAGGAAATACCATTTACATTACAGAAATACTAATTCATTTTTGGCGAATTTTTTAAGCTTTACTAAAAAGCATTTTTTAAATGTGAAATTTATCTTAAAAAAATGTAACAACTTTGCTATTTTTCCATCTAATGAAGTAATCTTTAAATAATTTATAATGTTTAAAAAGTTTATTTATCTCGAATGGAAATCTTTTTTGCGTTCGGCTTCTTTCGGAACCAATTTAGCTATCAAAATAGTTATGGGTTTATTTGCCCTTTATTTTATAGGTTGCTTTATTGTTATGGGATTTGCAATTTATCCAATACTTGAGAATGTCGGATTAAATCCGTTACAGACTATAAATAAATACTTGATATATTATTTAGTTGGCGATTTATTGATCCGTTATTTAATACAAAAAATGCCGGTCGTAAACATTCGACCATTATTAATACTTCCCATAAAAAGAAATGTTATTGTACATTTTACTCTAGGAAAAACTATTCTTTCTTTTTTTAATTTGTTACATGCTTTTTTCTTTATCCCATTTTCTATAATGATGGTTATAAAAGGATTGCCAGTTGCTAATGTATTACTATGGCATTTAGGTGTTTTGGCATTAATTTATAGCAATAATTTTATCAATATTTTGGCAAATAATAAAAACGCCATTTTGTTTCCGTTAGGTGTCATAGTTGCGGGTTTTGCTCTAGCGCAATTTTATAATTGGTTTGACATAACAATTTATACAACCTTGTTTTTTCAAAGTCTTTACGACACATTTTATATGAGTTTGTTGTTGCTTTTTGTTGCGATAGCTTGGTATTATTTTGCTTTTAATTATTTTAAAAACAACCTAAATTTAGACGAAGCTTTGCAGACAAAATCAGAAACTGCAACAACAGAAAACCTTACTTTTTTAAATCAATTCGGATCGTTAGGAACTTTTCTTAAAAACGACATTAAACTAATTAAAAGAAATAAACGATCTAAATCAACTTTGGCAGCAAGTTTTCTTTTTCTTTTTTACGGATTAATATTTTTCACCAATTCGAGTCAACCAGAAATAATGAAAATTTTTGCAGGAATTTTTGTTTCAGGCGGATTTTTATTCACCTTCGGCCAGTTTGTTCCTAGTTGGGATAGTTCCTATTATCCTTTAATGATGAGTCAAAACATTACCTACCGAGATTATCTAAATTCTAAATGGTGGTTGGTTGTTATTGCAACGATAATTTCTACAATTTTAGCCTCGTTTTATTTGTATTTCGGATGGCAAACGTATTTATTTATACTGGTAGGAGCAATTTACAATATCGGAGTAAATTCTCATTTGGTTTTATTTGGCGGTGCTTTTGTAAAAACGCCAATAGATTTAGCGTCAAGTAAAGGAGCATTTGGTAATAAACAAGGTTTTAATGTAAAAACAATGTTGCTTAGTATTCCTAAATTACTGCTTCCGTTAGCATTATATGGTTTTGGAAGATATTTTTTTAACGAAAACACGGGTTTGTTAATCGTAGCAGTTGCAGGAATTTTAGGATTTTCTTTACGGAATTTAGTATTCAAAAAAATTGAAAAAATATATAAATTAGAGAAATATGCCACAATATTAGCATACAAACAAGTTTAAATATTTGATAAAAAACCAAAAAATAGATTTTAAATTAATACTATCAACAGTAAAAAAACTAACAAATGATACAAGTTTCTAACCTCAAAAAAACCTATTCGAACGGAGCTACAGTTTTAAACATTCCTAATTTAGATATTCCAACTGGCCAAAGTTTTGGTTTGGTAGGAAATAATGGTGCAGGAAAAACAACCTTCTTTAGTTTGTTATTAGATTTGATTCAGCCAACAACAGGAAACATAAATAATAATAATATTATAGTAAATCAAAGCGAAGAATGGAAACCATTTACCGCAGCTTTTTTAGATGAAACCTTTTTAATTGGATATTTAACTGCTGAAGAATATTTTTATTTTATTGGAGAACTTCGCGACCAAAACAAGGCAGATATTGATGCGTTATTAAAGAAATACGAAGAGTTTTTTAACGACGAAATTTTAAACAAGAAAAAATATCTTAGAGATTTATCTAAAGGAAATCAAAAAAAAGTAGGAATAATTGCTGCACTGATAGGAAATCCAAAAGTGATAATTTTAGACGAACCATTTGCAAATTTAGATCCAACGACGGTTAATCGACTAAAAAAAATCATCAAAGAATTAGCAGCAAATCCTGCTTGTACAGTTCTGGTTTCTAGTCATGATTTGGTGCATACCGTTGAGGTTTGTGACCGAATTGTTGCCTTAAACAAAGGTGAAGTTGTTAAAGACATTATAACATCGCTAGAAACGTTAAAAGAATTAGAAGTATTTTTCGCGGTTTAATATGCATCCGTATATTTAATATGCACTTCGATTGATTTGGATTTTTCTAATTTTATATTGGATAATTTCTGCAAAAAACAGCAAGGAAACCGTGTACAAAGAAAATTTTGTACTTTGGTTTTTGTACTATTTTATGCCATAGTTAGACATCCTATTTATATAGGAGTTCTACTTATTTTTGCAGGAAATGTTATCATTGTTGGCAATTGTCTTTTTTTCATTTTGGTTTAAGCTCAAAAAAGAAGAGAAAATTTTAATTGAACTGTTTGGCAAATCCTACCTAGATTACCAAAAGAAAATCAAAATAATTTTACCCTATATTTTATAATAAATTCAAAAAACAACGTATTTTTTTCACTATCTCAAAAAGAAACGTATTTTTACAAGTCATTTATACTAAAACTTGCATTTGTAAGTTAATGATTAAAACGTTTTTACCTTGAAAAAAACTAATTTCAGTTACACATACTTTCTAGTTGTAGTACTTTTTGTTGTTGCTTGTTCGCCCAAAAAAAATACATTTTTGAGCAGAAATTCACATGCATTAAGTACTAAATATAATATTTTGTATAACGGAAATATCGCATTAGATAAAGGTGTTGAAGATCTTAAGCTTCAATATAACGATAATTTCTGGGAAGTTTTGCCAGTAGAAAGAATGCAAATAAAAGAACTGAAATTCCTTCCAGGAACAAACAAAAATTCAGATTTTGAACGCGCCGAAGAAAAAGCAACCAAAGCTATTCAAAAACACTCGATGAATATTGACGGCGCAGAAAAAAATCCGCAAATGGATGAAGCTCATTTATTGTTAGGAAAGGCAAGATATTATGACCAACGTTTTGTTCCCGCTTTAGAAGCTTTTAATTATGTACTTTACAAATATCCGAATAGTGATAAAATTTACGAAGTAAAAATTTGGCGCGAAAAAACCAACATGCGTTTAGACAATAACGAGTTGGCAATTGATAATTTAAACAAACTGTTAAAAGAAATTAAGTTTAAAGACCAAGTTTTTTCTGATGCTAACGCTACATTAGCCCAAGCATTTTTGAACAATAAAGAAAAGGATAGTGCCGTTGCAAAACTGAAACTTGCAACTAAATTTACCAAGCAAAATGAAGAAAAAGCAAGATATCGATTTATATTAGGTCAAATTTATAACGACTTAGGTTATAAAGACAGTGCGTTTGCATCGTTTCAGAAAATTATTGAGATGAAACGTAAGGCAACTAGAAATTACACCATTCAAGCGCATGCACAACAGGCAAGTTTTTTTGATTATAAAAACGGCGATACTTTGGCATTTGTAAAAAAATACAAAACGTTGTTAAAGGATCGAGAAAACCGTCCGTATTTGGATGTGATAAACCATCAGTTCGCCATTTTTTACGATAAACAGCAAAACAATAAAAACGCAATTAAGTACTACAACGAATCGTTAAGAAACCGAAAGCAAGACGAATATTTAGTAGCATCGAATTACAGAAATTTAGCTTTAATAAATTTTAACGAAGCCAGATATGCAAAAGCAGGAATGTATTATGATAGTACCTTAGTTTCTTTGAACCCAAGAACTAGAGAATTTAAATCAATCGAAAAAAAGCGTAAAAATCTAGAAGACGTTATAAAATACGAAACGATTGCACAAACCAATGATAGCATTTTGAAGGTTGCAAATATGAGTTTTGCAGACAGAGATAGTTATTATCAAACGTATATCGATAAATTAAAAATTGCAGACGAAATTAAGCGTAAAGAAGAAGAAAAAGCAGCCAAAATTGCCGCTCAAAAAGCTGCATTGCAAGATGTTTCAAATAACTTGTCACAATCTGGCATTACTGCTTCAGACAATGCTTTTAATTCTGCAAGCAAAAGTAATGCTCCAAATCCCGCACCATTAAACACATCAATTGCATCTAGCTCTGGTAGCACTTTTTACTTTTATAATACGTCAACGGTTGCTTACGGAAAATTGCAGTTTAAGAAAAAGTATGGTAACAGAGAATTACAAGAAAATTGGCGTTACAAAGATTTGGCAAAATCAAATACTAAAAACACTACAGACAATGCTAACGATATCGCACAAGAGAAGGGAAAGGAAGAAATTAATCCTTTGTATACCGCAGAATTTTATACAGCAAACATTCCTAACGACCCAAAAATTTTAGATAGTTTGGCAACAGAAAGAAATTTTGCTTACTATCAATTAGGCGTTATTTATAAAGAAAAATTTAAAGAATACGAACGCGCTGCAGAAAAACTAGAAAAATTATTAGTAAGTAAACCAGAAGAACGTTTGGTTTTGCCGGCAATGTATAATCTTTATAAAATTTACGAAATCATTAATAAGCCCAAAGCCTTGGCGATAAAAAATCAAATTATACAACAATTTTCAGATTCTAGATATGCTCAAATTATTACTAATCCTAATAGTAGCGAAGCAACAGCTTCTTCTCCAGAGGTTGCATATGATTTGTTATATAAAGATTTTGAAAACCAGAAATACCGCGAGTTAAATACCACTATTGATTTGGCGATTGAACAATATACAGGAGAAGACATAGTTTCAAAAATGGAATTATTAAAAGCTAGTGTCATTGGAAAATTAAAAGGATTGGAAGATTACAAAACAGCTTTAAACTTTGTTGCTTTAACGTATCCTAATAGCGAAGAAGGTAAGAGTTCTGAAAAATTTATTTCTGAAAAAATTCCGTATTTAGAGTCGCTAACTTTTAACTCCGATGTTCCTAAAAGCTGGAAAATTTTATACAAATTTGACGATTTAAACTCGAAATCAAACAAAGCATTACAAGCTAAAATTGAGAAATTTGCAAAAGAAAGAACAGTTGATAAATTATATACTTCTATAGATTTATATACATTTACAGAAAACATTTTAGTTATTCATGGCATTCGAACCAAAGAAGATGCTATAGGAATCGCACAAGTTTTAAAAGAATTTAAAGACTATAAAATTGCAGAAATTGCATATCCAATAGCTACAGAAAACTATACCGTTGTACAAATTAAAAAGAAATTTGATGTGTATGTTTCAGAAAATTGGTTGCAAAAAGAAATTAATCCGGTTGATAAAAACATTACGATTAGCAAAGAAGAGATAAATGCACCAAAAACTATTTCGCCACAAGAAATGGATGCTGCCATAAAAAAGCAAGAAGCAAATAATAAAAACAATAACAAACAACAAAGTTTAAATAATATAAACTCGCCAGATTTACCAAACAAACAAAATTCAAATGGCAACAACATGCCAAACATGATGCCACCATCTTTACCTAGTCCAAAAAAATAAATAATGTTTGAGAAAAAAACCAAAACCTACACTGATTTTTTAGGAAAAACAAATAGAATTGTAGAAGGAACGCAATTACAAGGAACGATTTTATCGCCAGCCGATATTCGAATAGACGGACATTTGTTAGGAAATTTAAAAACAAATGGCAAATTAATTATTGGTCCAACCGGAATAATAAAAGGCGACATTATTTGTAAAAATGCAGATATTGAAGGTGTTTTAGAAGGAAAAATTCAAGTCGATGAAATACTAAGTTTAAAATCGAAAGCAAATGTAATGGGCGAAGTAATTTGCGGAAAACTATCTGTAGAACCAGGAGCAACTTTTAGCGCAACTTGTTTTATGAAGCCCAATCAAAAAACGATAACATCTAATGAGCAACCAAAATAAAAACCAACGCAATAAATGGTTGTCTTTAATAAGTATACCAATTCAGATTGGTGTGGTTGTTTATTTATTTTCAAGAGTTGGCGAATGGGTAGATCAAAAATTTCTCTTTGAAAAAAATACTTTTAAGATTGTTTTTATACTTTTAGGGGTATTTCTGTCAATGTATAGTGTTATTTTACAAGTAAATAAAATAAACAAGAACGAATAAAAGGCATGCATTATACTTCAAAAATAATTTTAAGTACCATTAGTTTTACACTGTTATTTTATTTCCTCAATTTAGTAACGCTTCATTCGCTAGAATATTCTCAAGCCTTATTTCTTTATTTATTTCCGCTCGAACAAATTTTTATAACCTTTAGTATTCTTGCTATTATAGTTTTATTTGTGTTGCATATTGTAGAAAAAAAAAACAAAGATATTGTGGGCATGGTGTTTTTAATTGCGTCCAGCATTCAAATTGGTGTTTTGTATTTCATCTTCAGAAAAGTAATTTCTTCATCGAACCTAAACACGATTGAAAGAATTAATTTTTTTGTATTATTTTTTCTGTTTTTGACATTTGAAACGTTAATTATCATCCAATTATTAAACAAAAAGCAGTAAACAATTCACAAACTTGCAAATTCAATTAAAAAATTTATTTATTGCATTTGTAATACTAATAAAAAATGTACCTTTGCACCAAATTTTAGAAACCTAAAAAGTACGTAAATTAAAGTTATGGTAATTTCAAAAAGACCACTCCAATTTGTTCTAGCTTGTATTATTGCCTTTTTACCGTTGTTTGGTTTTGCCAACAACGATAACGATACCATTGTTGCTGAAGGTCATGAAGTTGCACATTCTGCATCAGAAGCTGGACATGGTAAAACCGCTGAGCCAAAAGATAAAAAAGCAAAGATAAAAGAGTTTATAAGCCATCACCTTTTAGATTCTCACAGTTTTTATTTTAACGCTAATGAGGAAACTGGTGAACATTTCGGATTTCCTTTACCTATAATCATATGGGATAATGGTTTCCAAATTTTCTCTTCTGCTAAATTTCATAACGGTGAAGAAGTTGCAGAACACAACGGAAATTATTATGTTTTACACCACGAAAAAATTTACAAAACAGATGCTTCTGGAACTTTAATAGAAAATGAAGCAACAGGACATCCATCAAACGTTCGTCCATTAGATTTATCTATTACTAAAAGTGTAATTGGCATTATTCTGGTTGCAATTTTAATGTTTTTCTTGTTTTCAGGACTTGCAAAATCATATGCTAAAAATGGCGGAATTGGTAAAGGATTCGGAAGAATTTTTGAACCGTTAGTTTTGTATATAAGAGATGAAATGGCAATTCCAAATATTGGAGAAAAAAATTACAAGAAATACATGAGTTTTCTACTTACAGTTTTCTTCTTTATTTTCTTCCTAAATTTATTAGGATTAACTCCATTCGGTTTTAATGTTACCGGAAATATTGCGGTTACTTTTTCATTGGCAATTTTAACTTACCTTATCACAACATTTACAGCTAAAAAAGATTATTGGAAACACATGCTTTGGATGCCTGGCGTTCCAATTATTTTAAAACCATTCTTAGCTTTGATAGAATTGTTAGGAACAATTATTAAACCGTTTTCTTTAATGATTCGTTTGTATGCAAACATGCTTGCTGGTCACGTTGTATTAATGAGTATTATTGCTTTAATGTTTTTCTTTAAGAGCTGGATAGGAAGTCCGTTATCTTTTTTATTAGCATTTAGTCTTTCAATTTTAGAAATTTTGGTGGCTTTTTTACAAGCATATATTTTTACTATGTTAACTTCTCTTTATTTCGGTGCCGCAAATGAAGAACACTCACACGAAGAAGCGCATCATTAATACAAATGTTTAATTTTTAATATATATATTTATGGAAGGATCTATTGAGATTATCGGAGCAGGTTTGATTGTAATCGGAGCAGGTTTAGGTATTGGTAAAATTGGTGGTTCAGCAATGGATGCTATTGCACGTCAGCCAGAAGCTTCAGGAAAAATCCAAACAGCTATGATTATCGCAGCTGCTCTTATTGAAGGTATTGGTTTCGCAGCTTTGTTCGCGAAATAAAAACAAACAAACAATAGTTACAACGGTTGGTTGTAACTATTGTTTACTTTTATCTATTAAAAAATTAATTTTATATAAAATACTATGGAAAAGTTATTAGATGATTTTTCATTTGGATTGTTCATTTGGCAAGTATTAATTTTTGTCGGATTAATATTTTTACTTAAAAAATTCGCTTGGAAACCAATTTTAGATTCGGTTAACGAAAGAGAAGACGGAATTAAAAACGCATTACTTTCTGCAGAAAATGCTAGGAAAGAAATGCAAAATTTACAAGCAGACAATCAAAAACTTTTAGCAGAAGCGAGAGCAGAACGCGAAATCATGATGAAAGAAGCTCGTGAAATTAAAGACAACATGATTAACGATGCCAAAGAAGAAGCGCAAGCAGAAGGAGTAAGAATGATTGAGCAAGCGAAAGCTGCTATCACTTCTGAAAAAAATGCTGCTATGGCCGAACTTAAAAATCAAGTTTCAAGCTTGTCTTTAGAAATTGCAGAAAAAGTATTAAGAGACGAATTATCTAACAAAGAAGCACAAACTAAGTTGGTGGAGAAAATGTTAGGTGAAGCTAAATTAAACTAATCTAAAATGTCAAGAGCAGCAATTAGATACGCCAAAGCAATGTTAGAATTTGCAACCGATGCTAACAAAGCAGAAGTAGTAAATTCCGACATGAAAACCATTGCAGATACGATTAACGGAAACAAAGAATTAAGCAATTTTTTGTTCAATCCAACAATTAAGCAAGAAGTAAAACAAGCGGCTTTGTTAGAAGTTTTTGCAGATGCACAAGCAGAAAGTAAAAAATTATTTCAATTATTATTGGATAACAAACGTTTTGAAATACTACAAAACATTGCAACGGAATATAACAATTTGTATGACGAATCTAAAGGTTTAGATACAGCTATTGTTACTACAGCGTTTGCAATCACACCAGAATTAGAACAACTAGTAAAAGCTAAAATAGCAACCTTTAGTTCTAAAACTATAACTATAGAAAATCAAGTGGATCCAACAATTATTGGAGGATTTATTTTAAGAATAGGCGATATGCAATACAATGCATCAGTAGCCAACAAGTTACAAGAATTAAAAAGAGAGTTTAGTAATTAAGATTACCATTAAAGATATATCAAAATGGCAGAAATTAAACCAGCTGAGATTTCAGCAATATTAAAACAACAATTATCAGGTTTTGAATCTGGTGCATCGTTAGAAGAAGTAGGTACTGTACTACAAGTAGGTGATGGTATTGCTCGTGTTTACGGATTATCCAATGTACAATACGGAGAATTAGTTCAATTTGACAACGGATTAGAAGCTATCGTATTGAACTTAGAAGAAGACAACGTAGGTGTTGTACTTTTAGGCGCATCAACAGGAATTCGTGAAGGTTCTACAGTTAAACGTACACAACGTATTGCTTCTTTAAAAGTAGGAGAACAAATCGTTGGTCGTGTTGTAAACACACTAGGACAACCTATTGACGGTAAAGGACCAATTCCTGGAGAATTGTACGAAATGCCATTAGAAAGAAAAGCTCCTGGAGTTATCTTTCGTCAGCCAGTGACAGAACCATTACAAACCGGAATCAAATCTATCGATGCGATGATTCCTGTAGGTCGTGGACAACGTGAATTGGTAATTGGTGACCGTCAAACAGGTAAATCTACTGTTTGTATTGACACCATTTTAAATCAAAAAGAATTTTACGATGCTGGGCAACCAGTTTATTGTATCTATGTTGCTATTGGTCAAAAAGCTTCTACAGTTGCATTAATTGCAAAAACATTAGAAGAAAAAGGAGCAATGGCTTATACAACAATTGTGGCAGCAAATGCTTCAGATCCAGCTCCAATGCAAGTTTATGCACCAATGGCTGGAGCAGCAATCGGAGAATATTTTCGTGATACTGGTCGTCCTGCATTAATCATTTATGATGATTTATCTAAACAAGCAGTTGCTTACCGTGAAGTTTCTCTTTTATTAAGAAGACCACCAGGTCGTGAAGCTTATCCAGGTGATGTTTTCTACTTACACTCTCGTTTATTAGAAAGGGCTTGTAAAGTAATTGCAGATGACGATATCGCAAAAAACATGAACGATTTGCCAGACAACCTAAAAGGAATTGTAAAAGGTGGTGGTTCTTTAACTGCTTTACCAATTATCGAAACCCAAGCTGGTGACGTATCGGCATATATTCCAACAAACGTAATTTCTATTACCGATGGTCAGATTTTCTTAGATGGAGATTTGTTTAACTCTGGTGTACGTCCTGCAATTAACGTAGGTATATCTGTATCTCGTGTAGGAGGAAATGCACAGATTAAATCGATGAAAAAAGTAGCTGGAACATTAAAATTAGACCAAGCAGCTTTCCGTGAATTGGAAGCGTTTTCAAAATTTGGTTCTGATTTGGATGCCGTTACTTTAAACGTAATTGAAAAAGGTAGAAGAAACGTTGAAATCTTGAAGCAATCTGTAAACGATCCGTATACAGTAGAAGATCAAGTTGCAATTATTTATGCAGGTTCTAAAAACTTGTTGCGTAACGTTCCTTTAAACAAGGTAAAAGAATTTGAAAGAGATTATTTAGAATTTTTAAATAGCCAACACAGAGATATATTAAATGCTTTAAAAGCAGGTAAGTTCACAGACGAAATTACAGATGTATTAGAAAAAGTTGCAAAAGAACTTTCAGCAAAATATTAATTTATAAGTGTAAAGTAATTTGAGAATAATAACTAGCTTTAAGCAACTAATCTCTAATTACTTGTCACTAATTACCTATAAAAAATGGCAAACTTAAAGGAAATCCGTAATAGAATTACTTCCGTTTCATCTACGATGCAAATCACATCGGCAATGAAAATGGTTTCTGCTGCAAAGCTAAAAAAAGCACAAGATGCAATTACAGCAATGCGACCTTATGCCGAAAAGTTAACCGAATTATTACAAAGTTTATCTGCATCTTTAGAAGGTGAAGTTGGCGGAAATTATACAACGCAACGTGAGATAAATAAAATTTTAGTGGTTGCAATTACATCTAACAGAGGTTTGTGCGGAGCATTTAATACAAATGTTATCAAACAATCAAAGTTAGTTGCAGATGCAAATCCGGGTAAACAAATAGATATTTTTGCAATAGGTAAAAAAGGGAACGATATTTTAGCCAAAAACTTTAATGTTATTGCCAACCAAAGCGGTGTTTTTGATAGATTAACTTTTGATAACGTAGCGGATATTGCAGAAACATTAACTCAAAAATTTCTATCCGGAGATTACGACCGAATTGATTTAGTTTACAACCAGTTTAAAAATGCTGCTACGCAAATAGTTCAAATTGAACAATTTTTGCCTTTAGCTCCAGTTAAAACTGCAGTAGTAACTTCTTCAGCAGATTATATTTTCGAACCAACAAAAGAAGAAATTATTGAAACTTTAATCCCAAAATCATTAAAAACGCAGTTGTACAAAGCAATCAGAGATTCTTTCGCATCAGAACACGGAGCGAGAATGACTGCAATGCACAAAGCAACAGATAATGCAACAGATTTAAGAAATCAATTAAAATTAACGTATAACAAAGCACGTCAGGCTGCAATTACAAACGAAATATTAGAGATTGTTGGTGGCGCAGAAGCTTTAAACGCATAAGAAAAATTTTTATAATTTTTCAAACACAAAGAGTCAACTAAGGTTGGCTCTTTTTTTATTACTTTTATATGCAATTCTAATTTTAAAATGGAAACTAAAATTCTAACTTCTTTAGCTCAAATGCTAGAGCAATTTGAAATTATTCAATTTCTCTATCCAAATCTAACCAAAGATAAATACGCAGAACATTTGAAAGAAATGATTCCGCACAACTACAACCAAGCCGCAATTTTTAAAAATGATAAATGCATCGGTTTAA
Organism: Flavobacterium sp.; assembly: GCA_047636155.1. Classification (GTDB taxonomy): domain Bacteria; phylum Bacteroidota; class Bacteroidia; order Flavobacteriales; family Flavobacteriaceae; genus Flavobacterium. Next base: position 1,885 of record JBLIJW010000009.1, on the reverse strand, counting down.
CCGGATTTTGGACAGCAACCAAAATTTGGACAGGAAAATATATTGAAATAGATAATTTTATCGTACATCCAAACCATCGCAAAAAAGGAATTGCCCAATTACTTTGTCAAGAAGTAGACAAACAAGCTGAGAAAGTGAATGCCAATTGCATTGTTCTCGATGCGTTCACAGGAAATTTCGTAGCTCATAAAGTATACTACAACCAAGGTTATGAACCAAGAGGATTTCATTTTGTGAAAACAATTAACAAAGATGGCTTTGCCTAGCAAATAATCAATATTTTTGCACTATAAAATAATATTCTTTGAGTCTTTATAAAAATCTTTTCAAGCAAACAGCAATTTACGGTATCGCCATGGTATTACCGCGAATGTTGAGTTTTTTCTTAGTACGATTATATACCGACGTGCTTCCAAATCCTGCAGAATACGGAAATTTAACCATCGTTTTGGCCTACATGGTTTTCTTTAACGTTATCCTTTCTTACGGTTTTGAAACCGCATTTTTTCGATTTTATAATTCAGAAGACGATAAGAAAAAAGTGGTAACAACCGCAACAACATCTATATTTTTTACCACTATTGCTTTTTTAGTACTAGCACTTTTATCCCGAAATACAATCGCGGCTTACGCCGAACTTGATGTTAAATACATCACCTATTCCATCTGGATTTTAGCTTTAGATGCTTTGGTTGTAATTCCGTTTTCTAAACTTCGGGCCAACCAACAACCTATAAAATATGCTGTTTTAAAAATCGGGAACGTAATAGTAAATCTAGTATTCAACTTTTTCTTTTTACTAATCCTTCCAGATATTGCAAAAAACAATCCGGGAAGTTTTATGGATAGTATTTACTTTTCAAATTTCGAAGTAAGCTACATTTTAATTGCCAACATCATAGCTAGTTTTTTGACACTACTGGTTTTATCGCCAAATTATTTTTCGGTAAAATGGAGTATAGATAAAGTACTTTGGAATAAAATGATTCGATACGGAATTCCAATCCTAATCGCCGGAATAGCCTTTGCAGTCAACGAGCATTTGGATAAAATTCTTCTTGGTAAAATTCTTCCAGAAAATATTGCAAAAGCAGAAGTTGGCGCCTATTCTGCTTGTTACAAAATAGGGTTATTCATGGTACTGTTTAGAACGGCCTACTCTTTAGGTATCGAACCCTTCTTTTTCAGTCACTCCAAAAACGAAAATGCACCACAAACTTATGCAACAATCACTAAGTATTTTGTGATTTTTGGTTCCTTTATTTCGCTAGGAATTATAGTATTTGCAGACGTTATAAAACTGCTCTTATTAGACAATCCAGAATATTGGGAAGCAATGAAAATTGTACCCTTAATTATTTTCGCCAATTTTTTCTTAGGAATATACACCAATCTTTCCGTTTGGTACAAAATCAAAGACAAAACCAAAATCGGCGCATACATTTCCATCATCGGCGCAATAGTAACGCTAGCTTTAAACTTTATTTTAATTCCGTATATCAGTTATTTAGGTTCGGCCATTGCAACCATTGCAGCTTATGGCAGCATGATGTATATTTCGTATAAACTCGGACAAAAAAACTATCCAATTCCGTATGATTTAAATATAATTTTGCGCTATTTAGGCATCGCAATTGTACTTTCCAGTCTTTCGTTTTATGTTCCAATATTTCGTAAAACCTATATATTCGGAATACTTTCCCTAGTATTTTTCGGATATTATATTTATAAAAACGAACGAAGTTTAATTATAAGAATTTTAAAAAGAAAATAGTATTTTTGAGAAGCCAATCGCGCTGTACATTACAACCTTTCGGCTGTAAATTGGTTTTTTGTAATTTTAAAATTAAACTTCCTGCGGTCGTTTCTTTTTAAAAACAAAAAC
>JBLIJW010000008.1:0-44969 GCA_047636155.1 Flavobacterium sp. | reverse complement strand
GGTGTTTATAATTTTAAATACGGTGGATTAATTGATAAGAAATTTGAAGTAAAACGTTTTGGTTCTATTTCTTGGTCTGGTGATCCGCTTCGTGCAACTTTAGATTTAGAAGCAATTTACAAAACTACTGCTAATCCAGCGGTACTTTTGAATAACGCTTCATTCAATAGAAAAATTCCGGTAGAAGTAAGTATCGGAATTAAGGGAAATTTAGCCAATCCTGAACCCGAATTTAATATCAACTTTCCAAATGTAAGTTCGGTATTAAAATCAGAAATCGAAACGCGATTGAGTGATAAAGATACCCGCCAAACCCAAGCTTTATATTTATTAGCTTACCGCGGATTTTTATCTCCAGAAGGAATCAATCAAAGTCAATTTGCAAATACCCTATACGAAAGAGCATCTGCTTTATTTGGAGAACTATTTCAGGATGACGATGCTAAAATTCAATTAGGAATTGATTTCGTCCAAGCCGATAGAACTTTAGGTGCAGAAACTGAAGGTCGATTTGGGGTTTCTTTATCAACCAAAATTAACGAACGAATTTCTATTAATGGAAAAGTCGGTGTGCCAGTTGGCGGAATAAATGAATCGGCAATTGTTGGAAACGTAGAATTGCAATATAGAGTAAACAAAGACGGAACGTTAAATCTTAGAGTATTTAACAGAGAAAATGAAATAAATTATATTGGTCAAGGAGTAGGATATACCCAAGGAGTAGGAATGTCATATGAAGTTGATTTTGATAATTTGAAAGAACTTTTAAATAAAATTTTTAAACGCGTTCCTAAAAAAGAGCAGCAATCGTATCCAGAATATGAGGACGACAACTATTTGCCAGAAAATATAAGAATGCAAACAGTAAAGTCGAAAAAAGAGACTGCTCCCAAAACAGAAGAAAAACCTAATCCCAATAGAGAAGCGAAACCAGATGATGAATAATTTGTAAAATCTGTTTTAAGAAATTTATCAAATTTGTATTTTTTAGCATAAATAATACAAACTTATCAACGAAAACGTTTGAATTTTGTTAATTGTATTTTTTTATATCAAATTTTAATAAAAAATCACTTTTGGTTTGTTAAATTTACCATTCAATTGAAATAAATGATTCAAAAAGTTAAAAAAATAGGTGTTCTTACTTCTGGTGGAGATTCGCCCGGTATGAATGCTGCAATTCGTTCTGTTGTAAGAACTTGTGCCTATCATGAAATAGAGTGTGTCGGAATTTATAGAGGTTACCAAGGAATGATCGAAGGTGATTTTAAAGAAATGAACGCACGATCTGTAAACAACATCATTAACAAAGGTGGAACGATTCTAAAATCAGCTCGCTCTAAAGAGTTTATGACCAAAGAAGGAAGAGAGAAAGCATACCAACATTTAATTAAAGCCGGAATAGATTCTTTAGTAATTATTGGAGGTGATGGTAGTTTTACTGGTGCAGAAATTTTTAATTCAGAATTTAATTTTCCAGTAATGGGAATTCCAGGAACTATTGATAATGATATTTTTGGAACTAGCCATACTTTAGGCTATGATACCGCTTTGAATACGGTAGTTGAGGTTATCGATAAAATTAGAGATACCGCAAGTTCACACAATCGTTTATTTTTGGTAGAAGTTATGGGTCGTGATGCCGGACATATTGCACTAAACACAGGAATTGGAGCTGGTGCAGAAGAAATTTTAATACCAGAAGAAGATTTAGGATTAGATAGATTATTAGAATCTCTAAAGAAAAGTAAATTATCAGGAAAATCATCTTCAATTGTAGTAATTGCAGAAGGAGATAAAATTGGTAAAAATGTTTTTGAATTAAAGGATTATATCGAAGAAAACTTGCCTGAATACGACGTTCGAGTATCCGTTTTAGGACACATGCAACGCGGTGGTTCGCCATCTTGTTTTGATCGCGTTTTGGCTTCAAGGCTAGGAGTAAAGGCAGTCGAATCTTTATTAGAAGGGAAATCTAATTATATGGCAGGAATTTTAAACGATAAAATTGAATTAACGCCATTAGAACAAGCAATAAAAGGCCATTACGAAATTGATAGAGAACTACTTCGAGTTTCCGACATAATGACTACATAAATCAAAATAATAAAAATAATTTAAATAATAATCCAGCATTATACTTTTTTAGTAATGCTTAAAGCTTAACAAAATGTCAAAAGTAAAATTAGGAATAAACGGTTTTGGAAGAATAGGAAGAATTGTTTTCAGAGAAACTTTTAATCGTGATAATGTAGAAGTTGTTGCAATCAATGATTTATTAGATGTTGACCATTTAGCATACCTTTTAAAATACGATTCTGTCCACGGCCGTTTTAACGGAACAGTAGAAGTAACAGATGGTAAATTAATTGTGAACGGACGTGAAATTAGAGTGACAGCTGAAAGAAATCCAGAAAATTTAAAATGGGATGCTATTGGTGCTGAGGTTATTGCAGATTGTACCGGAATTTTTACAACTTTAGATTCTGCAAAAGCACATATTACTGGTGGCGCAAAAAAAGTAGTAATTTCTGCTCCATCTGCAGATGCACCAATGTTTGTAATGGGAGTAAACCATACAGAAGCAACTGCAAAAGATACTATAGTTTCTAATGCATCTTGTACAACCAATTGTTTAGCCCCGTTAGCAAAAATAATTAATGACAATTTTGGAATTGTAGAAGGATTAATGACAACAATTCACGCTACAACTGCCACGCAACTTACAGTTGACGGACCAAGTAGAAAAGATTTTCGTGGAGGTAGATCTGCGTTATTAAACATTATTCCTGCTTCAACTGGTGCTGCAAAGGCAGTTGGAAAAGTAATTCCAGAATTAAACGGAAAATTAACTGGTATGTCAATGCGCGTACCAACAGCAGATGTTTCAGTAGTAGATTTAACTGTTAAAGTTGAAAAAGAAACTACATACGAAGAAATTATGGCTGTATTTAAAAAAGCATCAGAAACAGACTATAAAAATATTATCGGATTTACAGAAGACGATGTAGTTTCGCAAGATTTTGTGTCCGATTCTAGAACTTCTATTATCGATGCAAAAGCAGGAATTGGTTTAAATTCTACTTTCTTCAAAATTGTATCTTGGTATGATAACGAATACGGTTATTCTTCTAAATTAATCGATTTATCCGTGCATGTTGCTGGTTTAAAATAATATAAATTTCTATTTAAAATCCTGTAGGTTAGTGCCAACAGGATTTTTTTCTTTATTAGATTTTAAAGTCTAACCAACCGTCAGAAATATTTCGCTTGAAATTTTGAAGACGTAAAACCAAAATTATGAAACTATTAGTTGATAGCGGTTCTACAAAGGCCGATTGGATTGCCATAGACGATAATGGCAAAGTTTTATTTACAACCCAAACTTTAGGATTAAATCCAGAAGTTTTAGATGAAAAAGCAGTTATAGAAAGATTAAACGATAAATTCGATATTTCTCATAATAAAGACAAAGCAACGCATTTGTATTTTTATGGTGCTGGTTGTGGAACAGATCGTATGAAAAATTTTCTTACTAAAGTTTTTCAGGGTTATTTCGAAAATGCTGAGGTTGCAGTTCATGAAGATACTTATGCCGCAGTTTATGCGACTACTCCAAAAGAGGAGCAAGCTATTGTTTGTATCTTAGGTACGGGTTCTAATTGTAGTTTTTTTGACGGAAAAGAGTTGCATCAAAAAGTACAATCCTTAGGTTACATTGCTATGGATGATGGTTCTGGAAATCGTTTCGGTAGACATTTGCTTAGAGGATATTATTTTAACAAAATGCCAAAGGAACTTACAAAAGAATTTGAAGAAGAATATAATATAGATGCAGATTATATTAAGGCCAATTTATACAAAGAAGACAATCCAAATGCCTATTTAGCAACTTTTGCAAAGTTTATTATCAAACACAAAGACCATCCGTTTTGTGCAAAAATAATAAATAAAGAATTAAAAAAGTTTGCAAAAAACTATATCATGCAGTACGAAAATAACCAAGATGTATTAGTTCATTTTGTTGGTTCTATTGCATTTTATTTAAAAGACGAATTAGAAATAATTTTATCTAAATACGATATCAAAATCGGAAATGTTTTACGTCGTCCGATAGATGGTTTGATTGCTTATCATATATTAAATCCATAATTAAGATAATAACACGATAAAAACTACAATTTAAACTTGTAGTTTTTTTTTGCCATTAAAGTAGTACATTTGTTAAGCAATAATTTAAAAATAATTTGTGAGTTCAACCAATAAGCTAAAAATATTTAACGATCCGATTTACGGATTTATAACCATCCCAAACGAATTAATTTACGATTTAATTCAGCATCCTTATTTTCAAAGATTGCGCCGTATCACTCAAATGGGACTTTCATATTTAGTTTATCCTGGTGCAAATCATACTCGTTTTCACCATGCATTAGGTTGTTTGCATATCATGCAAAAAGCAATTCAGACTTTGCGATTTAAAGAAGTTGTAATTTCATCAGAAGAAGAAAACGCTCTTTACGTGGCAATTTTGCTACACGACATTGGCCATGGTCCATTTTCTCATGCAATGGAAAAAAGTATTGTTGAAAATGTGAACCACGAAGAAATTTCCATACTTTTTATGGAAAAATTAAACAAAGATTTTAATGGTAAACTCACGTTAGCAATTCAAATTTTTAAAGGAGATTATCATCGTAAATTTATGTTACAACTTATATCTAGTCAACTAGATATGGATAGAATGGATTATTTAAAACGCGACAGTTTTTATAGCGGTGTTGCAGAAGGAAATATAAATTCGGACCGATTAATTCAAATGCTAAATGTTCAAGATGATTTCTTAGTAATGGAAGAAAAAGGTATTTATTCTGTCGAAAAATTTTTGGTTTCACGAAGACTAATGTATTGGCAAACCTATTTGCATAAAACTGGTGTTGTAGCAGAAATGACCTTAACAAATATTTTAAAACGCGCCAAAGAACTAACCCAAAAAGGTATTGTTTTAGAATGCAGTAAACCATTGCAATTTTTTCTTCAGAATAAAATAAATTTAGAAGATTTCACAGATCAAGTTTTACAATCGTTTTCTTTGTTAGACGATTATGATATTTGGTCGGCAATTAAAGCTTGGCAATTTCACGACGATTTTATCTTAAGAAATTTATCACTTATGATTTTAAATCGCGATTTATTAAAAATTATTTTATCGGATACCAAGCCAAATCCAAACGATTTGACTATATATAAAAATGCTTTAATAGAAAAATACCATCTAAATATTTCAGAAACTGGATACTTTGTATTCAAAGGAAAAATAAAGAACCAAGGATATAATAAACTAAGCGAACCAATACGAATATTAAAGAAAGACAAAACTATAGAAGACATTGTAGATGCGCCAGATCAGTTGCAGCTCAAAGCTTTGTCTAAGTCTGAAATTAAATATTATGTATGTTTTCCAAAAACGTTGCTAGATTTATAGCTTTTAAATTAAATTTTATACTTTTGTCATAATGAAATTTACCGCAGAACAAATAGCAGGAATACTTGAAGGTACCGTTGTGGGAAACCCAAATACTAATGTATTCAAACTCTCAAAAATAGAAGAAGGCACAGAAGGTTCTTTAACTTTTTTATCCAATCCGAAATATCAAAATTATATTTACACAACACAAGCTAGTGTAACAATTGTTAATAATTCGTTTGAACCAGAGCAAGAAATTTCTACAACACTTATAAAAGTGGAAGATGCCTATAAAGCATTTTCTAAATTATTAGAATATTATAATCAAGTAAAACTAATGAAATCTGGAATTGAGCAACCTAGTGTTCTTTCAGAAGGAGTAAACTATGGAGAAAATTTATACCTTGGTAGTTTTAGTTATGTTGGGCAAAATGTTACAATTGGCAATAATGTAAAAATATATCCAAATAGTTTTGTGGGTGACAATGTTGTTATTGGGGATAATACCATTTTATTTGCAGGAGTTAGAGTTTATTCGGAATCAGAAATTGGTGCAAATTGTACCTTGCATTCTGGTGTAATAATTGGTTCAGATGGTTTTGGATTTGCGCCACAACCAGATGGTAGCTTTGAAAAAATTCCACAAATAGGAAACGTTATAATTGAAGATAATGTAGAAATTGGTGCATGTACTACCATTGATCGTGCAACTTTAGGATCAACCATTATTAGAAAAGGAGTGAAATTGGACAATCATATTCAAATTGCTCATAATGTAGAAATAGGAAAAAATACGGTAATTGCATCGCAAACCGGAGTTGCCGGATCTTCTAAAATTGGCTCAAATTGTATGATAGGAGGACAAGTTGGTGTTGCCGGTCATATAATCATCGGAAACAATGTAAGAATACAAGCACAAAGTGGTATTGGGAAAAATATTCCAAACGGACAAACAATTCAAGGTTCACCGGCTTTTAACTATGGAGATTGGAATAAATCTTATGTGCATTTTAAAAATTTGCCTAAAATTGTATCCGATTTAAATCAAATAAAAAAACAATTAACTGCTTCTTTAGAAGTAAAAGAATAAATAGTTTAAAAATAAAGATATGGATAAGCAAAAAACCATAAAAGAAGAAATTTCACTAACTGGTGTAGGTTTACATACAGGCAAAGAGGTAAAAATGACCTTTAAACCAGCTCCAATTAACAATGGTTTTACTTTCGTTCGAGTTGATTTAGAAGGTAGCCCGATTATTGAAGCAGATGCAAGTTATGTTGTCAATACACAAAGAGGTACCAATTTAGAAAAGTTAGGTGTAAAAATTCAAACATCAGAACATGTTTTAGCAGCTTTTGTTGGTTGCGACGTAGATAATGTTATTATTGAATTGAACGAATCAGAACCACCAATTATGGATGGTTCGTCAAAATATTTTGTAGAAGCTATTGAAAAAGCTGGGATTGTTGAGCAAGAAGCAGAAAGAAAATACTACGTCGTTAAAGAAGTAATTTCTTATACAGATGAAGTTTCAGGAAGCGAAATCTTAGTAATGCCAAACGAAGAGTATCAAGTTACTGCAATGGTTGATTTTGGTACTAAAGTTTTAGGTACTCAGAATGCAACGCTTAAAAATATGTCCGATTTTAAATCAGAAATTGCAAATTCAAGAACTTTTAGTTTCTTGCATGAGTTAGAGACTTTGCTAGATAACGGATTGATTAAAGGCGGTGATTTAAATAATGCCATTGTGTATGTAGATAAAGAGATTTCTGCAACAACCATGGAAAATTTAAAAGTAGCATTTGGTAAAGATCACATATCTGTCAAGCCTAACGGAATTTTAGATAATTTAACATTACATTATCCTAACGAAGCAGCAAGGCATAAACTTTTGGACGTTATTGGCGACTTAGCATTAATTGGTATTCGAATTAAAGGTAAAGTTATAGCAAACAAACCTGGGCATTTTGTAAATACCCAGTTTGCTAAAAAATTGTCGAAAATCATCAAATTAGAACAAAAAAATCAAATTCCTGTATATAATTTGCACGCAGAACCTTTGATGGATATTCATAAAATTATGAGTATTTTGCCACATAGACCGCCATTTTTATTTATTGATAGAATTATCGAAATGTCTTCTAATCATGTGGTTGGATTAAAAAATGTAACGATGAACGAAAGTTTCTTTGTCGGACATTTTCCTGGTGCACCGGTTATGCCTGGCGTTATAATCGTTGAAGCAATGGCCCAAACAGGCGGAATATTGATATTAAGTTCTGTTCCAGATCCTGAAAATTATCTTACTTATTTTATGAAGATTGATAATGTAAAATTTAAACTTAAAGTTTTACCAGGAGATACTTTGGTTTTTAAATGTGATTTAATATCCCCAATACGAAGAGGAATTTGCCACATGCAAGCTTATGCTTTTGCAAATGGGAAATTAGTAGCAGAAGCGGAGTTAATGGCGCAAATTGCCAAAAAACAAAACTAAATTCAAAAATTAGTTACATTAAATTAGAATAAATAGGCAATTTTTGTCTTAAAAAAATATTTTATGAATCAACCTTTAGCTTATGTTCATCCTGGCGCAAAAATAGCCCGAAATGTTGTGATTGATCCATTTACAACTATCCATAACAATGTTATTATTGGAGAAGGAACTTGGATTGGTTCTAACGTAACCATCATGGAAGGTGCAAGAATTGGTAAAAATTGTAATATTTTCCCCGGTGCTGTTATATCAGCTGTTCCACAAGATTTAAAATTCGGAGGTGAAGATTCACTTGCAATAATTGGAGATAACTGTACTATAAGAGAGTGCGTTACTATAAATAGAGGAACAATTGCGTCCGGACAAACCAAGATAGGAAATAATTGCTTACTAATGGCAACTGCACATGTTGCTCATGATTGTCATATTGGTGATAATGTCATAATTGTAAATGGTGTACTTTTAGGTGGACATGTTACTATTGGTAATTTTGCTATAGTTGGAGGATTATCTGCTGTGCATCAATTTATAAGTATTGGTGATCATGCTATGATTTCTGGTGGTTCATTATTGCGTAAAGATGTTCCGCCATACACGAAAGCTGCAAAAGAACCACTATCTTACGTCGGTATTAATTCAGTTGGGTTGAGAAGAAGAGGATTTACATCTGAAAAAATTAGAGAAATTCAAGAAATTTACAGAATTTTATACCAAAAGAATTATAACACATCGCAAGCAGTTGGAATTATAGAGGCAGAAATGGCTGCTTCTCCAGAAAGAGATGAAATACTAGATTTTATACGCAATTCTTCAAGAGGAATTATGAAAGGTTATTCAGGAAGCGTTTAATAGAAATATAAATCACTAAAATAAAAAAGGACAATATAATGGCATCAACTTCAGACATTAGAAACGGATTATGTATCAAGTATAATCACGATATTTATAAAATAATCGAATTCTTACATGTAAAACCGGGCAAAGGTCCAGCTTTCGTGAGAACTAAACTTAGAAGTTTAACCAACGGAAAAGTTTTAGACAATACTTTTTCTGCAGGTCATAAAATAGAAGAAGTTCGTGTAGAAACACATACCTATCAATATCTTTATGCAGAAGGCGATTTGTTTCACTTTATGAATACAGAAAATTATGAGCAAATTACTTTAGAGAAAAAAATTCTTGATGCTCCAGATTTATTAAAAGAAGGTACTAATGTTATGGTACAAGTAAATACAGAAACAGATTTGCCGCTATCAGTTGACATGCCAGCTTCAGTTATTTTAGAAGTTACTTATTCTGAACCGGGAGTTAAAGGAAATACATCTACCAACGCAACAAAACCAGCAACAGTAGAAACTGGAGCAACAGTAAATGTTCCTTTATTTATAAACGAAGGAGATAAAATTAAAATTGATACAGCAACAAGTTCTTATATGGAACGAGTAAAAGAATAAATAAAAAAATAATTATGAGATTTCCAAATCCGATACCTTTAATAGAAATTGCCGATATTTTACAATGTAAACATGTCGGATCTAATGAATTTCTGGTATACGGAATAAACGAGATTCATGTTGTAACTCCAGGTGATATTGTTTTTGTTGATCATCCAAAATATTACGATAAGGCTTTACAATCTGCGGCAACCGTTATTCTAATTAATAAAGAAGTTGATTGTCCAGAAGGTAAAGCTTTGTTGATTAGTGATGATCCTTTTCGGGATTTCAATATTCTAACCAAGCATTTTAAACCTTTTCAGCCAACTAATATGGCTACTTCTGTTTCTGCAGTAATAGGAGAAGGAACATTCATTCAGCCTAATTGTTTTATCGGAAATCATGTTTCAATAGGTAAAAATTGCATTATCCATCCAAATGTTACTATTTATGATAATTGTATTATCGGAGATAATGTCATTATTCACGCCGGTACAATTCTTGGTGCAGATGCGTTTTATTATAAAAAGCGTCCTGACGGATACGACCAGTTAATTTCAGGCGGTCGAGTAGTGATAGAAGACAATGTCGGAATTGGTGCTTGTTGTACTATTGATAAAGGAGTTACTGGCGATACAACAATAGGGTTTGGAACTAAATTAGACAATCAAATTCATGTTGGTCACGATACTGTAATAGGAAAACATTGTTTAATTGCCTCGCAAACCGGAATTGCGGGTTGTGTAATAATTGAAGATAATGTAACCATTTGGGGACAAGTTGGTACAACCAGCGGAATTACAATTGGTGCAAACGCTATTATTTTAGGCCAAACCGGAGTAACAAAAAGCGTTGAAGGTGGTAAATCGTACTTTGGTACACCAATCGAAGAATCAAGAGAAAAATTAAAGCAACTTGCTAATATTAAAAAAATACCAGAAATTTTAAATCAATTAAAATAATGCAACCAAAAGAAATTGTTTTAAATTTTTATAAGTCAGATGTTATGTTGGATAGCCAAGCGGTAAGCCAGTTTATACATGAAGACATTTCTGTAGAATGGAATAGCAGTAAAGGCTTCATAGAAATGGACCGAAAAGACATTTTAAATCTAACAGAAGAATTAAGTCGGGCTTATATTCGTTCAAAAATTAGAATAAGTCATATTATTGAAGAGGATAATTTAGTTTCTGTACGATATTCTCATTTTGTTAAAACTATAGAAAATCCAAGGGAAGAAATGCTATTAGCACATTTTTTTGTAATTTGGGAAATTAAAGATGGCAAACTTTTTAAAGGTTTTCAAATGAGTCAATTTTCGTAAAATTTAAATGTTTATTTCCTTTGTTAAAATAAACCAACTTCTTCAATCTACCTGCATATTTTGGATACTAACCAAAATTTTATCTTGGAAACTTTGGTTATCTAAAAGAGATTTTCCGGTAATTCCGGTATTTGATTCTTTAAATAAAATACCACATTATGTACATTTCGCATTACTAATGGTTAGCTTAGTTTTGCTTTTTCTGTTTGTTTTGTTTCCTAAAAAAAAATATTTTATTGGTTTAATTCTATTAGCAGAAATCTGTTCTTGCCTTTTGGACCAAAATCGCTGGCAACCCTATGAGCTTCATTTTATTCTTATTTTTTGTTTTTTTATGTTCTTAAACGAAACAAAAGATATAATTAATTACGTTTTTTTTCTCTTTGCGGCAACCTATATTTTTAGCGGATTACACAAAATTAATGGTGGTTTTCTGTATTTTGTTTGGGAGAATTCTATATTAAGATTTTTTTTGGGTTTCCAAAAATTTCAAATTAAATCTATGTTTATACATTATTTGGGTTTAATCTTACCAATTTTTGAAATTTTAGGCGGATTGGGATTGTTATTTTTAAAGAATAAAAAATGGGTCATTTTAGCTTTAATTGCACTGCATATTTTTGTTGTTGTTTGGCTTAACCCTTTAGGTTTAGGAAATAATACGGTTGTAATTCCTTGGAACTTTGCAATGATAGCGTTTTTACTAATTTTATACTCTAAAGAATTTTGGCAGTTTAATTTTAAAAATTTAATTATTGGATACCGAAAAATATTTTTTATAATTATCGCCGTTTTACCCATATTTAGTTTTTTTAATTGGTATGATTCGTATCTATCGTTCAATCTTTATTCAGGTAATAATCCTAAAATGATTATTTGTACCAACGATAAAAACATTCCTTTTTCCTACCAACCTTTTTTATCTAAAAATGAAAATTGTTTAGGATATAAAAATTCTATTTCTGTTGAAAATTGGTCTTTAAAAGAAATGAATGTTTTCGTTATTCCGCAAGACCGTGTTTTTAAAAAAATAGCTTTAAAATGGGTACAAAAAAATCCGAAACTAAATACTAATTTTTACGTTTTAGATTATCCTTATAAAAAAGAGAATGCTCGTCAAATATTCCCGTAATTTATAATTTAAAGTTTTCTGGGATGAAATAGTATATTTTTTAAATAAAAATTGGCAAAAAACCGAGTCTGAAATACCATTTACTAATTAGTATTTTATACTTTTGCATCACAAATTATAATCCAATAAAAAAACAATACCATGAGTGTTTTAGTTAATAAAGATTCCAAAATAATTGTTCAAGGTTTTACAGGTAGTGAAGGTACTTTTCATGCAGAACAAATGATTGAATACGGCACAAACGTTGTTGGTGGTGTTACTCCGGGTAAAGGTGGAAATTCCCATTTAGATCGTCCTGTTTTTAATACAGTTCAAGATGCTGTTGAACAACTAGGAGCAGATACTTCTATCATTTTTGTACCACCAGCTTTTGCTGCAGATGCAATTATGGAGGCCGCAGATGCTGGAATTAAAGTTATTATTTGTATTACAGAAGGAATTCCTGTTGCAGATATGATTAAAGCATCAAACTACATTAAAGATAGAAATTGCCGTTTAGTAGGTCCAAACTGTCCAGGGGTAATTACTCCAGGTGAAGCCAAAGTTGGTATTATGCCAGGTTTTGTTTTCAAAAAAGGTAAGGTTGGTATCGTTTCTAAATCAGGAACTTTAACTTACGAAGCAGCAGACCAAGTTGTAAAACAAGGCATGGGAATTACAACTGCAATTGGTATTGGTGGTGATCCAATTATTGGAACAACTACAAAAGAAGCAGTAGAGTTATTAATGAACGATCCAGAAACAGAATGTATTGTTATGATTGGTGAAATTGGTGGACAGTTAGAAGCAGATGCTGCTAAATGGATAAAAGAAGACGGTAATCGTAAACCAGTAATTGGTTTTATTGCTGGTGAAACTGCTCCAAAAGGTAGAACAATGGGTCATGCTGGTGCAATTGTTGGTGGTGCAGACGACACTGCTGAAGCCAAAAAACGTATCATGAGAGAATGTGGAATTCATGTAGTTGATTCTCCTGCAGAAATTGGCAAAAAAGTAAAAGAAGTAATGGGATAATTCTTATGGCTAATAATATATATTTAAAACTCCGAATTATTTTCGGAGTTTTTTTATGTCCTATTTTCTTTAAAATTATAATATATAAATTGGCTTTTTTTTAACGTTTGAAATACATATTATATTTTTTCTATTTCCTAATTTCGCACTCGTTATCACGAATCTCAAAAAGAGATAGCAACCTGCAACAACAAGCAAGGTGCTAAAATGATAAGCCAAACTCTTTGGAAAAAATGTTGTTTTTACATTCCCATATTGTTGCTTTTGTTTTTCGTCATAATTTTTAATTTAAAAAATTTAAGATGTTTTCAAACAATCAAAAAGGAAATGCTTTTGCTTTAATACCTTTATTTATTTTCATTTTCACATTTCTTGGTGCAGGTATTTTTTTAAATGATTTTTACGCTTTTCCATCTCCAGTTGCAGTTTTAATCGGAATTATAAGTGCATTTTTACTTTTTAAATCTTCTACAGATGAAAAAGTTACGACTTTAATTGCTGGCTGTGGCGAAAGTAAAATCATGACCATGTGTTTAATATACTTACTTGCTGGAGCATTTGCAGTTGTAAGTAAAACAATGGGCGGCGTTTATTCTGTTGTTAATTTAGGAATTAGCACTATTGATGTTGCTTATTTTCCGCTAGGAATATTTTTAATTGCAGCATTTTTATCTACAGCAACAGGTACATCTGTTGGCGCAATTGTAGCCATTGGTCCAATTGCAGTTACTTTAGCAGATAAAAGTGGAGCTTCATTGCCATTAATTGCAGGTGCTTTGTTAGGCGGTTCAATGCTAGGAGATAATCTTTCTATGATTTCAGATACAACAATTGCTGCAACCCAATCATTAGGTTGTAAACTGAAAGATAAATTTAAAGTTAATTTATTTATCGCATTACCTGCGGCAATTCTCACGATCGCTTTATTCTTTTATTTGGGTTTAAATTCGGATATCGTTAATATAGCCGTTTCAAAAAGCGACTATTCTTTGTTGGCGATTATACCATATTTATTAGTGATAATTTTGGCTTTGGTTGGAGTAAATGTATTCTCCACGCTAATTTTAGGGATTCTAGCATCTGGAGTAATCGGATTTATAAATAATTCTTTTACTTTCATGCAATTCGTTCAAAAAATTTACGAAGGATTTACAAGCATGACCGATATTTTTTTGTTGTCAATGTTAACGGGAGGTTTAGCGGCTTTAGTAGAAAAAGCTGGCGGTATTAATTTCTTATTATACCAAATTAGAAAGCGAATTAAAAGTAAAAAATCAGCGCAAACCGGAATCGGAATTCTAGTCGGTCTTACCAATTTGGCTATTGCAAACAATACGGTTTCTATAGTTATTACCGGACCAATTGCTAAGGAAATAAATGACGAATACGAATTGAGCGCAAAAAAAACTGCAACAATTTTAGATATATTTTCTTGTATTATTCAAGGTATTTTACCTTATGGCGCGCAAGTTTTATTGATATTGAGTTTCGCAAACGGAAAATTAAATATTTTAGATATTTTAGGAAATGCCTGGTACCATTTATTTCTAATGGTTTTCACTTTGCTTGCTATTTATAATTCATTTTGGGATAAATTAGTTAGTAGAAAATTTTAATTTTTTCAAATTGTTTTTAACAAAATAGTATTTGAATTAGTTTGGAAACGGTGTCGACCATTTAGAATCTACATAAACATTAGTACCGGATAAGGTCTTTAAAAATGCTATAACAGAATTTACTTCGTTTGCATTTAAATTAAGTTGTTGACCAAAACCATTAGGACGCAATTTCGGATCTAGATTGTTATTTCCCGGTGCAATATTAATGTTTCCATAATGCCCGATTACTGTTTGTAACGATGTAAAAACACCGGTATGCATCATCATTCCGTTTACTGTTCCATCCGTTTTAACCAAATCTCTTAATGACGGTGCGCGAGTATTAGAAATATCAATTCCAGTTCCATTTATGGTTCCAATGATTCCGTTGTTTCCAGAATTAGGATTAATGTCAAATTCTGGACCTGCGTGACAACCTGCACATCCAACGCCACCAGCAGTTCGAACTCCATTAGCATTAAATTGTGGTGGAGTTAAAAATAAGTTTTTACCATTATTTTCTTGTGCGGTAAAATTTGGAAATGGTGCGTTATCTTGTCCTTGTGCTCTTCCAATATCATATTTAGAGTCAAAAGATTGAATACTTCTTACAAATTGTGCTAAAGCCAATTGAATTTTATTTTCAGTTACTTCCTCCGTTCCATATACAAATTTAAATAATTCTTTATAATAACCTAAGTTTCCTAATTTGTTTACTAAATCCGAAATATTCATATCACCATTCGAACCACTAAATCCCATTTCTCCATGATCTTTAATTGGCATTGTGGTTTGAATTTCTAAACTTGCAGCTCTTTCATCCCAGAAAAATTTTTGCTCTGCAGAAAATCTTGAATTAATTAAGCGCATGGAATGTCTTACAGTGGTTCCATTTACTCCCGTACTAGCTACAGAAATATCGCCAAATGCATTGGCTTGTTTGTGACAACTAGCACAAGCAATAGTATTAGTAGAAGATAAATTTTTATCATAAAATAAAATTCTTCCCAATGTTGCACCTTTATCAGAAATAGGATTTCCTGCAGTATTGTCCTTAGTTATGTATAAAGGAATGGTTTGATTTGCGTAATTATTTAAATTTTCTAAATCTACTGATGTGCCGAAAGTGGCTTTTACATTCGGATACAATTCGGTTGGTTCTTGGTAATCGGAATCATCAGATTTATTGCACGATAGTGTAGATCCTAAAACAATTAGTAGCACAAGAATTTTTTTTATAGAAATCATAATTTAATTTATTTATTAATAATTACTTTAAAACTTTTTGACTCTTTTTTTGTAGATAATCTAACGAAGTAAATTCCGTTGTAAACTGCGTCTGTTTCTATAATACTCAAAGTGCTTCCCTGAAGAATTTTACTCGATTTGATTAGTTTTCCTAATCCATCAATTAATTCAATTTTTAAATCCTTTTCAACCATTTCTGTTTGAATAGCTATAAAATCTGCTGCGGGATTTGGATAAATAGTAACTTTTGCTTTATCCAAATTAAAAGTTTCATTCGCCAATACATAAGTTGAAGTTCCGGCTGGAATACTAGTTACTGCTGATGCGACTACATTTCCATAAAATATTGGTCCAACCACATAAGGATAAGCCGATTTATGATCGGCATCAACAGTTGTAAAATAACAATATATTCCATTTGGATATTCTGGCGTAATGCAAAAGCGCCCATTGTGAGTATCTAAATAGGTTGCATCATTTAGATGTGCGACATACTCGTAATCTTCTCTAAAATAACCATTAAAATAAGTTGCATTAACCGCTGGTCCATTGGTTCTGATAGTCTGATTTTTTAATTGATAACTTGATTTCATTCTGCTAATTCCGCCAGTTCCATTAGTATTAGTGTAGGAAAAAGCTCCATAAATAGGAAAACCATCGTATGCAAAACCTAGTAATGGTGAATGTTCAGAAGGATTAATAACATATAATCCATCTGAAGGATATAAGTCACAAATATTTGAAGTTACAACCAAATCTAAATTAAAAGCTGATGGATTTTGATGATGATGATAATTTCCCATTGCTGGATGCGCTTTTGCACAATCAAATCCAGCTCTTTCGGCAGGAATTGCATCTCTATTCCACGCTTGCGTTGCTGTTGGTCCAGCGGGACAAGTTGCATTTCCCGGTCCGCCACAAAGTGTATTTGTTGTACTATTCCATGCAACACCGTCACGATAGTCAAATAATGCAACACCATTTTTAAAAACACCAATATTTCCGCCTGTCGTAGCTGTGACTGTTCCTGTATTTTGAGTTGGACTTAACGGAAATCTAAAAATTTTATTTTGTGCAGTGGCCAATGATGGATTTCCATCTTGAAAAGGTCCAGTAATGTATGCTGGAATTCCAGTTGCAGAAACATAAGCATACGTTGTATTGTATTGCACTGATTGAACATTGGCTTGAACTGCATCGACAATTGGTGTAGAATTTCCTGTAACATAATGGCGACCGTTAATTCCAGTCGTGTTTTGTAACCAACTTGTTATTGCCGGATTGGTTTGTGCATTCGATATAAATGCTATAAAAAAGGTTAAAAAGGTAATTGCTTTTTTCATAAATAACTTGGTTTATTTTATTTAGACGTTATTTTAATTTATTTCTTGCGAAACTTTAAATAATTTTTATTTTGGAAACCCATATCTCGGATTAAACAAAAATTCGTTATCCGTTAAAGTTTTTAAAAATGCAATGATTTCCGTTCTTTGATTATCAGTTAAGTTCATTGGTTTCCGTAATTGCATTGATAATGTTTCACTTTTTATGATACCAGTATTATAATGTTTTACAACCTCACTCAAGGTTTTAAATCTGCCGTCGTGCATATAGGGAAAAGTAAATTGCACATTTCGTAGAGTAGGAACTTTAAATTTTTGTATATCAGAAGGTTTTTGCGTAATTCGCATTCTGCCTAAATCCATTAAAGTAGAATCCATTTCTAATCCATTATTTTTAAAACCACCATCTGTAAACAAAGGTTCTCGATGGCAAGAAGCACAGTTTTGCTTAAAAAGTTCGTATCCTTTTTGTTCTATTTCTGAGAAATTTTCTTCCTTTCGAATTACTTTGTCGTATTTTGAGTTAGATGTTTGTAATAGTAAAACAAATTGGGAAAGCGCCTTTAGAGTAAATTGTCCGGTAATTTTTTTCGAACCAAATGCTTTTTGATATAAATTGGGATATTTATTTGTTTTCTGTAGTTTTACAACTACATTTTCTACAGTTTCATCCATTTCTACTTCACTCGTTATAGGATGTATCGGTTGTATGTCAAGATGATTAACACCGCCATCCCACATAAAAGAGTTGGACCAAGCCAGATTCATTAAAGTCATGGAGTTTCTCGTTCCAACTTTTCCATCAATTCCGTGGCTTAAATCATGATCAACATGAGCAAAACCTGTTTGTTGCAAATGACAACTAGCACAAGAAATGGTTCCATCTTTTGATAAAATAGGATCATAAAATAAATTTCGGCCCAATTGAAAACCTTCTTCTGTTAATGGATTTTTCGAAAAATCATACACAGGTTTAGGAAAACCTTTTGGAATTTCGAAGTAAATAGGAGTGAAGTAGTTTTTAGAAAAGTTAAAAATTCCAAAAATTAATATACCTAATCCCAATGATACTATCATTTTTTTCATTCGACAGAAAACAATTTAGTTGATAAATCGACCATTTTCATCGCTTCTTTTCCCGGAATTATTATAGTGTTAGTTTCTTTCAATGAGATTTCTGAAAACAATTTTCCTAAATCCATTCCTAAATTCATTTGATTTTTGTCATTGATATTACCATTGTACTTGATGTTGATATTTCTCATTGCATAATGAGGTTTTAAATAACCGCCAATATGAAACTGAAAAGCATTTTTCCGTGTTGCACAACTTTTGCTTGTTCCTTCAATTTTCATATTGATGTAGCCACTTTGCCAAGCCCAATACATTCCATTTTGTAAATCTAAATCGTTGCCATTTGCTCCAGAAACACTTGCTAAACTATCGACACCAATACTAAAATGGATTGATTTGATTGGTTTTGAATTCGATTTTTTTAATTTAAAAAATAACGATTCTGGTTTATCAATGTCTATTAAATGATAACTATTTGTTTCTTTAAAAACAGAATTATCTTGATATTCAATTTCAACATTTGATAAATAAAATTTTACTTTAGTAACTTTTAATGTATCGTTTTTGGAAACGTAGCTTTTGTTTAATTGAAATGGTTGATTATCAAATTTTAAATTGATTTTTACCGCCAAGGAATCATTTTTAGTTTGCGCCGAAGCGCAAATAATGAAAAGAATATTTAAAAGAAAAATAAACTTTTTTTTAATCATGTTTTGGCTTTCTATTTGGTCCAAATATTCTACCCAATTCTTTGGTTAAATCATTATAATCAGCTAATTGCTCTTTTGTGCAAATCTTTTTAATGTCTAAAAAATGATTAAAATGAGTAGTTTCAATTTCTCTTTGATAGTTAGCCAATTGTATAAATAAGCTGTTTTTTTGCACACTATCAATTTTATCTGAATTCAATAATTGATACAATTCGTTTTTGGTTTCTCTAATAGAATTATCTAAATCACGAATTGTATTTTGGTGAATTTCGATAGTTTTTTCATAGGCAAAAATCTGATTTTTACTAAAATGAAGTTTTTCAATTATAATTTCTCTTGGCATTTTTTTGTCACGTGGATGATTGCCCTTTGAGAAAAATAAAAAACTCAAAATTCCAAAGTTTAAAAGTAATAATGCAATAACAGCGATACTTAAAAGTTTTGTCTTGTTCATTATTTATACAATTGATTACTTTTATTTATTGAATTTTCAAAATTTGCTAAATCTGACCCATTCGAATTTGATTTCCCATTTAATAAAGCAAGATTAACAGATAGTAAAACTACAATCGAAGCCGCAACAAGCCAAAAGGATTTAGTTGGAAAATTATTATAATTAATTTCTTTTTCAATTCTGAGATAAACAGTTTCGCTTGGACTTACTTTTGTAATTCCATCTACGCTTTTAAGGATTGTATTTATAAATTCTTCTCTTTTCATAATAATTTAGACGTAAGTTATTTCTATTTCTTGCGGTAATTTTCAAATTTATTACTCAATTTTTCTTTCAGTGTTGCTTTTGCTCTAAAAACCAAAGATTCTACAGATGAAATACTCACATTCATAACTTCCGAAATTTCAGGATTGCTTAACCCATCTAATTTAGAAAGTATAAAAGCTGTTTTTTGATTTTCAGTTAATTCATTAATTACTTTGAATAAAATTGTAGCATCTTCAAACTTTTCTAAAGTAATTCCGGGATGTTCAAAAGTGGAAATAGAGTTTAATTCTGCTTCGTTTTCTGATTTTTTACCAAAAATAAAAAAGCGTTTGGCACTTTTTTTATGTCGAATAAAATCCAAGCTTTTATTTATTGTTATGCGGTAAATCCAAGTTTTTAAGGATGATTTCTGAAGGAATGATTCTAAAGAATTATAAACTTGTACAAATACATCTTGCGTTATTTCTTCTGCATCTTCATTATTTTGCAAATAATGAAGCGACAAATTATAAACCAAAATCTTGTATTGGTTGTAAATTGTAGCGAACTGAAGATTTTTATCCAATATCAATAAAAAATAAGAAGGTCAAGAAGCATATACTAAATTTAATTCTGGAGCGGAAGTTCAAATATTTTACTCAAAAATCGGTCGAAACATTCTAAATTATTCTGATTTCTTTCCGATTTCTGTAAATTTGTTCGTCCATAATTTAAAAACATTCTTTCAATTCCTGCGTTATCTGCATAATCCAATTCATTGTCTACATCAATTTTGATATTTCTTACAACAATAGTGTAATTGCTTTCCGTTATATCCAAATCAAAAATAAAATCAAAAGTTTGATTATTCATAAAACCCAACAACTTACAATCGCAAACAGCATTGTTTACAGCTCCTTTATTGGGTTCAGAAAAATTAGATATTTTATTATTGTTTTTGATTAACATTTTCATCACATCTTTTTCAAAAGTAGGAAATGTCTTTTGCCAAATTAAATTTTTATTTTCAATTTGAAAATGAAATGTTTGAGAAAATCCAACATTAGATACCATATTTGTAATTATAAACAAAAGAACAAATAGTTTAAACGAGTAGTGTTTTTTCATACTTCTAGGATTTGAATTTCGGACAAAAGTAAATTATTTTTTGGTTTTTGGTTTAAATTAGGTAAATCTAAATTTTTACAACTATTTTTAAATGGTATATTTGTCATTGATAATAACAGAAAAAATATGAAATTATTAGAAGGAAAAGTCACCATAATAACTGGTGCAAGTCGTGGAATAGGCAGCGGAATAGCAAAAGTATTTGCTCAACAAGGTTCAAACGTTGCATTTACCTACAGTTCCTCAGCAGAATCTGCATTGGTATTAGAAAAAGAATTACAAGATTTAGGTGTAAAAGCCAAAGGATACCAATCTAATGCGGCAAATTTTGACGAATCTCAAAAATTAGTGGAAGACGTTTTAGCAGAATTTGGTACTGTAGATATCTTAATTAATAACGCAGGTATTACAAAAGATAATTTGCTAATGCGTATGAGCGAAGCTGATTATGATAAAGTTATCGAAATCAATTTGAAATCGGTTTTTAACATGACTAAAGCGGTTCAAAAAACAATGCTAAAAAACCGTAAAGGTTCTATAATAAACATGAGTAGCGTGGTTGGTGTGAAAGGAAATGCCGGACAGGCAAATTATGCCGCTTCTAAAGCTGGTATGATTGGTTTTACAAAATCTGTAGCGCTAGAATTGGGTTCAAGAAACATCCGTTGCAACGCCATTGCTCCAGGATTTATTGAAACAGAAATGACTGCAAAATTAAACGAAGACGTGGTTCAAGGTTGGCGTGACTCTATTCCGTTAAAACGTGGCGGAAGTCCAGAAGATGTTGCAAACGCATGTTTGTTTTTCGCTTCTGATATGAGTTCTTATGTAACAGGACAAGTTTTAAATGTAGATGGTGGAATGTTAACGTAGAAAGATTTTTTAATTTCGATTACCATTTAATCTTATAAAGTAGTAACTATAAAGAATGGCAAATAACACAATTTTATTAATCTTACTAGCACTAGTAATTGCTGGGGTATTGTCTTACTTCCAATATTATTACAAAGCCAAAAGTCCACTTAAAATAGTCCGACTTTTGGCTTTTTTACGATTTCTTTCTTTGTTTTTGCTGTTATTACTTTTAATAAACCCAATTATTTCTAATAATAAAGTCGAAATTGTAAAAACTCCTTTGGTTTTAATGCTTGATAATTCCGAATCGATAGAGTATTTAAAAGCTACTTCCGATGCCGAATCTGTATTTGAAAAATTAAAATCAGATTCCAGACTAAAGGAAAAATTCGACATTCAATCGTATCAATTTGATTCAGAAGTTAATATAGCAGATTCTATTACCTTTAAAGGAAAGCAAACTAATTTAGATAAAATTGCATTAAACTTAAAATCTAATTACAAGAATACTAATTTTCCAACGGTTTTAATTTCTGATGGTAACCAAACTTCAGGAAGCGAGTATGTTTTTCAGTTTAATAAGGATAATAAAGTGTATCCTATAATATTAGGCGATACAGCCACTTTTTTAGATTTAAAAATAAATCAAATCAATGCAAATAAGTATGCTTTTTTAAAGAATAAATTTCCTATTGAAGTTTTCTTGCAATACAACGGAACTAAAAATTTAAATGCAACTTTTACAATTTCTAACGGGAAAACGGTTTTAAACAAACAACAAATTAGTTTTTCAGCAAGCCAAAAAGTACAAATAATTAATGCTTTGTTGCCAGCAGATAAAATCGGTTTACAAGTTTTAACTGCTACAATATCTTCTTCAGAAAAAGAAAAAAATACAATTAACAATTCTAAGAAAATTGCAATTGAGGTTTTAGACCAACGTACAGAAGTTGCCATTGTAAGCAGTATAAATCATCCGGATATTGGCGCTTTAAAACGTACAATAGAATCTAATGCACAACGTAAAGTAACTGTACTTAATCCGAACAAAATTAATGAGTTAAATAAATTTAATGCTTTAATAATATACCAACCAAACGCGGAGTTTCAAAATTTATATAATGCAAATAAAAGTTTGCAGATTGCAACATTTACAATTACTGGTTTGGCAACAAATTTTAGTTTTTTAAACCAAAATCAATCGGAATTTGATTTTAAAATGGCAAATCAGAAAGAAGATTATTTAGCAGAGTTTAAATCAGATTTTAATTTATTTGCATTAGAAAATATTGGATTTGAAAATTTTCCTCCATTAGAAAACGCATACGGAACAATCACTAGCAAACAAAATAATGCTGTTCTTTTGAGTTCCAAGATTAGAACTATTCCTACCAATGCTGCATTACTTTCTTTTTCTGATCAAGACGGAAAACGAACTGCTTTTTTGTTCGGAGAAAACATCTGGAAATGGCGTGCCAAAAGTTTTGTAGAAACCAGAAGTTTTGAAAAATTTGATTTGTTTATAGATAAAATAATTCAATTTTTAAGTATTAAAAATGCAAGAAAATCTTTAGTTGTAAATCATGAACGGTTTTATAATTCTGGAGATGCAATTGAAATTTCTGCAGAATACTTTAACAAAAATTTTGAGTTAGATGAAAAGGCAAGATTAACCATAACCGTATCCAATAAAAAAACTAAAAAAGAAAAACGATACGATTTATTAAAAGCATCTAATAATTTTAAGGTTAATTTAGATGGTTTAAATGCTGGCGAATATAATTTTGCGGTAAAAGAATTAAACTCTAATACAAGCTATTCTAATTCTTTTGAAGTAGTAGAGTTTGATATAGAAAAGCAATTTGTTAATCCGGATGTAATTAAATTACAACAATTAGCATCCGAAACTAATGCAAAAGCCTTTCTTCCTAATCAAGTAGAAGAACTAATTTCCGTTTTAGTAAATGACGAAAGTTACAAGCCGATTCAAAAAACAAACGCAACTAAAACACCATTAATCGACTTCGTGTTTATATTAGTGTTTTTGGCACTATCTTTAGCATTAGAATGGATTGTGAGAAAGTATAACGGATTATTATAAAAAAATTAACGTTAGTAATTAATTTCGGATTAGTATTTGTCTATACATTTGAAAAGCATTTATAATTATGAAAAAATTATTTAGTTTCTTTATTCTTTTTGTCTCGTGTGCTTCTTTTTCTCAAAATTGGCAATCAAATTTTAACGATGCAAAAATCGAAGCAGAGAAATCTCAAAAGAATATTTTATTGGTTTTTTCTGGTTCTGATTGGTGCGCGCCATGCATTAAGTTAGACAGAAATATCTGGCAATCACCAGAATTTAAAAAGTTTTCTGATGAAAATTTAATTCTCTATAAAGCAGATTTTCCTAAGAAAAAAGCGAACCAATTATCTGCAGAATTATCTGCAGAAAACCAATCTTTAGCATCTAAATATAACAAAGACGGTAATTACCCTTTAGTTGTTATTTTAGATTATAATGGCAACGTAAAAGCCGTTTCTGGGTATACTAAAAATCCCCCAGCAGATTTTATTATCTCATTGCAATCGTTTATTACAAAATAAATGCAACCTTACAAACTCCTACTTCTATTTTTAATTCCTTCTTTTTGTTTAGGGCAAATTACCCACAAACGAAGTCTGTATTTATTAGGAAGTCCTTTTGAAATTACTTTGGTAGGAAAAGATACCGTTTCTATTAATACAAATATCGATTTGGCTGTAGCCGAATGCAAACGAATTGAAAATTTAATTTCCGATTGGATTCCAACAACTCCATTATCAGAAATCAATCGAAATGCTGGAATTAAACCAATAAAAGTTCCATTAGAATTAATTTCTTTATTAGAAAGATCCAAAAAAATATCCGAATTAACACAAGGTGCATTTGATGTAACCTATGCATCTATGGATAAAATTTGGAAATACGACGGCAGCATGAAAAAAATGCCATCCGAAGAAGAAATTAAAAAATCAGTTGCAAAAGTAAATTACAAAAACTTACTAATTGATACCGGCAAGCAAACCGTTTTTCTTAAAGAAAACGGAATGAAAATAGGACTTGGAGGAATTGGTCAAGGCTATATTGCAGATAAAATTAAAGAACTTTTAAAAGAAAAAGGAGTAACATCTGGAATTATTAATGTTTCTGGCGATATTAGTACTTGGGGCAAACAACCATCTGGAGAACAATGGAAAATTGGGATTAAAAATCCAGTTAATAAGGATAAAATTTTCGCTACCTTTCCTATTGAAGACACTGCGGTAGAAACTTCTGGTAGCTATGAAAAATATGTAGTTTTTAACGGAAAAAGATATTCGCATATTATTGATACAAGAACAGGTTATCCTGCGACTGGCTTGGTTAGTGTTAGCGTTTTTGCAAAAACAACAGAGTTAGCAGATGCATTAGCAACCGGAGTTTTTGTGTTAGGAAAAGAAGTCGGAATGGACTTAATAAATCAGCTTCCCGGTATTGAATGCATTATGGTAGACGATTTGGGTAAAATTTCTGTTTCAAATAAAATAGATTTAAATAAATTTAAAAATGAATAAACTTCTAATCTTCGGATTACTCATTCTATCAATGAGTTCTTGCGTTGCCGTAAAAGAGTACGACAAAATTCAAATTAATGATCCAGAAATGAAATTGGCTGCAAAAACTGCAGAACGCTACGAAGTAACTTTTCAGGTATATAGAGAAGCAGCAGCTGGAGCAAACGGAGGAAAAACTGGCGGTGGTTGTGGTTGTAATTAAGTTTCGAAAATATTAAAATGAAAAATATCTATTCGTTCCTATTGTTCTTTTTTTGTGCAATTACATTTGCACAATTTAAAGTACAAGATTCGGTTCCAGTTTTTAAGAAAAAAGTTTTAGAATCTACTGAAGTAGATATTTTATTAAGTTATTACAATCAAGATGGTATACATTCGGCTGTTTCCGGAGGAAATGGAACTGAAAAACTTACCGATATCGCAACCAACATAATAGTTGCAATACCAATGAATGCAGATGATATTTTAACAATAGATACTGGGATTTCAGCCTATACATCGGCTTCATCTAGTAACATTAATCCTTTTGATTCTGCTACACCAACACCATGGCAATCTTCATCTGGTGCATCAGAACAAGATAATTTAGTAAATGTTGTAGGAAATTATAGTCATTCATCTGACGATAGAAATTTTATTTGGAATGCAGATATTTCTGCCTCAACCGAATACGATTATACTTCTTTTGGATTTGGTGGCGGAATAGCAAAACTTTTTAATGAAAAAAATACCGAATTTAACATTAAAGCAAATGTTTATTTGGATAAATGGAGTCCGATTTACCCTAAAGAATTAGTCAGTTTTATAGGTACAGTTTATGATCAAAACGGAATGGTTACTAACGGATTTTCTAATTCAGGATTTTCCCGTTTTACCAATACCAACAGAAACTCCTATTCTTTATCTCTTGGTTTTTCGCAAATCTTAAGTAAAAAATTACAAGTTTCATTTTTCTTAGATATTTTGGGTCAAAACGGATTATTATCTACGCCATATCATAGAGTTTATTTCGCAGATAAGCCAAATTATTATGCAGGAAACCCAACATTCATTTCAAATTATTCTGATAAATCAAATACCGGAGTTTTTCAACTAGCCGATGCTTTAGAAAGATTACCAGATACGCGTTTTAAAACACCATTTGGAATCCGATTAAATTATTACGTTAACGAACGTTTTAAAGTACGTACTTATTACCGCTTTTATACAGATGATTGGGGAATTTCCTCGCATACAGCAAGTATTGAATTACCAATAAAGCTAAATGATAAATTTACAGTTTATCCAATGTACAGATACTATACACAAACACAATCAAAATATTTTGCTGGTTACGAACAACATCTTTCCACGCAATATTTTTACACATCTGATTATGATTTATCTGGCTTTTCAAGCAATCAATACGGCATGGGTTTAACCTATGTGGATATTTTTACAAAAACAAGAATTTGGAAGTTTGGTTTAAAAAGTATTGATTTTAGATATAATAATTACCAAAGAAGCGATACCTTGAGCGCAAACATATTTACTCTTGCGTTTAAATTTATAATGTAATTTTCACTTTAAAACCCATATTATCATGAACGACGCGCATTTACATTTATTAGTTAACCATATTCCTATTTTAGGAACTTTGTTTGGCATTGGAATTTTGATTGGCGGAATTTTGTTTAGAAACAAAGTAGTTAAAAATTGTGCTTATTTATTATTTATAACATCTGCAATTTGTGCATTATTGGCAATGAATACTGGTGAAGGTGCAGAAGAATTGGTAGAAGATCTGCCAAATATCGGACATCAAATTATTCACGAACATGAAGAAATTACTGAAAAATTTGTAATTTTAATGTATGTGTTGGGTGCCTTTTCTATTTTAGGACTAGTTGCTAATCAAAAAAATCATGCAAAAGCCAAGCTTTTAGCAATTATTATTGTAGCTTTAGGATTAATTAACTTTGCTGTAGGAACTAAAGTTGGCACCACTGGTGGAGAAATTCGTCATACAGAAATTCGAAGTAATTATAATCCAAGTCAAACAGATACAGAGGATTAAATAGTTTATCGCTATTTATAATCTGAAACAATTTAAA
Organism: Flavobacterium sp.; assembly: GCA_047636155.1. Classification (GTDB taxonomy): domain Bacteria; phylum Bacteroidota; class Bacteroidia; order Flavobacteriales; family Flavobacteriaceae; genus Flavobacterium. The sequence continues at coordinate 17,750 of JBLIJW010000008.1, read as the reverse complement.
AAAATATCCTAAAATGTTATAAAAAATTTGGTAAGTATTTTTTTTAGCCGTTAACTTTGTACTTAATAAATAATTAATAATGTTTTTAAATACAGTACATCATCATCATGGAACCAATTGCTCTCAAGCGATGTGTTAGTGGTATGTGTATTAAGTAAATCATAAATCCCAAAACCCGTTTGAGTATATCAAACGGGTTTTTTTATTTCCTTTATGATGTACTTGAAAACAAAAAAACAAAAAATGAGTACATTAAAAATTGCAGTACAAAAGTCAGGACGTTTAAACGAAGACAGTTTAAGAATTTTAAAAGATTGCGGTATTTCCATTAACAACGGAAACGATCAATTAAAAGCAGAAGCTACCAATTTTCCGCTAGAAATTTTATTTTTAAGAAATTCAGATATTCCACAATATTTAATTGATGGAGTAGTAGATGTTGCAATATTAGGCGATAATCTTTTAGTAGAAAAAGGAAGTAATATTGAAATAGTACAAAAACTAGGATTTTCAAAATGTAAAGTTTCTGTAGCTGTTCCTAAAACATTTGAATACAATTCTATTCAAGATTTGAACGGTAAAAGAATTGCCACTTCGTATCCAAACACGGTTTTAAATTTCTTTAAAAGTAAAAATATTTCTGTTGACTTGCACCAAATTTCTGGCTCGGTAGAAATTGCTCCAAATATCGGATTATCGGATGCAATCGTAGATATCGTTTCTAGCGGAAGCACGCTTTTTAAAAACAATTTAAAAGAAGTTGAAGTAATTCTAAAAAGCGAAGCTGTTTTAGCCGTATCGCCTTTAATATCAGAAGATAATCAGATAATTTTAGAAAAACTACGTTTCAGAATCCAATCGGTTTTAAAGGCACGAACATCTAAATATATTTTGATGAATGTTCCAAATGATAAAATTGAAGAAGTAAGTAAAATTCTACCAGTTTTAAAAAGCCCTACCATAATGCCATTATCAAAAACAGGATGGAGTAGTTTACATTCTGTAATTGAAGAAGAAACCTTTTGGGATGTTATTGACCAGTTAAAAAATGCTGGAGCAGAAGGTATTTTAGTTTGTCCAATTGAAAAAATGGTGCTTTAACTCAAATAAAAAAATCATGAATACTATTTTAAATCCACAAAGAACGGTTTATTCGCAGCTTTTATCTCGTCCGACTCAAAATTTTGAAAATTTAGAATCTACAGTAAAACAAATTTTTTCAGAAATTCAAGCTAAAGGTGACGAAGCTGTTTCAAAATATACTTCCTTTTTTGACGGAGTTACCATTACTGATTTTTTAGTTTCTGAAGTAGAAATCAAGGATGCAGAAAAAGCAGTTCCACAAGAATTAAAAGATGCAATTCAACTTGCAAAAAGCAATATCGAAAAATTTCACATTGCTCAAAAAACAGAAAAGGTGGTTGTACAAACTACCGAAGGAGTAAATTGTTGGCAACAAAAAAGAGCAATTCAAAAAGTAGGATTATACATTCCTGGCGGTACAGCACCATTATTTTCTACTGTTTTAATGTTGGCAATCCCGGCACAAATTGCAGGTTGTAAAGAAATCATTCTATGTTCGCCACCAGATAAAAATGGTAAAATAAATCCTGCTATTTTGTATACGGCTAGTTTGTGCGGAATAACGAAAATCTATAAAGTTGGCGGAATTCAAGCTATTGCAGGAATGACTTTTGGTACAACAATAATTCCGAAAGTATACAAAATATTTGGACCGGGTAATCAATATGTAACCGTTGCAAAACAAGTCGCAACCCAATTTGGAGTTGCAATTGATATGCCAGCTGGTCCAAGTGAATTATTGATTTATGCAGATGAATCGGCAATTCCAAGTTTTGTGGCTTCCGATTTATTAAGTCAAGCAGAACATGGAACAGATAGTCAAGTTATCTTAGTAACAACTTCGGAATCTATTTTATCAAAAGTTGCCAAAGAAATTGAATTGCAAATCGAACAATTACCAAGAAAAGATATTGCAGAAAAAGCAATTGAGAATTCTAAGTTAATTTTAGTTTCATCAGAAACTGACGCACTAGAATTAATAAACGAATATGCTCCGGAACATTTAATTATCTGTTCCACAAATGAAGACTATTTTTTAGAAAATATTGAAAATGCAGGTTCGGTTTTTATAGGAAATTTCACTCCAGAAAGTGCTGGGGATTATGCTTCTGGAACCAACCACACTTTACCAACTAACGGATTTGCAAAAAATTATTCGGGCGTTAACCTAGATAGTTTTTACAAAGCAATCACTTATCAAAAAATATCCGAGAACGGAATTAAAAATATAGGTGAGTCTATTGAAATAATGGCAAATGCAGAAGGTTTACAAGCACATAAAAATGCCGTAACTTTACGATTAAATTTTTTAGAAAATAAAAAGAAATAAGCAATTTATAAAATACAAAGAATTTTTAAAAATATAACTCTGTTGAAATGAAAGAATTTAATATCCAAAAATTAACCAGAAGAAATGTATTAAACATGAAACCTTATTCGTCTGCAAGAGATGAGTATAAAGATTTTATGCATACCATGATTTATTTGGATGCCAACGAAAATCCTTTTAATAATGGTGTTAATCGTTATCCTGATCCGCAACAGCGAAAATTAAAAATGTTACTTTCTCAGTTCAGAAAAACTCCAGAAAATCAAATTCTTTTAGGTAACGGAAGCGATGAAGTATTGGATTTATTGTTTCGTGCATTTTGCGAACCATACCAAGATAATGTCATTACGTTGCCACCAACTTACGGAATGTATGGTGTTTTGGCAGAATTAAATGCAGTTGAAAATAAAGAAGTTCTACTAACATCGGATTTTGAACCAAATGTTGATGCTATTTTAGAAACCGCAAACGAGAATACAAAAATCTTGTTTCTTTGTTCTCCTAACAATCCAACCGGAAATTCATTTTCTGACGAGGCAATTTTAAAAATTTTAAAAGAATTTAACGGAATTGTGGTTTTAGATGAAGCCTATATTGATTTTTCTGAAAATGATTCGTATTTGTCTGATTTAAAAAACTATCCAAATCTTGTTATTATCCAAACTCTTTCTAAAGCCTATGCTTTGGCAGGATTGCGAATCGGAATTTTATATGCATCGCCAGAGATTATTGATGTTTTAAATAAAATCAAACCTCCATACAATGTAAATACGGCTTCGCAAGAACAAGCAGAAAAAAAATTGATGCAAAGTACTTTAGACGCGCAAGTGAAAAAAATAAAAATAGAACGCGAAAAATTAATTCAATCTTTAGATAGGGTACAATATATTGAACAAATTTACCCATCGGATGCAAATTTCATTTTAATTAAAGTTGACGATGCAGTTAAAAGATACAACCAATTAATTGAGCGAGGCATTGTAGTTAGAAATCGCAGCAACCAACCGTTATGTAATAACTGTCTCCGAATTTCGATCGGTACCAAAGATGAAAATGAAAATTTAATACAATCTTTAAAACTAATATAATTAAAATGCCACAAAAAATATTGTTTATTGATCGCGACGGAACGATTATTAAAGAAACGGAAGATGAAGTAATCAATAGTTTTGAGAAAATCACTTTTTATCCAAAATCACTTACTTTTTTATCTAAAATTGCAAAAGAATTAGATTATAAATTGGTTATGATAACCAATCAAGATGGTTTAGGTACAGCCGGTTTTCCAGAAGATACTTTTTGGCCAGCACATAATTTTGTGATGAAAACCTTTGAAAACGAAGGAGTTTTCTTTTCAGATGTGCAAATTGACAGAACATTTCCATCCGATAATGCCAATACAAGAAAACCAAAAATTGGTTTGTTAACACATTATTTTTCAGAAGATTATGATTTAAAAAATTCTTTTGTAATTGGTGATAGATTAACAGATGTCGAATTAGCCAAAAACCTAGGTAGTAAAGCGATATTTATAAACGATAATACCAATTTAGGAATAAAAGAAATCGAATCAAAAAGTAATGCATTACAAGAGTTCATTGCTTTAGAAACTAACGATTGGGAAGCAATTTATAACTTTTTAAAACTAGAAACTAGAATTGCAAGTTTAGAACGTAATACAAATGAAACTAAAATTGCCATAACTGTTAATTTAGATGGTACTGGTAAAAGCAACATCCAAACTGGATTGGCCTTTTTTGATCATATGTTAGATCAAATCGCTCGTCATGGGCAAATGGATTTAGATATTCAAGTTAAAGGCGATTTAGAAGTAGACGAACACCATACTATAGAAGATACAGCAATTGCTTTAGGTGAAGTTTTTGCAAAAGCTTTGGGAAACAAATTAGGAATTGAACGCTATGGTTTTTGCCTACCAATGGACGATTGTTTAGCACAAGTAGCAATTGATTTTGGTGGTAGAAATTGGTTGGTTTGGGAAGCCGATTTTAAAAGAGAAAAAATTGGGGAAATGCCAACCGAAATGTTTTTACATTTTTTCAAATCCTTTTCTGATGGTGCAAAAGCAAACATCAATATAAAAGCAGAAGGAACAAACGAACACCATAAAATAGAAGCTATTTTTAAAGCCTTTGCAAAAGCCATTAAAACTGCGGTAAAAAGAGATGCAAGCAAAATGATTTTGCCAACAACAAAAGGAATGCTATAATGAAGATTGTTATTATAAATTATGGTGCAGGAAACATTCAAAGTATCCAATTTGCCCTAAATCGTTTAGGTTTTGAAGGAGTTTTAAGTGACGATTGGAACGAAATTAAAACTGCAGATAAAGTAATATTTCCAGGTGTTGGTCAGGCATTTAGCGCAATGGAAAAACTAAAAAAATCTAAGTTAGATTCTTTAATTCCAAGTCTTAAACAACCAGTTTTAGGAATTTGTTTGGGCATGCAACTTCTTTGTCAAGAAACCGAAGAAGGAAACACCAAAGGTTTAGGAATTTTTGATAGCAAAGTGGTAAAATTTTCAGATGTCGTAAAAGTACCGCAAATGGGTTGGAATACTATTTTTAACCTACAAGGCGATTTATTTAAAGATATTCCAGAAAACGCACACATGTATTTGGTTCACAGTTATTATGCAAAAAAAAACAGCCAAACAATAGCAACCACAAATTATGAGAGTGATTATGCAACAGCAATGCAAAAAGATAATTTTTATGGCGTGCAGTTTCATCCCGAAAAAAGTGGAAAATTGGGAGAACAGGTATTAAAAAATTTTTTAATGTTATAAATTAGGGCGTTTTTGCGAAAAGCAAAACGGGCTTTCCGCTGTATCTATTTTGGCAAAAAAAGCCAAAATAGGATGTCGCTACAATCCCTAACGCAAAACAAAATTAATTAACTTTTAAAATTCTGCATACTTTTCAAAACGTGGTAATAAATAAATTAAATCTTTAACATTTCAATCCATTTTAAGGAAAAAACAGCATAAAATGAGAATAATTCCAGCAATAGATATCATTGACGGTAAATGTGTCCGATTAGAAAAGGGCGATTACAGTACAAAAAAAATATACAATGAAAACCCGTTAGAAGTAGCAAAGCAATTCGAAGATAGCGGAATTCAATATCTACATTTAGTCGATTTAGATGGAGCAAAATCTAGTAAAATAATTAACTACAAAATTTTAGAAGCAATTGCATCTAAAACCAAACTCAAAATTGATTTCGGCGGCGGCCTAAAAGCCAATTCCGATCTAGAAATTGCTTTTCAAAGTGGTGCAAATCAAATCACCGGCGGAAGTATTGCCATTAAAAACCAAACGTTATTTCAAGAATGGATAAGCAAATACGGAAGCGATAAAATAATTCTTGGAGCAGATGCTAACAACCAAAAAATCGCAATCTCTGGTTGGTTAGAAGAAAGCGAGCAAGATATAATTCCGTTTATACAAGACTATCAAAAATCCGGAATTCAATATGTTATTTCAACAGACATTGCAAAAGACGGTATGTTAAACGGTCCAAGTTTTGAGTTATACGAAGCTATTTTAAAGCAAACATCCAATTTAAAACTAATTGCATCCGGCGGAATTTCTACCTTTGATGAATTGCCTAAATTAAAAGAATTAGGATGCGAAGGTGTTATTATCGGAAAAGCAATCTATGAAAATAGAATTACACTAAAGCAGTTATCCGAATTTATTTAATTTTTAGAATGCGGAATTTATACCTTTAATCAAACCACTTTAACCAGAAATTATGCTTACAAAACGAATTATTCCATGTCTTGATATTAAAAACGGAAGAACAGTAAAGGGTGTAAACTTTTTAAATTTGCAGGATGCCGGCGATCCAGTTGAAATGGCTAAGTTTTATTCAGAAAATGGTGCAGATGAATTGGTTTTTTTAGATATTTCTGCAACAGAAGAAAATAGAGCAACCTTATTAGATTTGGTTAAAAAGGTAGCCGAAACTATTAATATTCCTTTCACCGTTGGCGGCGGAATTTCATCTATTCAAAATGTTCGCGATTTATTAAATAATGGTGCTGATAAAGTTTCCATCAATTCGGCGGCAATTAAAAACCCCAATTTAATTAATGAACTTGCAAACGAATTTGGTAGCCAGTGCGTTGTTGTTGCAATTGATGCAAAAAAAATAAACGGGCAATGGAAAGTGCATTTGGTAGGAGGAAAAGTTCCAACAGAAATAGACTTGTTCCATTGGGCGAAAGAAGCAGAAAATCTTGGTGCTGGTGAAATTTTATTTACTTCTATGAATAATGACGGAACTAAAAATGGCTTTGCAAATGCGGCTTTATCCAAATTATCCGAAATTTGTAATATACCAATAATTGCATCTGGTGGTGCCGGTTCTGTTCAAGATTTTATTAATGTTTTTAAAGAAGGTAAAGCGGATGCAGCTTTGGCAGCAAGCGTTTTCCATTTTAAAGAAATTGAAATCAACAGCTTAAAAAACGAATTACAAAAAAATAATATATCCATACGTTTATAATGAAGATAAAATTGAATTTCACAAACTCAGAGAACCAATTAATTCCAGCGATAATACAAGACTCAGTTACCAAAAATGTTTTAATGCTTGGCTACATGAATCAAGAAGCATTTGATAAAACTATGGCAACAAATAAAATTACTTTTTTTAGCCGTTCAAAAAATCGATTATGGACAAAAGGAGAAGAAAGCGGCAATTTTTTAGAACTTGTATCAGTTAAAAACGATTGCGATAACGACAGTTTACTTTTTCAAGCAAAACCACATGGACCAACTTGTCATACAGGTTCAGATACATGTTGGAAGGAAGAAAATAATCCGAATTATGGATTTTTATCTGAATTAGAAAATACAATATCCGATCGAAAAAACAACGAAAACGAAACGAGTTACGTTCGCTCTTTGTTTGATAAAGGAATCAATAAAATTGCTCAAAAAGTAGGCGAAGAAGCTGTTGAAGTAGTAATTGAAGCCAAAGATGCTAACGATAATTTGTTTTTAGATGAAAGTGCAGACTTACTTTTTCACTATTTAATTTTGCTTCAAGCAAAAGGTTTTCGACTACAAGATGTTGTTTCGGTTTTAGAAAAACGTAAGAAATAATGTTGCAATGTTTTTAATTACCATCTTTCTTAATGCGAATTGAAATTGTAGAGTATTCCTAAATTTATTTGCAAGGCTTTCGTCAAAAAACTATATTTACTTCTTACATCACTAGTTTTAAATAATGATTGAAAATAATTCAGAAAGCTTGTTGTTAGTTTTTAATAAAATAGTCGAACCAAATCTAAATATCGTTTTAACCACAGACGAAGACGACGAACGCTCGGTCTTTATATCTGGAAATTTCAATAATTGGCAAACTAAAGATACTAATTATGAAATGGAAAGAGTAGGCGTTGGTTTGTATCATTTTGTGTTTCCGTCTAATTTCAATTATCCAGAAAATTTATTATACAAATTCACTCGTGGCGATTGGAGTGAAGTAGAAATTGACAAATTAGGAAACCGAACCGAAAATCATTCGACTAAAAAACACAACGGAATCCAAAAAGAACACGTTTATAAATGGAGAAAAAATTGGCTACCCTTTAAGCCAAACTTTTTACCGATAGTAAAATTAATTTCAGAGGAATTTGAGATTCCACAATTAAATAAAAAAAGAAGAATTTGGGCTTTATTACCGCACGATTACGAATCTTCTTCTGAAGATTATCCCGTTTTGTATTTGCAAGATGCTCAGAATCTATTTAATGAAAATGCCCAATATGGCAATTGGGAAATAGATAAAAAAATTGCCGTAATGTCGGAATATAACATCGGAAAAATAATAGTAATTGCTGTTGAGCATGCAGATAAAGAACGTATTTCTGAATACAATGTTGGCAATACTATTTTAGGAAACGGACAAGGCAAAAGCTACATTCGTTTTGTAACAGAGACTTTAAAACCATTTGTAGACAGTAATTTTAGAACAAAATCGGATCGCGAAAATACCGGAATTGGAGGAAGTTCTATGGGTGCGTTAGTTAGTATTTTTGGCGGAATAATGTATCCTGAAATTTTCGGAAAATTAATGATATTTTCTCCTTCGCTTTGGGTGGTACCAAAAATAAAACTTTCTTTTTTAGATTTACACGAACCACAAGACACAAGAATTTATTTGTATGCTGGTGGCGACGAAAGTGAAACCATGCTAGCACATGTTAAAAAGTTTCAGAAACGATTATTAAATAAAAACGGATTTGCAGACAAAATGAATGTACATTTAAGTATAAATAAAGACGGAAAACATAGCGAAATTTATTGGAGTGACGAATTTCCAAAAGCAATGGAGTGGTTATTTTTTAGTAATAAAAAAAATTAAGATAAAAATATGAAATTTAATTATTTAGATAAATTTAAAATAGGTACAGGTTTGGTATTAATTCCTTTCTTAGAATCAGAAGTTGAAATAGATTTTATGGGAATAACACTTTCTAAAAATTTATTTTCCGGAAAAGCCAAAAGTCAATATATTATCCAAAAAAATGAAATGCAATATCTTTTTTTGGGTTTAGGGAAATCTCTCGATTTTAAAGAAATTAAAACTTCTTTTAGAAGAATTTCTCATGTCAAAAGAGAATTTTTAAAAGATAATATATCCATATTTTTTCCAGAATTTTTTGATAATTCTATGGTAGAAGCAGCAATTTCTGGATTCATATTGGGAAGTTATAATTTAGGACATTTCAAATCGGATAAAAAAGTAGCTGTATTATTAGATTCTCAATTAGATATTATTTCAGACAAAAATATTCAAACCGCTTGTGAAAACGGACTAAAAATTGCGCAGTCACAATTAGAAGTTTTTAACTTAGTTGACTTACCGCCAAATACTGCAACACCAGAATATTTAGCAAATTGGGCAAAAAAATTGTCAGAAAGTTATCCGATTAAAACTACTGTTTTTAATCGTAAAGAATCCGCTGAAAAAGGATTACATGCCTTTCTTTCTGTTGGTCAAGGTAGTGAACGCGAACCTCAATTTATAATTTTAGAATACAATCCAAAAAAAGCCAAAAAACATATTGGTTTGGTCGGAAAAGGAATCACTTTTGACACTGGCGGGTTGAATATAAAAACAGCAGGAATGGTTCACATGAAATGTGATATGGCGGGTGGTGCGGCTGTTTTAGGAGCAATGCAATTAATTGCAAGTTTAGAATTACCTTATCAAGTTACTGCAATTGTACCTGCTTGTGAAAATTCGGTAGATGCAAAATCGTATCTTCCGAGTGATGTAATTTCTAGTTATAAAGGCAGTTCTATCGAAATTATTGATACTGATGCAGAAGGAAGATTGATTTTAGCAGATGGTTTGTCGTATTTAATAAAAAATTATAATCCGGAAATTGTAGTCGATTTAGCAACTCTAACAGGAAGCAGTGTTGCAACTTTAGGTTTTGAATGTGGCGCATTGTTTAGTAATAACGAAGATTTAATTCAGAATTTAACTAAAGCTGGAGATGAAATTGGCGAACGTTTGTGGCGTTTACCACTTTGGGATTCTTATAAATCGGATATTGATAGTGAAATTGCAGACGTAAAAAATTACAGCGGAAAACCAGTTGCAGGTGCAATTTCTGCAGCTAAGTTTTTAGAATATTTTACAGAAAATCATACAGCTTGGGCACATTTAGATATTGCTGGTGTTGCATTTGGTGACGATGAATTTGCAAAATCAAAACATGCAACAGCATTTGGTGTACATTTAATTACTAACTTTATTAAAAACTTATAACTATGGAAAATACCGCAAAAACCTTTATTTGTATTTCTAATTATTTTAAAGGAAATGATTTTTTAATTAGTTTGAAGAAGCAAGGAAATAAAGTTTATTTAATTACTTCAGAAAAATTACGAGATAAGGCTTGGGCAACCCAATTTATTGATGAGATATTTTTTATGCCTGTTCAAGATGTGGATTGGAATTTAGATCATTTACTTGCGGGAGTTTCAGATTTAATGCGACATAAAAAAATTGATGCCATAATTGCGTTAGATGATTTTGATGTAGAAAAAGCTACGTTTTTAAGAGAAAACCTGCGAATTGATGGAATGGGACAAACTACCGGAAGATATTTTCGGGATAAATTAGCCATGCGTATGCGTGCTAAAAGTTGCGGAATTTCTAATCCACAATTTTGTTCTTTATTCAATGACCACGATATCAATGCATTTGCAGACACTATTTCTCCGCCATGGGTTTTGAAACCACGATCCGAAGCTTCGGCAACTGGAATAATAAAAGTACACAACAAAGAATCGTTATGGAATCACATTAATGAAATGGGAAACAACCGCTTTAAATATTTGGTGGAACAATTTCGTCCTGGCGCAGTTTATCATTGCGATAGTTTGGTTTTAAATGGTGCTGTAATTTTTGCTAGTGCATCGCAATATTTGGCAACTCCGTTAGAAATTTCGCAAGGTGGCGGCATTTTTAGAAGCGCAACGATAGAATATAAATCAGAGGATGAAAAAGAAATTTTACGAATTAACGAACAAGTTGTTAAAGGATTTGGTTTAAAACATGGTGCTTCTCATGCTGAATTTATAAAAAATTCAGAAACAGGAAATTTTTATTTTTTAGAAACTTCTTCTCGAGTTGGCGGAGCGCATTTGGCAGAAATGGTGCATGCTGCTACAGATATTAATTTGTGGGAAGAATGGGCAAAAATTGAAGATTGTTTCTTGAAAGAAAAAAAATATAAATTACCTAAATCTAAAAAAGAATATGCTGGAATTGTTCTAACACTTTCTAAAATTGAAAAACCAGATTTATCAAGCTTTGATGCTAAAGAAGTAGTTTTTAAAGTTCCGTTAGATTATCATGCTGGTTTAATTGTACAAAGTAAAAAAAGAGAACGCGTTCTAGAATTGTTAGAGGATTATGCAGAAAAATTAACAACGGAATTTGCAACTTCAATTACGCAGGAAAAATTAACAAGGCTGCATTAATATTTAGTATTAAAAATTGATTTATAATAAACGTAACTTTCATAATTCTACTTTTTGTATTTGGATGGAAGTAGAATCATCTGAAACTGAAAATTTAAAAATTAACCTCACCAGCAAATCGGGTAGTGGTTATATTTTTATTGAGGATGGAGTATATCGAATTTCTAATCACTGGGGCAGAGTTTCGAATTGTAGATGGCGATTAATTCCTTTATCGGCTTTTAAGAATCAGAACAAAACAATAGCTATTGCAAAATGGAGCGATTTTTTACCAAATAATGAAAAGGCTAAGCTGTTTTATATAACTGTAAGTTTAGATTTTAAAACAATTAATTTTGAGCATGCTCAAAATAAAAATTATAGTGGGAAAGAGGTTTTAAGAAATGCTGGCGAAACAACAAAAATAATCCGATTAATATCTGAAATTTTAAGTAATGCTAATTGGGCAAAGCACTTAAAGCACAACAATTACCAAGCTTTACAGGAAGAAGTAATTCATAAATTGGTGTATGAAGAGCAATCTTGGATAGCAATAAAGCAAAATTATTTATAATTTTAGTTTCGAAATAATCCAATTGTCCCGCCAACCCAATCTTTGTCTTTATTAAATTTCACACCAATCATTTCTCCACGGCTTAATCTAACTAAATTTGTTACTAGAGTAGGTGAGTCGTCTTTTTTATCCCAAACGGCTAGTAATCGCACTTCTGCTTTTACTTTTCCTGTTGGAGATCGGATGATTGGTACGTAGTTTACCTTTTTTTGCAAAATATATAATTCTTTTTCAACAACATTTTCGATATCTTCTTTTTGAACATTAAAAACCACTCCAGTTCCAGAAAATGAAAATAATGGTTTTAAAACATAATTTTCTAAATCTGTTGGAATCTCTATCAATTCAGATAATAAAGTAGTTTCAATAAAATAGTCGCCTTTTAAATAAGGAAGTATGTATTTACTAATTCTAAAAAACCAATTAGGATGTCCAATCCATTCTACATCATAGGGTTTAGAAAAATTAAAGCGTAAATTTAAATCGGATCGTAAATCTAATTCATCAAAAATAACACGATTATAAATGCGTCTAATTTCAATTTTGCTGTCGTAAGCATTTTTATAAAACAATTTATTGTCTTCTTCAAAAACATCGGTTACACAAACCACTGGAAAACCAAAATCGCGTTGGCAATAATAAAAATCAATTTTTGTGTTTTGCTTTTCTGGTTCAATTTCAAGAAGAATAACTTGGTCGTCATTAATGCCATTAGAAATAACATTTTTTACTAATTGTAAATATTCTTCTTTTGAAAGTTTATTAAAAAAAGGGGTTAGTTTCTTAAGAAAAGGATACCTATTTTTAAATTTATCTGCTAAATTTAGTTGAAAATTAAATAATGAAGGAAATCCCTGAACTTCGATTAATTTAGGTATTATTTTTCCATCTTCTTCACAGATTCCAAAATCAACTGCTAAAAAGGTAGTATGATTATCCTCATTTGGAACTTTTCTGTTTAATTCTAATGCTCTATCTGTTAATTCTTTAAAAGAATTCTCTTTAATAAAAGATACAACATCATTAAAACCAGAAATTAATTGTTCTTTTAAAGTATCCGAAATAAAAAATGGAGTTTCAGCAATTCTAAAAGTTGGACAATAGTTAAAATCATCCGTAATGCTTTGTAGCATATCTTCGTATTTTTCTTGTGTAAAACTAGTGTTGAACTCTTCTCTTAATTTTGAAATCATTTTTTTACTAATTTGAAAGTCTAAAAAACACTAATTACTTAATATTTTTTTTGTTCGCATTAAATCGTTAATTGCAATTCGCAAGAAATTAGGAATTATTGTTTCGTTAGTAAGATAAATTTTGGATTCATCTAACAAGTCTTCCAACATATTTCGGAATTTTGTTCTTCCTTTCATTGCAATAATTTTATCTCTTTTTTCAGCATTTTTTAGGTTTGCGATAAAACTTAAGGCATCCGCTTCGGGATGAAATTGTAATCCAACCATATAATCAGAAAACCGAACACCCATTATGGCACGTTCGTAATCGCCACGGTGTGTGCGAATTTTTTCTAAAGAAATTATTTTTGCTCCTTTTTTGCTAATATTGGTAAGTCTTGGTTGTACAACTTGATAATCGCGACTGTCAATGGCATAAAATGGATTTTGCAATCCTTCAAAAATTGGTTCTTTCAATCCTTCTTCTGTCTTGTGCATTGTCATTACGCCAAAAGACGTTGATTTTCTTTGAGTAATTTGTGCCAAACCAAAATGATTACATGCCATTTGAAAAGAATGGCAAATAAAAAGAACGTGTTTTTTTATTATATTTACCTTGTTATGCTCTACAATTTTATCGAGATAATCGTAATATTTTTTATCCCAATTTCCATCTCCTTCTAAGGGATTTCCTGGTCCTCCGGTTGAAATAAAAATATCAAATTTTTCTAAATTTGGAAATTCTGATTTTCCTCTAATATCAAATATTTGAAAAGTAACTATTTGGTTAAAACGATTTATAATATCAATAATACAGCGCATTCCTTGGTTAGGTTCGCCGTTATACATATCTAGTACTGCCACTTTTATCTGATTGTTCATTTTTTTGCCTTTTCATTAAAATCGATATAAATGTACTTCTTTATTTTTTTAAACTTTGATTGCATTACAACCCTTTTGTAAATTCAGAAGTAATCAAATCTACTACTTGTATTAAATCGCCAGTTTTTTCAAAAACTTCTAATTGTTGCGCAGCGCCAGTTCCTTGCGCTAATATTTTATGTACATAGTTTATCTCTTCGCGACTTCCTAATTCGTCTACAACGTCGTCAATAAAATCTACTAACTCTAAAATTAAATCTCTAGTTGGTACTTCTTTTTGTAATCCGAAATCAATCATATTTCCCATTACGCCATAACGTGAAGCGCGAAATTTATTCTCTTTTATTAACGCTAATCTATAAATATTAAAACTAGTGTTAGACATGTTAAGTTTGTATAATTTAGCAACAATAGCCTGAATTATTGCTACAATACACATCGTAGTATCTACGGTTAAACTCATATCGCAAATACGAAATTCTATCGTATCGTAAAATGGATGCAATCTTAAATCCCACCAAATTTTTTTTGGATTATCCATGCAATTGGTTTGCACTAAGGTATTTAAAAAATTATCATAGGCTTGTACCGATTCAAAATATTCTGGTAAACCAGTTCTTGGAAATTTATCAAAGACTTTGGTTCTAAATGATTTAAATCCGGTATTTCTGCCTTCCCAAAAAGGAGAGTTTGTAGATAGAGCAAAAATATGTGGTAAAAAATAGGTTGCTTGGTTCATTAATTTCAATCCAATTTCTCTGTTTTCGATACCAACGTGGCAATGCATTCCGAAAATTAAATTAGATCTTGCAGCATCTTGCAATTCATTAACTATATGATGGTAACGTGGATCATCTGTAATTGGTTGGTCTTGCCAACGAGAAAAAGGATGCGTTCCAGCGCCACCAACTATTAAATTTTGTTTGTCTGCTAATTCAACAATTTTACTTCTTAGGTGAATTATTTCGCATTTCGCTTCGGCAACATTTTTACAAATATTAGTACCAACCTCTACAACAGATTGGTGCATCTCTGATTTTACTTGTTCGTTTAAAATTATTTTTGCACCATCTACTATTTTGGATAAATGCGATTTTAAATCGCGAGTAACCGGATCAATAATTTGATATTCTTCCTCAACACCAAGAGTGAAAATTGGTAATTTTTTAATCATCATGTTTTTAGGTCCTTATTGGTTAATCCTTGCTGGTTTGCTCTTATAAATCGGTATATTTTAATTTCTAAACGCACTACTTTTTTATACTTTCACAAAACTATTATTTTACAGCGTCTTTCATAAAAGTTCCCCAAGTAAGATTCATTTTTCCGGGTTTTTGTTTTTTTGCCGCGGCAATTGCCATTTTTGCAGCTTCTTCTGCAACCCAGTCAAAATTTTCTTGCCCAACAGAAGTCAATTCTGCATCTGGTGCTGGATTACCGAAATCAATAGCATACGGAATTCCATCTTTCACAGCAAACTCAACTGTATTAAAATCATATCCCAACCCTTTGCATAATCTTAAAGTATAATCTTTAATTGTAGCTAGTAGTTTTTTATCTGTATTCGGATTTTTTACCACGTAACGCAAATGATGTGGATTTCTTGGTTCGTATGGCATTATTTTAACTGCTTTTCCTCCAAGACAATACACTCTGTAATAATCTTCAAAAACAATTTCTTCTTGTAACATCATTACTAATTGACCAGTTTCTTGGTGTTTTTGCCAAAATTCTTCTTTATTTTCAAGACGATACACATTTTTCCATCCGCCGCCAGCGTAAGGTTTCATGTAAGCTGGAAATCCAATATAATCAAAAATTCCTTCCCAATCCATTGGAAACTTTAAATTTCTAAACGATTTTCCTGTTGTGTCTGTTGGATGTTCTGCAGAAGGTAAGATAACCGTATTTGGTAACGGAACGCCTAAAGTATCAGCAAGAGAATTATTAAAAAATTTATCATCTGCGCTCCACCAAAATGGATTATTTATGACATTAGTTCCTGTTAATGCAGCATTTTTTAAATAAGCACGATAAAAAGGTACATCTTGAGAAATTCTGTCAATAATTACTGCATATTCTCCATCTTTGTTCTGAACCACTTTATCAATAGAAACTGCTTCTGCAATAATATCTTTTTCTTTTTTTGAGTTCACTCTTTCGATAAATGCTTGAGGAAAGGTATCTTCCATTCCAAACAAAATTCCAATTTTTTTCATGATTTTTTTAATTGCGAGTTTGCAAAACAATCTCTGATTATATTTTTCCTAATTAAATTTTATACGTGATAAATAGTGCGGAAACATTTCGCGCCAAACTGGCCAATCGTGTTTTTGGTTTTGTCTTATATCTAGCCAATGCGGAATATTTTTTTGTTCAAGAATTCGATCTAAGGTAATGTTTGCATCCAAACAAATATCCCAATTACTTGTGCCAAGAACAATATCCATTTTCCATAATTCGCTATCATCTAATCCGCTTAAGTAATCTTCTGGACTATTAAAATAAACGTTTTCATCGGTGTATCCATCCATAAAATTTTTTATATCAAAAGCGCCACTCATAGAAAACATATGGCTAACGTAACCAGGATGACGGAATGCAAAATTTGCTGCGTGATAACCTCCAAAGCTGCATCCAGCAACTACAACTTTACCAGAAGATGTGTTGTTTTTGACACGCTCTACAATTTCATGACAAAGAAATTTGTCGTACCATACATGATTTTGAATTTTGTGTTTTGGATGTATTTGTTTGTTGTAAAAACTATCTTTATCTATACTAGAAGGACAATATATTTGAATCAATCCTTGATCTATAAACCATCGTGCAGATTCTATTAATTTTTGGTCTTTATTTTCATGATAACTTCCCATAGAGGTTGGAAACAATACTACAGGATAACCAGCATGACCAAAAACTAACATTTCCATTTCTTTATTTAAATTTGGTGAATACCATTTAAAATATTCTTCTTTCATTTTTTTAAATTATTTGTAAATACTTTCAACATAGATGCTTCTATTTAAAAAAACACAGATAAAAAGTATTACTTACCATTATTTTAACAAGTATAATAAATTTTAAGCAAGATTTTATAGGTATTTCAATTTATTTGCATTAAAAACCGGTATTTTATTTAATAATTAATAACTGCATACAGAAATTACGAAATAAATAAAATTCGGAATTATAACGTCTTAATTTTATTTATTCTTGAACGCGAACTAAAATTTGTATCTGATTTTTGAGTCGTTCTACTAGCATTGTCATCATTCTTTTATTTAAATTAGATGAATTTTGAGTGTATTCTTGGTATTCATTTACAGAAAAAAGTCCGATAACAATTCCTTTTAATGAATTTCTGAATTTAATATCTCTTTGAATTGCATTTTCAACATATGCAACCTTTTTTTCTGGCGTATATCCAAAAAAATCTCCTTTTTGTTTTATTGCATAATTAATAAAAACTTGCACAAGAAGATCATTTTGTAATTTTAAAATAGGTCGAAGAGTTTGATTTTGAAAAATTTCTTCAGCTGAAGATTGGGTGGAAACTGTGCCTAAAGTTTCGCCTCTAAAAGAGTTTAAAAAAGTGTCTCTATTTTCCATTTTTTTTTCTTTTAAAGGTAAAAAAAAACCTCTGCATTTCTGCAAAGGTTTTTACAAGTTATTAAAAAAGAATTGTTA
>JBLIJW010000007.1:0-45904 GCA_047636155.1 Flavobacterium sp. | reverse complement strand
AAATTTGACAATCAAGAAGCCTATCAAAATTTTCAGGGCTTTTTTCAAGACTTTGAAAAACTTTTAGAAAAAAGATTGCGAAAAACAAATGAATATACATCTGAAAATAAATTAGTAAACATTTTTCTTAAAACTATGAAAGATAAAAACTTAATGGGAATTTCTTTATTTAAAGCGAATGAGGTTACTCAAAATAATAATACATCAATTGCTAGTTGGAATAAATTAGTTCTTGATGAGTCAAACAATTCAAATCCACCAATTGCTATTCCTTGTTTTTAAAAAATATGAAAAAAAATTTAACTATTTTTATACTTTTCGTAGCGTTAAGTATAAGTGCACAGTCTCCAATAATTGACATAAATGACGAGGATTTTGGCACCATTCCAAATGCATACTACAAAGATTTAGGCGGAATCTATAATTCTTTAGAAGGCACTTGGTTGTATCAAAGCGGAACGACATCATTAAAAATTAAATTAAGAAAAAGAGAAGCTGTTTTGGTAAACGGATATATCCCGTATTTTGAAGATTTTCTTTTTGGTGAATATGAATATATTGAAAACGGAGTTGTAAAAGTAAATACCATTCCTCTTTTATCCAATAATTATACAGTTTACAACCAATATAATTTATGGTCTGTGGCTATAATGGATAATGATAACATTCCAACTTGCAACAGTTGTCCTGCAAATACAAAAAGAGTTTCTTTAGATTTTGAAGAACCAGCAAATGATGATATTGGGATAAAAGCATCACTGTTTGTTTACAAGAAAATTGAAAATAATGTCGAAAAATTGATTGTAAGTTTCCAACAAGAAAGTTCTCCAATTGGGATAAAAAAATCAAATAATAATCAATCTTCTGTTTTTAAAGAGTTTAGTTTGCCTTTAGGTGATTATGTTTTAATCAAACAACCATAAAACCCAAAACGGCTTCAAAATTTTGAAGCCGTTTTTTATTATTTTCTTAATTAAGAAATCTGCTAAAATAAACGAGATTTCTGCCTTCGCAGAAATTTTAGTTATCACTAGCAAACCATTCTGCAAAAGAACTTTCGGTTTCTTGCAATTTTAAAGAATGCAATTGAATTTTATTAGGTAATCTTTTCTGAATTCTTTCGGCAAAATCAATTACCATATTTTCGCTGGTTGGTTGGTAATCTACCAAAATAACATGATGACCACGAGTAGATAATTCGTTTGCCAACTCTACATGTGGCGTGTTTTTATTAAAAACGGTGGCATGGTCAAATTGGTCTACGATTTCTTCTTTTACGATGGTTTTTAAATCGGTAAAGTCAATTACCATTCCGAATTTTACATTCGTATTATCGATAATTGGAGTTCCGATTACAGTAACCGAAAGTTTGTAACTGTGACCGTGCACGTTTTTGCATTTGCCGTCGTAACCATATAACGCATGACCGGTTTCGAAGCTAAATTGTTTTGTAATTCGGATGTTGCTCATGGATAAATTCTTTGTTACAAAGGTATCTTTATTTTTTGAATTGGTTTAGCGCATTTTTGGTAAAATTAGATAAAACGAGTTCTCCAGAAATGGCTGCGCGTTGGTATAAAAGTTCGTTCCAATGGTTGGTGTTTTCCCAAAAAACGATTTTCATTTCTGCCAATGCTTGCGGATTATAACTGGCTAATTGGTGGGTAA
Organism: Flavobacterium sp.; assembly: GCA_047636155.1. GTDB lineage: Bacteria > Bacteroidota > Bacteroidia > Flavobacteriales > Flavobacteriaceae > Flavobacterium. Next base: position 44,236 of record JBLIJW010000007.1, on the reverse strand, counting down.
ATTTTTGCAAAGTTTCATCCATTTGTGAAGTTGTTTCAAAAACTTGGTTGTACAAACCGTTTTGTTTTGCCCAATCTGCAGTTTTCCAATTGGTTGCTTCGAGTGTAATTTCGGCGGTTGCCATTTTTCCAATTTTGCGAGAAACGGCTGGTTCAATTACAAACGGACCAATTCCTATTGCCAATTCCGATAATTTAATACTGCTGTTTTGAGTTGCAAAACTGTAGTCGGATGCAGAAATTATTCCAACTCCGCCGCCAACTGCTTTGCCGTGAACCCGTGTAATAATTATTTTTTTGCATGTTCGCATTGCGTTAATAACGTTAGCAAAACCTGCAAAAAATTGTTCACCATCTTTTTTATTTTGAATAGAAAGTAATTCGTCAAAAGATGCGCCAGCACAAAATGCGCCATCACCTTGGCTTTGTAGAATTACCACAGAAACTTCTTCGGAATTAGAAACTTCATTAATATGCTGTACCAAATCTGCCAACAATGCGCTTGGAAACGAATTGCTTGCCGGATGAAAAAAGGTAATTATTGCTATTTTATCTTGGATATCGGTTTGTACAAATCCGTTTGTTGTGGTATCGGTCATTATTTTGCTATTTTTTGTAAAATTACGGCTTTTCTAAAAACTTTGAAATTTGTTTAACAAAATGCTTTTGAAGTTTGTTAAATAAAGTATACTTTTGAAAAAAAACTGGGGGATTAGCTCATTTGGCTAGAGCGCTTGCCTGGCAGGCAAGAGGTGATCGGTTCGAATCCGATATTCTCCACACAAACCGCTTTTCGAAGCGGTTTTTTTAGGCAAAGACGCTTGGAAAATTGATTGTTTATATAGAAATTCTTATTTCTGACTTTCCAACTCCTTCGCTACTTTTTCTAACTCCAAATACCAATCTTCGCCAAATTTTCTTATCAACGCTTCTTTTACAAATTTGTAGATAGGAACTTGCAATTCGGCACCAAGAGAACAAGCAGGATCGCAAATATCCCAACGGTCATAATTTACGGCTGCAAATTCGCTAAAATCCTTTACTCTAATTGGATATAAATGACAAGAAACTGGTTTTTTAAAAGAAATTTCTCCTTGGTTGTAGGCTTGTTCGATTCCGCAAAGCGCTGTTTTTCCGTCAAAAATAACATAGGCGCAATCTTTTTCATCAATTAATGGTGTTTCTAAATCTTGGTCCGTTCCTACACGCCAAATACCTTGCGATTCAATAGCGGCGATTCCTTCTTTTCGTAAAAAGGGTTTTACTTTTGGATATATTTCTTCTAAAATTTTGGTTTCTTCTTCGGATAAAGGTGCGCCAGCATCTCCATCTACACAGCATGCACCATGACAAGCAGATAAATTACAAACAAAATCTTTTTGGATAATGTCTTCGGATACGATGGTTTTTCCTAATTGAAACATATGGTTTTGAAATAATTATTCTGTCGAAAATCGATTGCAAAGGTACGAAGGTTTTTAATGGTTGACCAACACAAGAAGAGGAAAAATAATTTGTGGAATTTTTAAGAATTTAAATGTTTTTAAAGAGTACTTTTGCGCCAAATTTAAAAAAGTATGTTCGGATTAGATTTTAGAGAAATTGTTACCATTAGTATGGTGCTTTTTGCCGTAATTGATATTGTTGGTTCTATACCGATAATTGTAGATTTGCGTGCGAAATTTGGACACATCGAATCGGAGAAAGCATCTGTAGTAGCTGGAGTTATTATGATTGTATTTCTTTTTGTTGGAGAAGAAATTTTAAATTTAATCGGAATTGACGTGAATAGTTTTGCTGTTGCCGGTTCATTTGTGCTATTTTTCTTGGCATTAGAAATGATACTCGGAATACGATTGTATAAAGAAGACGAAGCAAGTTCTGCATCTATTGTTCCGCTTGCTTTTCCTCTTATTGCTGGTGCAGGAACAATGACAACCTTATTGTCTTTACGGTCACAATTTGAAACCATAAATATAATTATTGCTATAACTTTAAATATTGTTTTAGTTTACTTGGTTTTAAAGTCGTCATCAAAAATAGAAAAAGCCTTAGGTAAAAACGGTTTGAGTGTTATTAGAAAAACATTTGGCGTGGTATTGCTTGCAATTGCTGTTAAATTATTTGCGGCTAATGTTAAAGGCTTATTTATTTAATGCATTTATTTGTAATTTTATCTCTTTAAATTAATACAATGAAAATTTTCACAACCGTTTTAATAGTTATTGCTATCGGGTTGATAGGTTTTAATATTACTTTATTAGACTTTTCTAAACCGATGGACGATAACAGTGAAGTGGCATTACTTGGTATTTTGGCTGCTCTTTGTGCTGTATTTATTTTGATTATTTTTAAAATGTCAAAAAAAATAGTAGAAAAACTAGATCGTTAATTTATGATGGATGTTTTAATTATTGGCGGCGGCGTTGCAGGTATTTCTTGTGCAATGGTATTAGGTTCTGCTAAAAATAAGTCTTTCGCTTCTGATAAGAAAATTGCAATTTTATCACATCAAAAATCTTCGCATTTGCAAGAAGCTTTGTTTAATAACGCCTATGGTATTGCACCAGGAAAGTTAGGTAGTGAATTGTTGCAAGAAACCACTGTTCAATTGCAAAAATCATATCCCCATATAGATCAAATTCCTGCAGAAAAGGTTTTAAAAATTTCTGGAATTGCACCAAACTTTGAAGTTACTACAAACAAAAATATGTATTTTACAAAATCTATAGTTGTTGCAATTGGTTATGCTAATACCTTTGCTATAGATGGTTTGATGGAATATGTTGCTGGACATAAAAAATCAAATCCGGATAAAAACAGAATTCAGCTTTTAAACGAAGATCATAAAGTTGCTGAAGGAATTTATGTTGCAGGAACTTTAGCTGGCTGGAGAAGTCAATTGACTATAGCAGCAGGAAGTGGCGCAGCAGTTGCCACAGATATTCTTACCTTATGGAATAGTGGATTGGATACACAAAGCCATGACAGCATAAAAAAATAAAACTAATTTATTTTTTATCGGTTTGATTTTTCAAAACCTGTAAAACCATTGGGTCTTTTTGTAGTAAAATATGATAGTATGTTTTTTCTCCAAAAAGTTGTCTTCCAAATTCTGCAGAGATAAACCTAATAACCAAATTTTTGTTGGCTTTTAAACTAGTTTCTAAACCATTTTTAGCCAAATAGTTTTGAAATTTATTTAAGTAATCTTTTTGTTGTATTTTTTCGGATAAGTTGGATTCTTGCCATGAATTAAAAAAGGTACGATTGGCATCTAATTGTTCAAAAACAAACCTGCCTAAAATACCGCTTTGTAAAATATACTCTAACCCTTCTTGACCTTGTGTTGCTTCTAAAGGCACAAAAACATCTGGAACAATTCCGCCACCGCCATAAACGGTTCTACCTTTTTTGGTTTTGAATTTTAAGGAATCGGCGATTTTTATTTTATCTTTTTCATACAATTCTCCATTTTCAAATCGGCTATCGAATTCTTCAAAATAAGCATCTTGATTTCCTTTTTTATATGCTTTTTGGATAGATCTTCCGCTTGGAGTATAATATCTGGCAACGGTTAAACGCACTGCCGAACCGTCATCAAATGTCATTTCGCGTTGCACCAATCCTTTACCAAAAGAACGTCTTCCGAAAATTAAACCACGATCGTTATCTTGAATGGCACCTGCTAATATTTCGCTAGCAGAAGCCGAATTTTCATCGATTAAAATAGCGATTCTTCCTTTTTCAAACATTCCTTTATTTGTGGCAAAAGTTTTTTCAATGTCGTTAGATCTGTTTTTTGTAAAAACTATTAAATCGTCTTTTGGCAACAACTGATCCGCAATTTCAATTGCCATTTCCATGAATCCGCCGCCATTTTCTCTTAAATCTACAATTAGATTGGCGATTTTTTCTTTTTTCAATGTTTTAAGAGCTTCTTCAAATTCTGTTGCTGTAGATTCTGCAAAACGATTTATTTTTATGTAACCGGTATTATCATCTACTTTAAGTGCAATATCAACACTTTTTATAGGTACAATATCGCGAATTACTTTAAAATTAAGACTGCGTTTGCCTTGTTTACGAAATACTCGTAAGTTAACTTCCGAATTAATTTTGCCTTTAAGCTTGTCGTAAATATATTTGTTGGTGACTTTTGATCCGAAAAGCTTGTTGTTTCCTGCAAATAAAATTCTATCTCCAGCTAGTATTCCTGCCTTATCTGCTGGACCATTTTTTAAAGGGTTTATAACAGTTACGGTATCATTAAAAGTATAAAATGTAACTCCGATTCCTACGAAATCGCCTTTCATGTTTTCGCTAACCGCAACTTGTTCTTCTGGCGTTACATACACAGAATGCGGATCTAGATTAGCTAATATATTGGTAACCGTTAAGTCTACTATGGAGTCTGTTTTAACCTCGTCAACATATTCATTATCAATAAAATTAATTAATTTATTGAGTTTGGTTTTGTAGTCGTTTTTTACAAATGCTGGGTTTTCTGACGGAAAATTTAATAATCCGCCAAGCATTATTCCTATGGCAACACAAGAAAAGAATAAAAGCGGTAAATAAGTTTTGTCAATTTTCAAAAGTTCTAGCTTTAGTTGTTATACAAAAATAAGAATTGTTAGTTGTTATTATTGTAAAACATATCTTAAATATTTGCTTTAAATAAAAGACTTCTAATTAATGTAATTCTTGAATTTGGGAAACTTCAACACCTGCTTTTTTAAGAAATTCAATGCCAGAAGTATCTTTATAACCATCTTTATAAACGACTCTTTTTATGCCAGATTGGTGAATTAATTTACTGCATTCTCTGCAAGGTGAAAGGGTAATATACAAGGTTGCATCTTCACAAGATTGCGTGGAGTTTGCTACTTTTAAAATGGCATTTGCTTCTGCATGCAAGACATACCAATGGGTTAGGTTTTCTTTGTCTTCGCAGCAATTTTCAAAACCAGATGGTGTACCATTATATCCATCAGAAATAATCATTCTGTCGCGAACAATTATTGCGCCGACTTGCTTTCTTTTGCAATAGGATAGCTTGCTCCATTCGGTTGCGATTCTTAAATAGGCATTGTCGTATTTCGCTTGTTTTGCATTTGTCATTATATATTCTTTTTAATCGGATTTGAATTACATCCGAAACATAGCATAAATATAGCTTCTTTTTTTATAATTATCTGGTCCAGATTGGACTTGATATTAATAACGGAATTACCACACCAATTACAAAGGCCGACATTACTAAAGTGAAATCTCTTTTGTTAAATCGGAACAAGGTTTGAAAAACAAAAGAAAGTAACATTACACAAAGCACAATGATAATTTGAGCAGCTTCTATTCCTAATGAAAATTCTAAAAGTTTGGGGAATTTGTCTATGGCTTCGCCTGTTAGCATACTTTTAATTCCGTACGAAAATCCTAATCCATGGATGATTCCAAAAAATAAAGTTACAATGGCTATAAAGCTAATACTTTCTTTTTTTGATGATTTTCCGGCTGTAAATAAATTATATAATGCCGCAATTAAAATCGTAATCGGAATAACAAATTCGACTAAATTAGATTTTACAGCTATAATATCAAAAACAGAAAGAAATAATGATAACGTATGTCCAACCGTAAAAATACTCACAAGAATTAGTATTCGTGTCCAATCTTTAAAAGCGTAAGGAACGGTTAACGCGATAAGAAAGAGTACATGATCGTAGGCTTTTATGTCTAAAATATGAAACAAGCCAAGCTTAAAAAAAATCCAGAATTCTTGCATTATTATTGGTTTAGTTCGGTTTAGGGTTGGTAAATTTACAATTATATTTTTATTTACAACCAACCCCTTTTTATAATCCAACTGTTTTTATTTTTTTAATGCAATTAAATCATACTAACTTGATTTAAGAAGTAAATACATTTATCTTTGAATTTTTAAAACCCAATATTATGTCCTTTTCTGATTTATTTGATAGCGAATTTAAAAATAGAAACAAAAGTCATTTTGCATCTATATATCGTGTTGCAATTGCTGATGGTGATTTGAGCACAGAAGAAAAAGATTTTTTAGATAAACTTGCGATTCGTCTTGAAATTTCGGAATCGGAATACCAAGAAATTACTGCAAACCCGATGAAGTATCCAGTGAATCCGCCGTATTTGCATACCCAAAGATTAGAGCGTTTGTACGATTTGTCTCGAATGGTTTATGCAGATCATATTCTTGGACCAAAACAAAAAGCAATTCTTATAAGATTTGCATTGGCATTAGGTTTTACACCAGGAAATGTGCCTTTTATTATAGATAAAGCCTTATCTTTATTGATGATTGAGGTTGATTTAGATACTTTTTTATACGAAATGACACACATGAACAGATAATTTCTGTAATTTAAAATAAAAAAAACACCGATTACTAATCGGTGTTTTTTTGTGCTATTTTTAAAAGTTACTATTTCATAAATTCTTCTAACTTTGCCATCATATTATAACTTCCGCAGAAAAACGGCACGCGTTGGTGCAATTCTGTTGGTATTATTTCCATAATTCTATTTTTTCCATCAGATGCTTTTCCTCCAGCTTGCTCTGTAATAAATGCCATAGGATTGCATTCGTACAACAATCGCAATTTTCCGTTTGGTGTTTTAGAAGTTGTTGGATACATATAAATTCCGCCTTTTATCATGTTTCTATGAATATCAGAAACTAAACTTCCAATATATCGAGAAGTATACGGTCTGTCACCTTCTTCTAGCTGGCAGTATTTTAAATAATTTTTTACTCCTTGGGGAAAGTGTACATAATTTCCTTCGTTAATAGAGTATATAGTACCGTCTTTAGAAAACTGCATATTTGGATGCGAAAGATAAAAAGTTCCGATTGCAGGATTTAAGGTAAAACCATTAACACCATGACCAGTTGTATAAACCAACATGGTTGAGGTTCCATAAATCACGTAACCTGCGGCAACTTGTTGTGTACCGGGTTGTAAAAAATCTTGGCTTTGAACTGGTGTTCCAACTGGAGTAACGCGTCTGTAAACAGAAAAAATAGTTCCTACAGAAACATTCACATCAATATTTGCAGAACCATCTAAAGGATCCATTAATACTACATATTTACTGCTGTGGTTGTTGTCACTTCCGGCAACGGTAATAAAATCGTCGTTTTCTTCAGATGCTATTCCGCATACAATTTCACGGTTTGTGAGAGTTTGAATAAAAATTTCGTTGGCATAAACATCTAATTTTTGTTGGTCTTCTCCTTGAATGTTTTGTTCTCCTGCTGCACCAATAATATCTACTAAACCGGCTTTGTTTACCTTGTAATTTACCACTTTTGCGGCCAATCGGATGGAGTTAATAATTCGGGATAATTCTCCAGAGGAATATTGAAACTGGGCTTGTTTTTCAATAATAAATTCGCCTAGTGTTTTGTTGCGTTCTTCCATTACGACATCGTTGTAGTTAGTTTGCTGCAAATATCGTTTTTTTTATCATAAAAGGTTTCATTGTATTGTAAAATGAACAATAAAAAATAATATAAATCTCTTATATTTGTACCTCTGTTTTTTTTTAGAAATAATTTTTAAATCAAATTATTCTTATAGCAATCTCGGTTGAGATTCAAGTTACACTATTTGTAAAAATTTAAAGCCGAGCAATTGTTTTACAGATTCCTTTTAAGCAGATACATTGAAAAAAGCAATAAAAAAATCTATTATGAATATAAGAAAAGCGGTTAAAGAAGACATGGTGCAAGTTCTCGGATTAATTCAAGAATTAGCTATTTTTGAAAAAGAACCAAATGCAGTAGTAGTAACGGTAGAGGATATGGTTCGTGATGGTTTTGGAGAAAATCCATTGTTTCATTGTTTTGTTGCAGAGAAGGAAAATCAAATAATTGGAATTGCGTTGTATTATTACAGATACTCCACCTGGAAAGGAAAAACTATTCATTTAGAAGATCTAATTGTGCAACAAGAACATCGTGGCACTGGTGCGGGTTTTAAATTATATTCAGAAATTATCCGTCAAGGAGAAAGAGATTCGGTTAGAAGAATTGAATGGAATGTACTCGATTGGAATCAGGATGCCATTGATTTTTATGAAAAAACAGGAGCAAAAGTTTTAAGAGATTGGTATGTTGTGCAAATGGATGAAAAAGCTATTTCCAATTTTATAATGAAATTAAAGTAATAAGAAATGAGAATTTTTAAATTTGGTGGTGCATCTGTAAAAGATGCGGATGGTATTAAGAATGTTGTGAATTTATTAAATATTGTAGGATATGAAAACACTTTGTTGGTAATATCTGCAATGGGAAAAACCACAAATGCTTTAGAAGTGGTTATTCAAAATTATTTTGATAAATCAAATGAATTGCAATCTTCTATACAAGAAGTTAAAAAATACCACAATCAAATTGTTCTTGATTTATTTGGAGACGATACAGAAGATGTTTGTTTCGCAGTAAATATTCTTTTTGCCGACTTAGAATATTTTATTCGCAGTAATAAATCTCCTAATTATGATTTTGTGTACGATCAAATTATTTCGTTCGGAGAATTATTAAGTACTACAATTGTTAGTCATTATTTTAACCAATCTGGATTAAAAAACAATTGGTTGGATGTACGCAACTTCATAAAAACAGATCAAACATATCGTGATGCATTGGTAAATTGGGATTCGACACAAACACTTATTACAAAAGGAGTAAAAAAGAAAACGCTGAATATCACACAAGGATTTATCGGATCGGATACCAACGGTTTCACAACAACTTTAGGTCGCGAAGGATCAGACTATACTGCTGCAATATTTGCTTATTGTTTGGGTGCAGAAAGTGTAACAATTTGGAAAGATGTGCCTGGAGTTTTAAATGCCGATCCTAGATATTTTGACAATGCAATTTTATTGAATCAAATTTCGTACCGAGAAGCTATAGAGTTGGCTTTTTATGGCGCATCGGTAATTCACCCAAAAACCTTACAGCCTTTGCAGAGAAAAGAAATACCTTTGTATGTAAAATCTTTTACTAATCCAAAACTTCCGGGCACAAGTGTTTCAAAAGGCGCAGATTTAGAACCTCAAACTCCTTGTTTTATAGTAAAAAAGAAACAGCATTTGTTGTCGCTTTCTTCTATTGATTTTTCATTTATAATGGAAGAAAATATAAGCGAAATTTTTAAACTTTTTCATGATTTTAGAATGAAAGTAAGTTTAATTCAAAATTCTGCCATCAGTTTTTCTGTTTGTATAGAAGATAAATTTGGAAGTTTCGATGAATTAAATGCTATTTTATCTAAAAAATTTAAGGTTACTTATAAAAATGATGTTTCACTTTACACGATTCGTCATTTTACAGAGGAAGCTTCTCAATTGGTAGAAAAAAATAAAGAAGTTGTTTTGAAGCAAATTTCTAAAGAAACTATGCAAATTGTAGTTTCAGAATAAATTACATTTCATAAATTATATTTAAATAAACTACTTTGCTACATGTTTCTTCGTTAATTTGCAAAAATTAATTAAGAAACATGTTTCGTATTGTCGTACTCCTTATAATTATAGTTTCAATTGAGCTTTATGCTTTTCAAGCTATAAAAACCATAACAAATTCAAAACCTTTATTAATTGCATACAGTGTAATTTCGTTTGGTGTAATCCTTTTTGTATTTTACCAATTCACTCAATTTGATCGTAAAATAGGCCAAACATCTATGACGATGCTAACGTTGGGAGTTTTGTTGTTAGTAGTTATTCCTAAGTTAATATTAACATTCTTTTTGCTTTTAGAAGATGTGATTCGTATTCTATTTGGTATCAAAAATTATTTTAGTGAGAATTCGGAATCTGCTAGTTTTTTGCCAAACAGAAGAAAGTTTATTAGTCAAATTGCACTCGGTTTAGCTTCTATTCCTTTTGTTTCTTTATTGTACGGAATGACAAAGGGGAAGTATAATTTTAAAGTTTTAAAGCAAACTATTTTTTATAGTGATTTGCCAGAAGGGTTTGATGGATTTCAAATCACACAAATTTCTGATGTACATTCAGGCAGTTTTGATGATGCAGAAAAAATTGAATTCGCCATTGATTTAATAAACCAACAAAATTCTGATATGATTTTGTTCACTGGCGATATTGTTAATACGCATGCTAAAGAAATGCATCCTTGGATTGAGACTTTCAAGAAAATTAAACCGCATAAATATGGTAAATTTTCTGTTTTAGGCAACCACGATTATGGCGAATATATAGATTGGAATTCTCAGGCAGAAAAAGATGCCAATTTTGAAGCAATTAAAAATTTATATGGAGACATTAATTTTAAACTTTTATTAAATGAGAATATAAAAGTTACAAAAGATCAAAGTGAAATTGCGATTGTTGGTGTTGAAAATTGGGGAAATAATTTTAAAAAATTGGGAGATATTGATAAGGCAACCGCTAGTTTACAGCCTTCTGATTTTAAAATTTTAATGAGTCACGATCCAAGCCATTGGAATTTTATAGTAAAAGACCATCCAAAGAATATTCACTTAACTGTATCGGGTCATACACACGGATTTCAATTTGGTATAGAAATTCCTGGATTTTTAAAGTGGTCACCAGTACAATATGTTTACAAACAATGGGCTGGTTTGTACGAAAATTTAGGTAGATATATTTATGTCAATCGCGGATTTGGTTTTCATGCTTATCCTGGTCGAGTAGGAATTTGGCCAGAAATCACAGTAATTGAATTGCGAAGAAAGTAAATAGAAACTTCAATTATTATCATTTTATTGGCGAAATTGGTTTTTTTAACAGACCTTTTTTAGTATTAACAAATATATTTAATCTTTGTTTATTCTATAAATCTGAAAGTAGTGGTAGGCCTGAGTCTTAGATTCCCTAATCTACTAAATTCAAATCTTGTTATGAAAAAAAACTACACTAAAACTGTCCTTTTGGGCATTTGCTTTGTTGCTTTGTGCCTATTTTTCAATAGCACAAGTAGTCATCGGAACAGTAACTCCAGCTAATAGTTCTATTTTAGATTTAACAGCAAACGACAAAGGATTTCTTACTCCTAGAATGACCACAACCCAAAGACTTGCTATAGCATTGCCTGTGGACGGATTAATAGTATACAATACTACTTTAAAGTTTTTTCCACTATAGTACAGCAACTTCTTCTTGGGTAAGAATTAATAGTGAATCCATAGGTAGAACTAATTTTAAAAGAATTAAATTTAAATATGTTTTGGCTTCCGTTTTAGCAGCAGAATTGGCAGCTGGTGGCGGAACAAAGTACTTGCTTAATACTAATACTTATTACGAAATTAACAGAGCCGTTAATTTCAATTTACTAATTGATTTAAACAACGCATATGTTGTTGGATTAGATGCAAATGAGGACGTTATAACCCGATCTGGAAGTTTATTTGTTGGAGCTACTGGTAGAACTATTAAAAACCTTACCATTTCTGTTCCTTCTGGGAATGTTTTTACTTTAAGTGGTGCAAATACAGAGAATCTTATATTGAGAGATTGTATCATTGCAAATTGTAGCAATGTAGGATCTGTGAGTGGTTTTGGTTTGGTATTTTTAACGGTTGTACAATATTCTGGAAATACAACTGGAATTGTATATGACAATATATCCAGACTATTGCTAGTAACACTGCTAGGTTTGGAAATAATAATGGAACGTTTGAAAGATTTACAGTAACATCTTCTATTTCTATGCAAGTTGGTGGCAATGGAGTAACAGATTTTTTATTTTTCTTTGTTAAATATTCCGCTTTAGGTGTTTCCTCTATTGTTACATCTTCAGAAACATTTATAGATTCTAATTCAGGATTTGTGCAAAGTTTCCCAGTTACAGGTACGGTTCAATTGTCAACGGGTGAATATGTTGAATTAAAAGGTGCTAGACTAAACGGAAGTAATAAAACTTTGACTTTTAATTCCTACAACATGTCATTACGTTAATTAATTTAATATTAATTCGATTGATCCTAAATTATTAAAACACAATTCCTATTTTATACAGTCCTTTTGTTTTATATAAAATTTCATTAAAAAGTTTCAAAATATAATGTAATTTCGTTTAAAATAGTACATTTGTATACTAACTGTTTTTTTTAATTGTTTAAAAAGACAAAAATATTTTGGTTTTATGTCAAAATTTGGTGAATTAATAAATACACAGATTCCGGTGTTGATTGACTTCTATACAGAGTGGAATGAATCTTCTGTTTCTATGCATCCTGTAATTCGGGATGTAGCTGCAGCTCTTGGCGATAAGGCAAAAGTCATAAAAATTGATGTTGAAAAAAATCAAGAATTAGCAGATGCTTTGCGTATAAAAGGTTTGCCGACACTTATGATTTATAAAGACGGTCAAATGATTTGGAGGCAATCAGGAGAATTAGATGCCAATACCATCATTAATTTAGTACAACAACAAGTTTAATTACGTTATTTAATTACAAAATTGATTCCATTTTGTAGTTGTTCTGCTTAAGAAATTCTAAAGTTCTTGGCAGTACATATTCTAAATTTGCAAATGCTTTTTTACTGTCGTGAAAAACAATAATTGTTCCTGGCTTGCAATTTTTAATAATATTCTTTAAGCATTTTTCTGTAGTCCAGCTGCTATCAAAATCATAACTTACCAAAGTCCACATTATAATTTTATATCCTAAGCTCCGAATTGCTCTTGCTTGCGAAGTTTTGATTTTTCCGTATGGCGGACGAAACAATTTAGAGTTATAATTTGGTAATACATCCAGAATACTATTATCGCATTTTAAGAAATTTTCTAAATAAGTCGTTGTAGGTGTTTTCCATCCGTTTAAATGATTAAAAGTGTGGTTTCCTACAGAATGTTTGTCTGCTAATATTTCTTTAAAAATTTCAGGGTATTTCTTTATGTTATCGCCAATACAAAAGAATGTAGCTTTGGCATTGTATTTTTTTAAAAGACCTAATGTCCATTGGGTAATTTCTGGGGTTGGTCCGTCATCAAATGTTAAATAAATTTTTTTATCAGTATTTGGAATATCCCAAACATATTTTGGCAAAAGTCTTTTTATTATTGGATGTACTTTGATAAAACGCATAGTATTTTATTAAAAAAAAACCAGCTTAATATTGCTGGCTTTTTAATGTTATTCGTCTAATTGTCTGCTTAGGTTTGGGAACATTTTGGCATAAGAAGTATATGTCTTGTAATTCTTATCAAAGAAAGCCTCGTCATCATTTTTGGCCATAACTTTTAAAAGATTTTTCATTCGATAAAGATTCGTCATAATTTCAGATGTTAAATACGATTGATCACTTCTGCTAAAAGATTTATAATATTTCAAATTCTCTTGGTATTTACTCATTAATTTGGTTAAAAGTTTTTGTGCATTTTCTTTTTCTCCAATTAAGTAGTAGCAATCTGCAAAAGAGTCTAGAGTAGAATAATAGCCATAATATTCAAAAGGCATTTTGGTTAATGCAAGTTCTATAATTTTCTTGGCTTTGTCTTTCTTGTTTTCTTCAATAAGTGCATATGCCAAACGCGACATATTATTTCGTGTAGAAATTGCATCTTTTCTGGTTTCTGTGTCGTGGTAAATTTTAGTGCTTTCTCCATTTCCCCATACCCAATTCGATACAATACCATACATTCTATCTGTATCTACTTGTCCCATATCTGGATAATTTTCGTCAACATATTTAGTTTTTACAGGAACCAATTTATAAACCGCACCTTCTAATTGAAGATAATCTTTCATCCACAAATAATCTTCGTCGTTGTAACTACCTGGGCTAAAATAAATAGGACGTTTCCAATCGTTATTTGCCAAAATATCCAACATTATTAAACGATTTTTATAAATTGCTCCGCCCTTAATATCTATATCAATGAATGGAACAATAGAATCATAGTATTTAGGATTAATTGCTTTGTTTTTAATTACTGCTGCCTTGTCTACAGTAAGTCTAATTTTATTAGTAGGAATATAGTGCAGTCTCGCGCCACTTTCCGTTTTGATTGTAGTTTCTTCTTTATCACTTTTTGCAAAGTTGATGAAGTCTTTAATATCCCAACGATTTTCGGTTTGTTTTTGAATCAAGATTCCGTCACGCTTGTCTCCAACATAGCTATTGTGCTCAAATGAAATTGGCAAACCTTCTGCTTTGTAGGTTTTATTTTTCATTTGATCGATATACCAATCTGTCATTAATAAACTGGTACAGCATAATTTCACATCGGTTCTGTAGCCTTCAATTTCTTGGGCATACCAAAGCGGAAAAGTATCATTATCACCTATTGTATATAAAATTCCGTTCGGTTCTACAGAATCTAAATACTGTTTTGCCATTGCAATAGACGTGTATCTATTTGAACGATCGTGATCGTCCCAATTTTGAAACGCCATTATTGTAGGAACAAATGCAATACTTGCGACAACTACTGCTGGCCCAATGAGTTTAGAAGTGATTTTTTCACGAATCATTTCATAAATGGCGAAAACTCCAAAGCCGACCCAAATGGCAAAAACATAAAAACTTCCTACCAAGGCGTAATCTCGTTCTCTAGGTTCAAATGGTCTTTCGTTTAGGTAAATCTTTAGAACTAAACCTGTGAAAAGAAATAAAACAAGTAAAACATAGAAGCTTTTTAAGTCGCGTTGTGCGTGGTACATTATACCAATTAAACCAAGAATAAATGGCAAGAAATAATAAAAATTACGTCCTTTATTGTTTAAAACATCATTCGGTAAATCGTCTTGAGAACCAACGTGAACTTCATCAATAAATTTAATTCCGCTCATCCAATTTCCGTCCAAATTATCATATCTACCTTGAATGTCATTTTGACGACCAACAAAATTCCAAAGTAAATAACGAACATACATATAGCCAAATTGGAACTCAAACAAAAAGTTTAAATTATCAATTGTAGCTGGTTTTTCAACATTTAAATATTCACCATAGGATTTTAAAAATTGAATGTAACCGTCTTTTCCAATTTTACCTGAAGAATACGCCGTTTTAAATTGCGAAACTACATCTGTAAGTTCTTTTTCTTCTGAATATTCTGGTTTTACAGTAAAATCGGGTAAAGAGGTAAAGTTTAAATAGCCATCAATATTATCTGTACTCCACATTCGCGGAAGCAAGGTTTTGTGTGCATCGTCAGTATTTTGTTGTGCTTTTTTATAATTATTTACAATTACATATTTCCCTGTGGTATAATCTCTTTCGTAGTTAGGAGATTTATCTATATATGGTTCGTCTGGATCTAAACCCGCAAATTCATCTGTAAATTGCGGACCATAAAATAAAGGATTTGAACCATACTGATCTCTGTTATAATATGCCAAAACTTCTGCAGCATCTGACGGTTTATTCTCATTTATCGGAGTATCTGCATTTGCACGTATAGGCAACATCATCCAAGTTGAAAATCCGATAAGGACAAAAAGAATACATAAAATTGCGGTATTATAAAACGGATGTCCTTTTTCGCGAGTTCTTTTTAAACTAAAATAGAAAAAGGCAACAATTAGAATAGCAGCAAATACAGTTCCTGAGTTAAAGGGCATTCCCAAAGAATTTACCATAAAAATTTCGGTTTTCCCGAAAAATGCTAATGTATAAGGAAGCAATAATTTGAAGATAAAAAGTAAGATTGCAATTATAACTATATTGGCAATTATAAAACTTTTAAAGGTTACTTTTTGGTAGTTTTTAAAGTAATACAAAAACCCGATGGATGGAATAGTTAGTAACGCCATAAAGTGAACTCCAAATGACAATCCTATAACTAAACTTATTAATAGCAACCATTTGTTTCCTTTTGGTTGGTGCATATCTTGTTCCCAACGAAGTCCTAACCAAAGCAATAATGCAATAAGTAAAGTTGCCATTGCATATACTTCTGCTTCTACTGCATTGAACCAAAAACTATCCGAAAAGGTAAAAACCAAAGCACCAACAAAAGAAGCGCCTAAAATAACTTTTGAATTTTCGTCTGTAATTTCTGTATACGATGCGACTAATTTTTTTAGAATAATACTAGACGACCAAAATAAAAATAGAATTGTGAATGCGCTAGAAAATACCGACATCATGTTAACCATGAGCGCAATTTTTTCATTAGATGTTGCAAACATTGCAAAAAATGCTCCTAACATTTGATAAAGCGGCGCACCTGGTGGATGACCAATTTCTAATTTTGCTGCAGTTGAAATATATTCTCCACAATCCCAAAAACTCATTGTTGGCTCTACGGTTAATGTAAAAGTAACCAAAGCAACTGCAAAAGCCAACCAACCCAAAATGGTATTGTATTTATTGAAATTAAAAGTTGTCATAAAGTATTCGTAATTTATATGCAAAGAAACTATTTTTTTATGGAAACCCAAGTTTTGCAGGCTATAAAAAAATGGCAAGATTTGCTGGTTTTTATTTAATTTTTATCTGTTAATACTGCTTGTATTTTAAATTCTAACCCGACATGTCTTGTGGATTCTATTTTTACTAATTCGTTATTAGCAAAGTATTTTCTGAGTTTGGATAAATATACATCCATACTTCTGCCAGAAAAGAAATCGGTTGTTTGCCAAACAGCTTCTAAAATCTCATCTCTTTTGATAAGTCTGTTTGGGTTTGCATTTAAAAATAACAATAATGCCGCTTCTTTCTCTGTTAGTTGCTGTTGTTGGTTTTCTATATGTAAAACAAGTCGTTGGCAATCTAGTTCGTAATTTGCAATATTTATTTTGTCCGGAATGTATTTCGTACTGTTTCTTCTTAAAATATTTTCAATTCGAAGTAATACTTCTTCGGTATCAAAAGGTTTGGTTATGTAGTCTTCTGCACCAAGTTTTAACCCTTCTAATTTGTCTTTCTTTAAACTTTTTGCGGTTACAAACAAAAACGGAACTTCAATTTTTTGCTTTATCATTTTCTTTGCTACAGAAAATCCGTCTAAATTTGGCATCATAACATCTAAAATACAAAGATCAAAAGTTTGATTGTTTAAAATTTTCAATGCTGCATTACCGTCATGAACCATGGTTACATTATAATTTTGCAATTCTAAAATTTGACATGCCATTCGTGCTAAATCCAAATCGTCTTCAACCAAAAGAATTTTTTTCATTTATTTAAATTTTAAGTACAACCTTTATTAAACTCTTCCCAGTTGAAAGGAATTTCTTTAGGATACTTTAATTTTAATTCTGTTTTTATTTTGGTTTCTAAATCTTTAAATTCAAATCCATATATGGAATTAAATTTTTCAAAACCATCTGCCCAAAGGGTTTTAAATTTTTCGTGACCATAATTATCCAAAAGATATTTTACAATAAAAGCGCTTTGGGTATAGGTAATTATGTCGTTGTTTCCTTTCTTCCAAAAATCATTTACAATAATATCCATCGGAATTAATTTATTACTTTGTAAATAATATTGGTAAATTTCTTCTAACGAATAATTACTGCAAGTTCCGCCAGCCAAAGTTCCTAAACCTTCGGCTATCCAATTTTCATGCGGTATTCCGTATTTGTAAAACGCAATCATGTGATTCATTTCATGCATTATTGGAGAATTTTTCATTCTCAAGATAGAATAAAATGTGTTTTGTTCAAACATAGCCATTCCTTGTGCAGCCATTCCGGTACGATTTTTCATTTCTGTTCTTGAATGCAGAAATTGAATGTCCATTTTATTTTCAAAGGTTGTTTCTTTTAATAGTTTTAAATTCTCCTTAATTGCATTTTGACACATCATAATGTATTCCTTTCTGTTGTTTGAACTAACATCTGACGGAAAATAATACGTGATATTATTAATGGTTTTGCTTTTTGTAATGGCACTTTTCCAAGTACTTTCTTCGATATTTGAATTTTTACAAGCATTAAAAATGAATATAATTACTATCAAAAGAATCGTTTTTTTTATCATTTTAGCTTTTTTAGATAGTTGCTGGTAAACTTAATATAAACGTACTTCCTTTTCCAAAATCGCTTGTAAGCTGCACGTTTCCTTGGTGTGCTTTCATTATCTGTTTTACATAGTATAATCCCAGTCCTAAACCTTTTACTGTGTGAATATTACCTTGTTGTACACGATAAAATTTCTCAAAAAGCAAACCTTGTTTATTTTTTTCTATACCAATACCATTGTCTGTTATTGCAATATGTAATTGTTTTTGTTGTAAATCGGTTTTTAATACTAATTGCGTTGCACCATATTTAACCGCATTTTCTAGAACATTGGCAATAGCAGTGGTAAAATGAAATGTATCTAAGGCAATATTTTTTGTGATAGGGTTTAAAAATTGCAGATTTATAGTAGGATTTGAAATTTGAAAATCGGTTACTATCGTATTCAAAAAATCAAATAAAGAAACGGGTTCTTTTTGTAATGAAATATCTGCACTCCCAATAGAATTATTTACAACCTGATCAAAAATGTTCTCTAATCTTTGGGTTTGTCTGTGAATAGTTTTTAAAACATCATCGTGCTTTTTTGGGTTTTCATACACTTCTTTTCTGCCTAAAATTGTTGTCGAAATTGACAATGTTGTTAAAGGAGTTTTTAATTCATGTGTTATATTATTTATAAAATCAGTTTTAATTTCACTCAATTTTTTTTGTTGCAACGCTACTTTAATTGTTGCTGCAAATATTAAAATTACTACTAAAATAGATCCGATAGAAAAGAATAAAACCAATCCCATTCTTTTAAATATTATCCATTTCCAATTGGCTATTGACACATAAAAATTGTCTTCTACAATTAATTTATAATCAGAATTTGAATAAGATAAATTTGTTGTATTTAAATAATTTCGGACTAAAAATGCATCGTTCAAAGATTGTAAATTACCATACAATTTGGCTTGCATACTTGGTTTTTCTGAAAAAATAGTGTCGGAATTGTCTTTTGTCACCAGCACAAATTTGGATGTTATGACGGCAAAACGTAACGAATCATCCGGGAAATCTTCTTGAAGTACAGTTTCTAATCGCTTGGTCATTTTTGCACTGAAGTTATTAATTGCGATCTGTTTTTTTAATTGCCAACGATAACTTTGGTCTAGCAAATAATTTTGTGCAATTTTAGTGTAAAACGCTTCTTTTTCTGATAATAAAGTGGTGTCGAAGTCAGTGAAATTTGCAGTACTCTTTTCTAGCTTTTCTTTAATTTCTATTTTAAATTGCGCAACTTTATGTTCATAAGCAGTGGCAACCAAATAATACTGAATAGTGCAAAGCGCTATTAATACTATAGTTGCTATAATTATAAGATATTTAAAATTGTATTTCATTTTGACTTTAAAATTCAAAAATAAGTCGAAATTTCAAATGTTTTGTCATTTTACTTCGCTTTAACCTACGATTAACTTTAAACATCATTTTTTTATGTTACTAACAATTTTAGGTTGAAAATCAAAAGATTATAGTATCCTTAGTTAGATTAATTAATTTTTTTTAAGAAATGTGACTTAATTATTTGCTTAAAATAAAATTTGTTCTAAATTTGCACCCGCAATAAGGCATAAAGTAATTTCAATTTATGGTTTTTTGTTACTAGTAAAATAGTCATTGGTCTATGGTGTAATGGTAACACAACTGTTTTTGGTGCAGTCTTTCTAGGTTCGAGTCCTAGTAGACCAACGAAAAAATCCTAACTGAAAAGTTAGGATTTTTTTATTAAAACAAATTGCCATTTATATTTTAAATGTAATTACTGGCCTTTTAGCGTGATTAACAAGGTCTTCGCTTATGCTACCATTAAAAAAATGTGCTAAACCTTTTCTGCCGTGTGTACTCATTCCAATTAAATCTGCATGAACACTTTTTGCAAAATTTAAAATTCCTTTTTCTACATCCCGATCATTGTACACATGAAAAGTGATAGAAGAAACATCCATTCCTTTAGTAAAGTTTTCCATTAACTCTTCTGCCTCTTTGGAAGTTTTAAAATTATTTGGGGTATTAATTGTAACTAAATGCAGATTTGAATTAAATTTTTTTGAAAACTCAATTGCTTTAGCAAATGGTTTTTTGATTTCTTCGCTAAAATCAGATGCAAAAACAAAATCTTTTACATCAAAGATATCTTCTTCTTTCTTTATAATTAAAACTGGAATTTCTGAATTCCGCACTACTTTTTCAGCATTAGATCCAACAAACATTTCCTTAAATCCTTTTGCGCCATGCGACCCCATAACTATCAAATCTACTTGATTTTTTTTACTAATATCCAAAATTCCTTCAAAAGCCAATTCAAATTGAATTATTTCTGAAACCTTTAAGCCGGCAAGGCATTCGTGATCCATTAGATCTTCTAATCGTTTTATGGCTGCATTTTTAAAGAACATTAATTCAGGTATGTCCGAACCGCTTCCTAAAGCGTCACTTCCTTGATGAGGTAATTCGAGCATGTGTAACAAAATAATTTCACCTTCATTTTTACGAGCAATTTGTGCTGCTACTTTTAAGGCATATTCTGCGTGCTTGGAAAAATCAGTTGGGATCAGTATTTTTTTCATAAGATGTAAAATTTTGAAATAGTAGTTTCTAATTATAACTCAAATATAAAGATACGATTTTTTAAGAAGTACTTACTTTTTTTTAATTGCGAAAAAATTTGTATCTTTGCACCATTATTTTAAGAAAACAGGAATAATGAGGCACGCATTGCGTGCCTCTTTTTATAAAAATATGACATTTAAAGATAAGGTTTTTGCGCTGTTAAATGAAGCGCTTACAGACAGGTCGGATATTTTTTTAATAGATATAACAATTTCAGATAGTTACAAAATTATTGTAACTTTGGACGGCGATAAAGGTGTGCAGCTTCAAGATTGTATTGATATAAGTCGGGCAATCGAAAATAATCTAGATAGAGAAGAAGTTGATTATGCATTAGAAGTAGCTTCTGTTGGGGTTGGATCTCCATTGAAATTGAAAAGACAGTATATTAAAAATATCGGTCGAACTTTAATTGTTCAGCTCCAAGAAGAAAAAATTGAAGCAGAATTAATCCAAGCAACAGAAGAAAATATAACGTTGACTTGGGAAGCGAGAGAACCAAAAAAAATAGGAAAAGGTAAAGAAACTGTGCAAAAAATAAAGGAAATTCCTTACGAAGATATTAAGCAAGCAGTGGTTACAGTAAATTTTAATTAATAAAAATAATGGAGAATATTGCATTAATCGACTCATTCTCAGAGTTTAAAGACGACAAACTGATAGATAGAGTTACGCTAATGGCGATTTTAGAAGATGTTTTTAGAAATGCCTTAAAGAAGAAATATGGTTCGGATGATAATTTTGATATTATTATTAATCCGGATAAAGGTGATATGGAAATCTGGAGAAGACGTGTGATTGTTGCAGATGATGATTTAGATTTAGAAAATGAAGAAATCACGTTAACAGAAGCAAGAAAAATTGAAGCCGATTTTGAAATTGGCGAAGAAGTTTCTGAAGAAGTGAAATTAATTGATTTAGGTAGAAGAGCTATTTTAGCTTTGCGTCAAAATTTAATTTCTAAAATTCATGAACACGATAATACCAATTTATACAAGCAGTTTAAAGATATTATTGGAGAAATTTACACAGCAGAAGTGCATCATGTACGTCCGAGAGTTGTAATTTTAGTAGACGATGAAGGTAATGAAATTATCTTACCAAAAGAAAAGCAAATTCCATCTGATTTTTTCAGAAAAGGAGATAATGTTAAAGGTATTATTGAAAGTGTTGAGCTTAAAGGTAATAAACCTCAAATAATAATGTCAAGAACGTCTGAAGTGTTTTTGGAAAAATTATTTGAACAAGAAATTCCAGAAGTATTTGACGGTTTAATTATGATTAAAAAAGTGGTGAGAATTCCTGGCGAAAAAGCAAAAGTAGCTGTAGATTCTTACGATGATCGTATTGATCCGGTTGGAGCTTGTGTTGGTATGAAAGGCTCAAGAATTCACGGAATTGTGCGCGAACTTGGGAACGAAAATATTGATGTAATTAACTATACAACTAATGCATCTTTACTAATTACAAGAGCTTTAAGTCCTGCAAAAGTTTCTTCAGTTAAAATTGACGAGGAAACAAAACGAGCAGAAGTGTTCTTAAAATTAGAAGAAGTTTCAAAAGCAATTGGACGCGGCGGTCAAAATATTAAATTAGCAGGTCAGTTGTCTGGTTATGAACTAGATGTTATCCGTGAAGGAAGTCCTGTAGAAGAAGACGATGTTGAATTGACAGAGTTTTCTGATGAAATTGAAGCGTGGGTTATCGCTGAATTTGCAAAAATTGGTTTAGATACTGCTCGTAGTATTTTAAAGCAAGATGTTGCTGACCTAGCTAGAAGAACTGATTTAGAAGAAGAAACAATACAAGAAGTAATGAATATTTTGAAACAAGAATTTGAGGATTAATTCTTAACTTTCAAAACCATACAACACAACAATAAAAAAGGTTATTTAAAAAGATTTTATGTCTGAAGAAAGAGTAATAAGAATAAACAAAGTTTTAAGAGAATTAAATATCTCGCTAGATAGAGCAGTAGATTTTCTCAAGGAAAAAGGTATTTCCGTTGAGTCCAATCCAAACACTAAAATCTCTAGTGGTGAATACGGTATTCTGCAAAATCAATTTGCTGGCGATAAGGGGAAAAAAGAAGCTTCAAAAGATGTAGGTGAAGAGATTAAAAAGGAAAAAGAAGCACTTCGTTTGGAACGTGAAAAAGAATTTGAGGACAAACGCAAAGAAGAAGAGCAAAACCGCCAACGTACAGAAGTTATTAAGGCAAGGGCAAATCTTTCTGGTCCAAAACAAGTTGGTACAATTGATTTAAATCCTAAATCAACGATAAAACCTGTTAGTGTAGAAAAACTAATCGCAGAAAAAGTACAGCCAGCAGCTGAAGTTAAATTAGAACAGCCTAATGTAACTGTTCCAGAAAAAAAGGAACCGCAAGCAGAATCTCCAAAAACTGGAGAAATAAAAGGAGATCAGCCAACTAAAGCAAAGCCAATAGCGTCAGAAAAGCCAAAAGCTACTGTTAAAGAAACCCCGAAAGAAATCTCGAAAGAAAAAACTCCAAAAGAAAAAGAAGTAGTTTCCAATCCAACTGCAGAAGCTCCTGTAGACGAAACTATAACTACTAAGTATACTAAACTTTCTGGAACTAAAGCAACCGGGCAAGTTATTGACTTATCAAAATTTGAAAAGCCAAAGAAAACTTCTACACCAAAAATCACAAGCGGAAGCAAAGCAAATGCAGATGCTAATAAAAACAAAAGAAAAAGAATTCCTACTAAACCAGGTGCACCAGGTGCAAATGCACCAAGAACTACTGGTGGTGGACAAGGAGCAAATAAATTTGGTCCAAATAAACCAGGCTTTAATCGTGGTCCAAGACCTGCTATTGTTCAAAAAGTAGAGCCAACTGAAGAGGAAGTTAAAAATCAAATCAAGGAAACTCTAGAACGTTTACAAGGTAAAGGTTCAAAATCAAAAGCGGCAAAATATCGTAGAGATAAAAGAGATTCGCACCGTCAACGTACTGATGACGAACAAAGAGCAATTGACGAAGGAAATAAAACTATTAAAGTAACAGAATTTGTTACCGTTGGCGAAGTTGCAACTATGATGGAAGTACCAGTTACCAAGGTAATCGGAACTTGTATGTCATTAGGAATCATGGTTACTATGAACCAGCGTTTGGATGCAGAAACTTTGACAATTGTTGCAGACGAATTTGGTTATGAAGTCGAATTTATTACAACAGATATTGAAGAATCTATAGAAGTTGTAGAAGATAGAGAAGAAGATTTAGTAACTCGTGCTCCAATTGTTACCGTAATGGGACATGTCGATCACGGTAAAACATCTTTACTAGATTACATCAGAAAAGAAAACGTAATTGCAGGCGAATCTGGAGGAATTACGCAGCACATTGGTGCATACGGAGTAACTTTAGATAGCGGTCAGAAAATTACATTTTTAGACACACCAGGTCACGAGGCATTTACTGCCATGCGTGCTCGTGGTGCACAAGTTACCGATATTGCAATTATAGTAATTGCTGCCGATGACGACATCATGCCACAAACAAAAGAGGCAATAAGTCACGCACAAGCGGCGAACGTTCCGATGATTTTTGCTATTAATAAAATTGACAAGCCAAACTCTAATCCAGAAAAGATTAAAGAAAAACTAGCTTCAATGAATTTATTAGTAGAAGATTGGGGTGGAAAATACCAATCTCATGATATCTCATCTAAAGTAGGTACAGGAGTAAAAGAATTGTTGGAAAAAGTTTTATTGGAAGCTGAAATTCTAGATTTAAAAGCAAATCCAAATAAACCAGCAGTTGGTACTGTTGTAGAAGCACAGTTAGATAAAGGTCGTGGATACATTTCTACTATATTAGTACAATCTGGAACTTTAAAAATTGGAGATTATGTACTTGCTGGTAAAAACCACGGTAAAGTTAAAGCAATGCATGATGAACGAGGTAATAATATTATAATTGCCGGTCCGTCTACACCAATTTCTATTTTAGGATTAGATGGTGCATCAACGGCTGGAGATAAATTTAATGTTTTCGAAGACGAAAAAGAAGCGAAACAAATTGCTGTAAAACGTACGCAATTAATGAGAGAACAATCTGAAAGAACACAACGAAGAGTTTCTCTTGCAGAAATTGGACGTCGTATTGCTTTAGGTCAGTTTAAAGAGTTAAACATTATCCTTAAAGGAGATGTTGATGGTTCTGTTGAAGCATTATCTAACTCATTCTCTAAATTATCTACAGAAGAAATTCAAATTAATATTATACATAAAGGAGTTGGAGCAATTACAGAAACAGATGTTATGTTGGCTTCTGCTTCTGATGCAATCATTATCGGATTTAATGTTAGACCAGCTGGAAATGCTCGTCAAATAGCAGATAAAGAAGAAATAGATATCCGTAACTATTCTATTATTTACGATGCAATTGATGACTTAAAAGATGCAATGGAAGGAATGCTTTCTCCAGAAATTAAGGAAGAAATTACCGGAACTGCAGAAATTAGAGAAACATTCAAAATATCTAAAGTAGGAACTATTGCAGGTTGTATGGTAACGGATGGTAAAATATTCAGAAACTCTAAAATTCGAATTATTCGCGAAGGTGTAGTTGTATTTACAGGAGAATTATCTGCCTTGAAACGTTTCAAAGACGATGTTAAAGATGTTGCAAAAGGGTATGATTGTGGTATACAAATTAAAAACTACAATGATATTGAGCAATTAGATATTATTGAAGCATACCAAGAAGTTATGGTTAAAAAGAAGTTGAAATAATTTCTAATTTTATAAATTATAAAAAATCCCGAATTATTTCGGGATTTTTTTTGTTTTTACTTTTTTAAAATTTCTAAAAATTCTTCTCTAGGAATTTCAATAGCGCCTAATTTTTCTAGATGATCATTATGAATTTGGCAATCTAGCAAATCGTATTTTTCTTTCTTGAGATGTTCAATCAAACTAATAAATGCAACCTTACTTGCGTTATTAACTTTAGAAAACATACTTTCTCCGCAAAATACAGTTCCAAAGTCTAAGCCGTATAAACCACCAACTAATTCTAATTCATCATTTGTTGTATTGCGCTGCCAGACTTCTACGGACTTTGCGATTCCTAAGTCGTGTAATTTAGTATATGCTCTAATAATGTCCGTTGTTATCCAAGTTCCATTTTGACCTTTACGAATCGTTTTTTGACAATTTTTTATTACTCTAGTAAAACAAGTATTTACAGTAATTATAAATTTTTTTTGATTCAAAATATTACGCATACTTTTAGGAATTTTGTATTTATCTGGAAAAACAACCATTCTCTTGGGTGGCGACCACCAAATTATTGGATCGTCTGAATCGTACCACGGGAAAATTCCGTTTTCATAAGCTAAAAGCAAACGCGGAATAGATAAATCGCCACCAACCGCAATTATTCCTTCTGGTGAAGAACTTTCTACGGGTGGAAAATATAAGTCTTTAGATAAATAATACATGCTTCAATTCAAAATAATCTTTTTAATATAAAGTTTAGATAATTGAGCAAATATTTTATTCTCAATTATCTAAACTCCTTAAAATTATAATTCTACTTCTTCAATTAAAAAGGCAAATCGTCGTGCTCCTCTTCTTTAAAATCATTTGCCGGAGCAAAAGCTTCCGCAGGAGGAACTGGCGGCATTGCTTGCGATTGAGCAGTTTGCGTGGCAACTTTATCAATTTTCCAACCTTGTATATCATTAAAAAATTTAGTTTCCCCTTGTGGACTTAACCATTCTCTTCCACGTAAGTTTATACCTACTTTAACTTCTTCCCCCACATGAAAGTTGTTTAATAAATCGCATTTATCTTGTACAAAATTTATACTTATAAACTGCGGGTATTGTTCTTCTGTTGTTACAACTAATTCTCTTTTTCTAAATGAAGCACTTACTTGTTGTTCTGCATTTATTACTTTAATTTTTCCTGCTACTTCCATAATTATTTAATTTTATTTTTCTGCTAAAAGCACTTTCCAAGCCGTGTTTATTTCATTTTTATCGATATATGTTTTGGCCAATTGGCAAAGCTTTTCTCTATCATCAGCACTTAAAACAGCTTTTATTTCAAAATTCCCTTTCACAAATATACTAATTTCTTCTTTGCTTGGCAAACATTCAATGTTTCCTAATTTACCTAAATCGTTACCATTAAAAACTGGATTAGCCTTTATTTTATTTGGTATAGAATCTACTCCAATTCCTAATGTTGCCAAAGGTTTTTCTACTTCAAACAAACCTTTATTTGCACGAGAATACCAATTTCCGCCAAGGCGAGAAACCAAATCAATTTTTATAGGATCAATAGCGCCATTTTCATCTAAAATTGATTCATCGATATGTATCTTTAAAACTTCACAAATTATTAAATTTCCTGCTCCGCCTTTTGTCCCTAAAGCAATAATTTCATTCACTTTGCACTCAAGTTGCACCGGACTTTCTTTTACACGGAAAGGTTTGATTACATCAGATTTTAGCATCTCAAATCCTGCTTTTTCAAATTCATTTATGCCTTCTGGATATTCTGTACTTGATAAAGACATTTGTTGCACCATATCATAACTTACTACATTAATTACGACTTCTTTTGTGGCTTCGCAATTTATTAAAGTATGTTTAACCGTATTATCACGCCCGCGTCTTGCGGGCGAAAAAACTAAAATTGGAGGATTGCTACTAAACACATTAAAAAAACTAAATGGAGACAAATTCGGAATGCCATTTTTATCCATCGTGCTTGCAAAAGCGATTGGTCTTGGAGCGATTGCACCTTGTAAATAACCTTGCACTTTTGCTGGTGAAATGGTTTTAGGATCAATTGTAAGCATAAAATTATAGTATTTTTACAAAGGTAGAAAATTCATACAGAAAAGAGGTACCTTTTTTAAAATTCCAAATCAGATTAACAATAATTTACCTTATACCAAAGTTATATACAGTAATGCGCTTAATACCATTATATATTTTTAAAAAACGACAATTTTTAAGTACTTTTAAAAAAAAATTCATGCAGTTTTCTGATAACCGAAACAACTATCGCTGGCTAATTATTATCGCATCTTTTGTTATAGTTATTCTAATTTTATGGAATACTTATACCTTTTTTCAGACATTTAAAAATGAAGAACGATTAAAAATGGAAATTTGGGCAGCAGCTCAAAAATCTTTAATTCAGGCCGATTTAGAGAATGATAATATCGAACTAAATCAAGAAGTACTTTCAAGCAATACTACTATGCCATTAATACTTACGGAAAGAAATGCCATAATTAATCAGGCCAATATCAACGAAACTATTGTGCAAGATTCGTTGCAATTATATGCCTTTTGGAACGAACTTAAAAAAGAAAACGAACCAATAAAGATAAAATACGACGAAGGAAAATTTCAGTATTTGTATTATGGTGATTCTTCTTTATTAAATAAATTGAAATATTATCCTTTGGCGCTTTTGCTTATTATTTTCTTGTTTGGCACTGTGGTTTATAATTTTTATAAAAGTACTAAAATGGCAACACAAAATAAACTTTGGGCCGGAATGGCTAAAGAAACTGCGCATCAAATAGGAACGCCATTATCTTCCTTAATTGGTTGGGTAGAAATCATGAAGGCAGATAATGTAGATGAAACTACGATTTCTGAAATTGAAAAAGACATTAATCGATTGCAAACAATTACCGATAGATTTTCGAAAATAGGATCGGAGCCAGTTTTAGAGCAAAAAGATATTATTGCAGAAACCTTGCAGTCGTTTGATTACCTTAAATCTCGATTTTCTAAACAGATAAATTTTAGCATAAAAGCGCCAAAATCTCCAATATTTATCGCTATAAATCCAGAATTGCATAGTTGGACAATAGAAAATCTAATGAAGAATTCTATTGATGCCATGAAAGGAAAAGGAAATCTGCGATTAGAATTGGAATCAGACAACAATGTGGTAAAAATTAAGGTGATTGACAGTGGGAAAGGAATACCAAAAAATCAATTTAGACAAGTTTTTGAACCAGGATTTACCACTAAAAAACGTGGATGGGGTTTAGGCTTATCGCTAACAAAACGTATTGTAGAAGAATACCATAAAGGTAAAATAAGAGTTTTACAGTCGGAGTTAGATAAAGGAACTACTATACAAATAGTTTATAAGAAAAACCAAGTTTAAGTAATTGTATTTTATCTCAATCCAAAAACACTTTTTTTCCCCATTAATCTTTTACGTTCTGATTTATCTGCCGCAAGATATTTTTGAACAAATTCATATTGTAGTTTGGTATCCTTATATTGGCTGATCACCGATCTTTTTAATCCATTAAACATCGATTGGTTTGCAGTATCAACATCAGTAATATTATCTAAAACTTTTTTGCAACTTCCTATTTTTCCTCTAGGCGTTTCAATCATTTCTAATATTGTGGCATCTGAAAAAGCTGGCTTAAATCCGGCATTTCTGTAATTTATGAAGTTGTTGTATAGTTTTACTGCCTCGTTAAATTCGGCAACAACACTGTTAATTAAATCAATCGTGTTGTTCTGATTTTGATTTGCTAACTCTGCTTTTTTAGATGCTAATCTGTTAAAAATTAAGTCGTTTTTCACCCCAGAAGCTTCAATTCGTTGGATTGTTTTTTCTAACTTTAATTTAAAAGCAGCATTTTTGTATCGTTCAATTTCTCCATAATAATCATAGGGTGGTTTAGATCTGTCGATAAAATAGTTTCCAGAAATAAACTGCGAATTACTAATCGGATATCCTGATAGTTGCCACATATAATCAAATGGCATGTGCGAAGCAATTAATTTTGTTGGGTTTGCTTTGTAGTAAATATTGTTGAGTTTTTTGACAAATTTATTTTTAATTATCGCGCCAGAAGCCCAAGTACAATCATAAAAATACCAATCGTTATCTGTTTTAACAGCATTCCAAACATGGCCAATACTAGCAACTTGCATGCTTTGTTTTGTATAACCTTCAACAATTACAGATTCAATCTTTAATTTTGTTAAAATATCCTGAAAAGTTTCGGCATAATTAGTACAAATACCTTTTCTAGTCTTTAAACTTTTTTCAATTTTTTGTTCGGTAGTTTCATTAAAATTTATTGCGTATCTATTTTCGTAATCGTAGGAAATAGAACTTGCTGTCCAATAAAATGCCGCGCGTATTTGATCGTTAGTGGCATCAAAATTTGTACGAATATATTGGGCAATTAATGCGGTAGATTTTTCGGAATCTTCAGGAATGGCATCCATTTTCTTGTCAATTTCTGAAAACGGAGAAGTGCTTTGGCCAAACGTAGCAATACAAAATAATAGTAAAAAGGAAATTAAAGTTTTCAAAACATTACATATTTTTAGAAATGGCAGAAGCTAAATCAGTAAACTCTTCATGTGTTAACTTTATTTTGTTGATAAAACGCATATCGTCCATAGTTTGAAGCGGAATTAGATGCACATGCGCATGCGGAACTTCTAAACCAATTACAGACATTCCGATTCGTTTGCATGAAATTGTTTTTTCTAAAGCGGTTGCTACTTTTTTAGAAAATAAAAGTAAGGAAGAAAAAGAAACGTCATCTAAATCAAATATTTTATCAATTTCGCGCTTTGGGATACAAAGAGTATGGCCTTTTGCATTTGGATTAACATCTAAAAAAGCAAGAAATTCTTCGGTTTCTGCTACCTTATAACAAGGTATTTCTCTGTTAATTATTTTTGTAAATACAGAACTCATATTTTTTAAATTTAAAAAGCCACTTTTAATAGTAACTAAAAAATGGCTATAGTATTGTAGATCTAAAAATTTAATCTCTTGAAATCTCTAAAATTTCAAATATTATAGTTCCGTTTGGAACAATTATTTCTGCAACATCGCCAACAGATTTTCCTAAAAGGCCTTTTCCGATTGGTGATGTGACAGATATTTTTCCGGTTTTTAAGTCGGCTTCACTTTCTGCAACTAAAGTATATTTCAATTCCATTCCGTTAGCCTGATTTTTGATTTTCACATTAGATAATACCAAAGCTTTGGAAAGGTCTAACTGTGATTCGTCAATAAGTCGAGCGTTTGAATAGGTTTCTTCCATTTTAGAAATTCGCATTTCTAGTAAGCCTTGTGCTTCTTTTGCGGCATCGTATTCTGCATTTTCAGATAAATCACCTTTGTCTCTAGCTTCTGCAATATCTGCAGATGCTTTTGGTCTTTCAATACTTTTTAAATGGTCTAATTCTTCTTTTAATTTTTTTAAACCTTCTGCTGTATAATAAGATACATTACTCATAATTTTCTTTATTTGTTGGTTTCGAAAATTCAAAAAAATTTCGAAATTGGGATTTTTACTAATAGATTATACCAAAAATGTAAAATAGACGTTTTTATAAAATAGAAAAAATCCCAAACTGGCTGGGATTCTTTTTTCAAAGATATAGTATTTAATCGTATTTGTCTATTTTTGTTTTTTGCTTCAAACAAAGTTAACTAAATTAACTTTTCTAACGCATTTTTTTAAATATTTTTATGAATAAATTACCTATTCTTTTTTTATTTTTTTTATCGATACTAATCAGCAGTTGCGATGGAGGAAGTTTTAATAATCAAAATCCGTATTTGCCAAATTACCAATTTACATTTGAAGTAAATACTAATTTGCCTTTATATTCTGGACTTAAATTTACTGGAAACAGTATTCGTGTTTTTCAAAATGGTGCTCCAACAAATGGCGTTATTTTATTTAATAACGGAACCGGAATTTTAGCTTTTGATGGCAGTTGTCCAAATCAAGCATTTTCATCTTGTTCGAGTTTAGTATTAAATAGTTCTACTGCAGTTTGTCCTTGCGACGATGCTTCGTACAACTTATTTACTGGTCAAGCTGCAGGAAAGCAATATCCATTAAAAGCATATAGGGTAGAAGTTAATGGTAACTTGATTCGTGTTTTTAATTAAAGAATAGGTTTAATCTTTTTTTGCCAGATGCGATGTTGTAGTTTGTTTAATTCTTTTTTTGAAAAATTAATCGCTTTTTTTTAATATTCTTTTATACGAATTATACGAATTGATCTAAATGAAAATGCCCTAAATAATTTAATATTTAGGGCATTTTTATAAATTTTAAAACCAGTTTCTAAAATAAAACTAGTTTCTAAAAGAAGATCTAATTCCGCCAACAACAAATAATGCATCCATTCTCTCTTTTTGACCAATTGAAAACATATACATTGCGTTGTCATCTGTGTAATCCATATAGTTCATTGTCATCTCAACAGGATTTCCTGCACAAGTACTGTTTTGGGGATAAGTAGGGTCACCGTAATTTGCTGTGTTGTGCGTTGGCGTGTCAGAAACTAAGTCGCTTCCACAAGTTGTATCACCCCAAATGTGGCGTAAATTCATCCAATGTCCAACTTCATGAGTTGCAGTTCTTCCTAGATTATATGGTGCATTTGCAGAACCTGAAAGGCCAACATATTTAGAGTCAATTACAACACCATCCGTGCTTGCGGAACCACCAGGAAATTGGGCATAACCTAAAATTCCACCACCAATTGTACATACCCAAAGGTTTAATTTTGTAGCCGGAGAAGTTGCATTAATACCTCCTCTTTTTCCGTTTTTCATAAGATCTCTTGTTCCCCAAGAAGATTTAGTTGTAGATTTTCTTACTACTTGATCTAATACAAATGTAATTCCTACATTAGCTTTTACTCCAGAAAATAATGCTGGAACGCTATTATAGTCTGAATTTAAAGCATTGAAGTCATTATTTAAAGCATCAATTTGTGATTGAATTTGGGATAGAGAAATATTTTCTGCAGTAGTTCTGTATAATACATTTACTACAACCGGAATCTCAATTCGTCCGTTAACAATTCTATTTTCTGCCATTGCAACAGCTGTAAACTCTTCAATTTTGTTCATTCTCAAAGCCAACTCAGGATTTTCTTTTAATTGTCTTTCTAAAACTTCTGTAGAAGCACAACTTCTTTCTGCGGATTTGTTAACAAGCGAAGAATCTATTGTTGTTTCTTCATTTTGGCAGCTGAACAAAATCGACAATACAACTACGGATAAAATTAATTTTTTCATAAAAGATTTAGATTAAAGTTAAATATTTATTCAATGTTAAAAAAAATTGTTATCTTAACATTACTATTTTATATGTATTTATCATTTTTCGACAAACTACATAAAACTTTAACATCTAGGGTAAATTTTTTTAATTTTGTAAGAAATCACCTATTTAATTATCTAAAGTTTTAAAAAAAATCCATTTAAAGTAAGTAAATGGATTTTTAATTTTAGTCGCAAAGGAAATTAATCACAACTATTTATTCCGCAACTTTCAAAATCAGAGGAATTTAAGCTTTGTATTGTAGAAGTAAAAGATCCTTCTTCCCAAACTTTATTCAATGTTTGTAAAAATATTTCCTCTGGTTGCGCACCAGATATTGTATATTTATTATCAAAAACAAAAAACGGAACACCTTGCACTCCGATTTCTTGAGCAGTTGCAATATCCATTTTTACTTCTTCAGTAAATTTATTAGAATGTAAAACTTCTTCAATTTGAGATTTTTGTAAACCTACTTTTTCTGCTATTAGACTTAAAGTTTTAAAATCATTCACATTTTTACCATCTGTTAAATAAGCTTTAAGCAATTGTTCTTTTAAAGCATCACCTAAATTATGTTTTTTTGCAAAATGCAACAAGCGATGTGCATTATGTGAATTGGCTAAAATTGCTTTTTCGAAATGAAAATCTAAACCAGAATTTTTTGCATTTTGGGTCATATTTTCTATCATTTCTTTTGCCCAAGTAGTATCTTTTCTATATTTAGTAGCCAAATGATCTACTATGTTTTCATCAGAAGTTTCAGGAAAATTAGCATCTAATTCAAAACTTTTCCATTCAATTTCTACATTATTTTTAAACTGAAATTTTTCTAACGCGCCTTCAATTCGTCTTTTTCCTATATAACAATATGGGCACATGATATCTGACCATATTTGAATTTTTAATTTATTTTCCATAATAACGTTATTTGTATATACAAATGTACTTTTTGTTAGTTGAAAATGAAAATCATTTAGGATATCGTTAAGATACTGAAAGTTTTAAAATGTTAGAATGGAAGAGAAGATTAAAAAATATTTAAAAAAACCGCTTACAAAGGGCAAGCGGTTTTCAACTTTCTCTTTAAAATCTAAAAGTGCTTCCTATTAAAAAATTGGTCCCGGCTTGCGGGTAATAATATGGATAAATATCGTACATGTATCCGTTAGAAACATAGGTTTTGTTGAATGCATTATTAACCAAAAGATTCAAACTTATCGATTTGAAAATACGTTTGGTTGCAATTTCATAACTCACATTAAAATCGTTCACAAAATAATCATTCAACTTAGCTTCTGGCAATTCAATGTTATTTAAAAATTGTTCGCCTACAAATTTAGAAAGTAGTGCAATGTTTAAATTTTTAATCGGTTGGTAATTCAAAACATTTCCTACAATTAAATTCGGAGAATAAGCAATGTCTTTGGTGCCAACATTTACGCCTGCTACATTCAAATCAACATTTTTATTCGCGCTGATGGTAAAATTTGGTCGGATAGTAAATTGTTCATTCAAAGCAATGGTAGCATCTACTTCTAAACCTAAACGATAACTTTTTTCGCTATTTGATCGTATCGGACTTCCTACGTCGTCTAAATTTCCTGTCAAAATTAATTGATCTCGGTATGCCATATAATAAATATTGGTATTGAATTGTACTTTTTCGGAGTTATAACGCCAACCCAATTCGAAATCATTTAGTTTTTCTGGTCGGGCATTTCCGCCTTCGTAATCGGTTCTATTTGGTTCGCGATTTGCTCTGGCGAATGAGAAATAAAAAGTTTGTTTGGCATTTACAAAATAACTCAAACCTGCTTTTGGGTTGAAAAAGTTAAAGGTATCGTTTACAAAATTTGCTTGAACTCCGTTGGCTTTATAGTTCACATTTCGGTATTGCAAATCACCAAATAAACTTAATTTATCTGTAATAAAATAATTGATTTTAGCATAAATATGTCCGTCAGTTTTGTTTCCAAAATCGTCATAATAACGGTCACCTAACTCACTGGTCGAAGCATATCTGGCCCAAATTACTTTTCCGTAATGGTCGCCTTCGTATTTATTATAACCGCCACCAAATACAAAATCTACTTTTTTAGTTTGGTAATTTGTTGAAAAAGTAAAGCCATAAAAATCGTTATCTAACCATTTTTGACGAACTAAATCGGTGCTGTTAATCGTTGTATTTTGAATTACAATAGGAGTTAAACTATAATCTTCAAAATCGGCATCTTCTTTATAATTTTCATAGTATCCTTTTCCTTTGGTATAATGCAAGGCAAAGTTAGTACTCCAATTTTTATTAATTTTTTCGTTCCATAACAACTGCAAATGATCTTGCTGGTAGTTGTCTGTTTCGTTGTCATAAAAACGAGTAGCTCCAAATTCGTCAGTATAAATTCCGGCAGAATTAAAACGTCTGTTAGTCGCTAAAGTTTCGGCATCAATCCCGTTCCAAGATTGGTAGGTTTTTTCTTTACCGCCAAAAGCCAAGAATTTGATTAAAGTTGTTTTTCCGACATACGTTCCTTGTAAAAAGTACGATTTTAAATCGCTTGCGCCACGATCTACAAAACCGTCGGACTCTATTTTGGATAAACGTCCGGCAATTTCAAATCCGTCTTTCATTAAACCGGTGCTAAATTTTACAGTGTTTTTAACTGTTCCGAAACTTCCTGCAGAAGCAGAAACTTCTGCCGAAGGATTTTTAGAAAAGGAATCGGTTAATAAATTTAAACTTGCACCAAAAGCACCAGCTCCATTTGTAGAAGTTCCTACGCCGCGTTGCAATTGCAAACTTTCTACAGACGACGCAAAATCGGGCATGTTTACCCAGTAAGTTCCGTGACTTTCAGAATCGTTGTAGGGAATTCCGTTTATGGTAACATTTACTCTTGTTGCATCTGAACCACGAACACGAATTCCTGTATAACCAACGCCATTTCCAGCATCAGAAGTAGTTACCACAGACGGTAAATAATTTAATAAAATAGGAATGTCTTGCCCTAAATTTCGTGGTGCAATTTGCTCTTTGCTCACGTTGCTAAAACTAATTGGTGTTTTGGTGGTTGCTCTAATTGAGGAAATTAAAACTTCTTCTAAAGCATTAGTTTTAACAGAGTCGACAACTTTTTGTTGTGCGAAAATAGAGAAAGAAAATAGAAAAAAAAGAATAGAAAAAAGACGCCAAGTTTGGCTCTTTTTTTGTGCAATAGTTTTGAATAAAATTTCCATCCGTAAATAAATTATACGAATAAAAAGAGGTAATTATTCTGGTTTTTAAAAATTAAAAATGTACCGTGAATTGCCAGTAGCGTGCACTCTATGGAATCACATTTCCTTAAACAGCATTACCTGTTCTAAGTTCATTGGGTATAATCTCAGCCAAAAATAAATTTAGCACCCCTTTTTTGAGACGATGCAAAGATAAAGGTATAAATTTTAAATATCCAAAAAGAATTTCAAATTTTATACATCTGGTTTTTTTCGATTTTGTTTGGTGATAGATTTTGTTGCTTTGTTTTTCAATCGTTTTTCAATTACCGAACGCGGCGTTTTAGTTGCTTTTCTGGGTTTGGCAACTTTTAAGGCATTTTGAAGAATAGTGAATAATCGTTTGGTTACAATTTCTTTATTTTTAAACTGACTTCTATCTTCATCGCAATTTAAAATTAAGATGTTTTCTTGTGTTAACTTAGATTGTAATTTTTTAATAAGCAATTCTTTTTCTTCGTCAGAAAATCCATTGGATGCAGAAACATCTAACGTCAGAACTACTTTAGAGGAAACCTTATTTACGTTTTGTCCTCCAGCGCCAGAACTTCGAACTGCTTTATAAGTAACTTCTTTTAATATTATTTCTTTTTCCATTTTTTCTGAAGACGATTTTTCCTTTCCTTTCTTTTACTATTTATTCCGAATATTGATGTGCTGGTTTAAGTAAATCGTTTACTGTTTTAACAGGATTGAAAGTAAACAACGGAACTTCTACAAAAATAGTAATCCATTTTGCCATTGCGCCATTCCATAAACCAGGAAGTTCGAATGCTCTTAAAGCTTTGCCATCTTTATTTTTTTCTACTACAAATCCTTGACTTTTGTTCACAAATTTGGTTAAGTCAAATTTGTTTCCTTGATAATCTAAAATTCCGCAAACCAAATCTACCGGATTAAAATGTGTAGCTCGTTTTACAATTTTAAGTTGCTTTTCGTCTTTTGTATTAATTTGAGATTCTTCTATAATTTGTAAGAAATTCTCTCCTCGTTTATTAGTTACCCAAAATGGTCCGCCACCAGTTTCTCCTTCGTTTTTTACCATTCCGCAAACTCGAATAGGTCGATTTAAAATTGAAAATAAAACCTTTTTTTGATTTTCTGTTGTAAATTTTTCAAAATTTTCTGGAAGAATAATGTTGAGTTTTTCTTCAATAAATAGAATAATCTCAGAATTAATTGCAACCGGTTCTTCGGATTTTAAAACGGAAATACAATCAAAAATTTCTTTTTGATAAGTAATTAAAATTCCTGCTAAGGCTTTTTTGTAAAGCGAATTATTTTCAGAATTATTAATAGCTATATTATCGATGTTTTTGACAAAAAGGATGTCAGAATGTAATTCATTTA
The DNA here is from genome assembly GCA_047636155.1 of Flavobacterium sp. Lineage (GTDB taxonomy): Bacteria > Bacteroidota > Bacteroidia > Flavobacteriales > Flavobacteriaceae > Flavobacterium. The sequence goes on along the minus strand of JBLIJW010000007.1, from coordinate 6,882 downwards.
GGTTTTCTATTAAAGCTCCATGTCCGCCAGGCCGAAAAACCAAATGATTGTTTTTGTCTTTAAAAAAAGAATTATCTATGGATAATGCAATAGAATCTGTTCGTTTGTGTTGAAAAGTATAACTTACATCTATTTGGGCTGCAACTGGATTTTTTTCTAGAAATTCTTTTACTACTTTTTCGAATAAAACTTGGTGTTCTTGGGAAACCGTAAAATGTAAATTAGTACTTTTTTTTGATATTCCATACCCAAGACATTCTTCAAGATGTTCGTCCGTTGGTGTTTTAATTTCCTTTGGATAACTGTGAAAAGGCAAAATACCTTTGGGTTTGTTTGCGAAATTAAATTTTGGTAAATGCAGTAAAGTGTTTATAAAATAATATTCCTTTTGGTCATTACTCATTTGAGAATAATCGGGATATAATTTTTTGGTCTCAGCTAAAACTTCTGGATAAAAAGCCAATTTTTCTTTGGCCACCAAAAACACGCTTAAATTTTTTTCTTTGGTTCTGTTTATATAACTATTTATAGTTTCTTCATCTGGATTAAAATTGGTACAAAACTCCAATAAAAACTTAAACATTCTGCTTGCCGCGCCAGATGCAGGAACAAACTTAGTTATAGCAATTTGGTTTTTTTGCAGATCAAAAAATTCGGCATATTCTTGCGCCATTTTTTTTGTTAAAGGCAAAATCCCATCATTTAAAGTAGCTGGTCTGTTAAGATTTATTTTTGGAATTCCGTTGGTAAGAAAATGTAATTGATTTTTTATTTTCTCAATCGGAATTTCATTCTTAAATATTTCTATAAATTCAGAATTAGAAAATCCAAGTTTTTTAGCCATGGTATATTCCTGAACAATGACAGTAGCTTTTTGAAATCGTTCTTCTTTAGTTCCAGATATTTTTAAGTACGGTTTTTTCAACTGAGTTAAGCTATTTTCAAAAATTTGAAATTCTTTTTCTCTTCTGTTTGGTGCACTTCGTAAGTCGTCTGCAACCCACGGAATATCAATGTCTGTCAAAAAAATTAAGTCATATTCATGAGCAATTGCAGCTGTAGAAACTTCTTCTGGACATTTATTATAATTTATATCTGAGAATAATTTTGTTGTAAGCAAATTGGTGTCGCAAAATAAATAATCATTAGACAATTTAACTGCTTCATTTTCTAATTTTATTTGTCCAACCGCAATTGGTAAAATATCCTCGAAAGAACAAGTTTTCTGCTCCTTTTCCCATAAATTTTGTAAATAATTACGGGCATATTCTGGCGTCCAATTGGTGCGAAATTCTTCTGCCAATTGCTTTGCTATTGTTGTTTTTCCGGTCGATTCTGGTCCGAAAATCGCTATTTTTATTATTCTGGTTTCTGTTTGTCTAAGATTTTCTTCCATTCTATATAGGCCAAAATTGCTAATATTGTAAAAATAAGATATTGTAAGGCAAGCATATTTAAATCGCGATACCAAAATAATGGTATTGCAATTAGGTCGCCAATAATCCAAAGAGTCCAGTTTTCTAGTTTTTTAATTGCCATGTACCACATTGCCGTAAAGAAAATACCCGAAGTGAAAATATCTACATAATTTTCTTTTTCTAACGGATGGTCAAATGCTACATATACCAAGTAGGTAATAAACATGGTGATAAAAAATATTAGGACACCAATTAATTTTTCTGAAAAATTGGTTCTAGAAATTTCTAGTTCGTGATCATCTTTTCCTTTTGCCCATTTATACCATCCATAAATGCTCATTACAGAATAATAAATATTTAGGGTCATGTCGCCAAAATATTTTGCCTGGTACAATAAATAAACAGTAATTACTGTTGCAATTAATCCGGTTGGATAAACTAAAATATTTTCTTTTTTCGCAAAAATCACACTAAGAATGCCAAATACAAATACCAATGCTTCAAGAATAATTTGAAAAGAAGTTGCCTCTTTATATTGGTTAAAAATACTTTCTATCATGAATTGAAAAAGTTTAAATTATTTTCAAAGGCAGTTCCAATAACTATCATATCTGCTCCAGCATTATAAGTGCTTTGTATTTCTTGCAAGTTACGCATTCCGCCTCCAACTATTAACGGAATAGTTGTGTTTTTAGAAACCAAATTTACGGTGTTTTCAGAAATTTTATTGTTTGCTCCACTTCCAGCTTCGAGATAAATTAATTTATGACCTAAATATTCTCCTGCTTGCGCTGTTTGAACAATGTAATTTATATTTTTAGAATCTAATGGTTTTGTCTGACTTATTTTAGATACCATAGTTTCTGTGCCGGAATCAATTACTATATAAGACGTAGAAATCACTTCTAAATTAGAAGTTTTAAGTTTAGGAACAGCGGCAACTTGATGTTCTATCAGATAATCTGGATTTCGACCTGAAATTAGAGATAAATATAAAATTGCATCTGCCTTATTTGTTATTTGACTCGGATTGCCAGGAAATAAAACTAATGGCAATTGCGTATATTTTTTTAAGCTACTCACTATTTTGTCTGTTTGTAAACTCTGGTTAGAACTACCACCGATAAAAATATGCGTTGCTGGTGATTGGCCAATTTTGTTTGCAATCAAAGAAAGGTTTTCGATATTTATTTTTTCTGGATCTAAAAGAATTGCCAATAGTTTGGATTCACTTTTTTTGGCCTCTAAAATAGATTTGTAAATGGGTGTCATAAAAAATTACTTTTCACTAAGAATTTTGATTGTGTACGCAAACTAAGGTATAATCTTCGAATTCTTCAAAATAAAAGTCAAATTGCTTGGTTAAAGAAAGAAAATTTAATTTGGCTGTACCTGTTTTATTTTTTAATGAAAAAGAATTTTCAGTAATATGATCTATAAAACTAATTCCTACTTTATTTTCTATTTTAAAAATGGCTTCTTTAATTCCCCAGGTTACGGTTAATTTCCTAATGTTTTTTTGTTCATCGTTTTGGGATAATTCCTGAGTAGAAAATTTTGAAGCGATGGTTAGAATTTTTTTGCGTTGTTTTTCTAAATCAATTCCAATTGGCTTGGTACTAATTCCGATTACAGAAAATTCATGCGAATGGGAAATAGAAATATGCAAATTTTCATTTTTAGTTAGCTTTGGTTTTCCTGTTGCGTCATAAATTAAATCAAAATCGGAATAATTTAGATGTTGCAATAATTGACGAACGGCTAAAAATCCTTTCTGATGGCTTTCTGATTTCATTCCGTTCAAACGATTTATAGATCTATCTGCAAGAACAGAAGCAGTTTGAAGTTCGCTTAATGTTTCTGTGATTTTCCAGACATAAAGTTGGGTTTCGGTATTAATTTGGAACTTTTTATAAAATGTCATTTGTAGTACAATTTTGGTTTTAGCCTTGATGGAAGTGAAAATAAATAAGTGCAAATGGCTATTTTTTAAGCCTATAAAACAGCGACTAAAGAAGCTCGTTTTGTAGGTTTTTAAAAAAAGCTGTTGGCATTATTTCTTGTAACGAACAGCGAGAAATGGCTTTTAAAAAAACAGTATATTGTTTTTCAACTATTTAGAGAATTAAACATTTCACAAAATAACAGAAATTACTTAGATTTTAGAAAGTTATTCTGTAATTTTGCATGAAATTTATAACACAAATATACATAATAGATGAGTACACAGACATTACCTTATGTAGCTTTTAAAGTGAAAGACATTTCGCTTGCGGCTTGGGGAAGAAAAGAAATTGAATTAGCAGAAGCAGAAATGCCAGGTTTAATGGCACTTCGCGAAGAATATAAAAACGAACAACCGTTAAAAGGCGCAAGAATTGCTGGTTGTTTACACATGACTATTCAAACAGCAGTTTTAATTGAAACATTAATTGCACTTGGAGCTGAGGTTACTTGGAGTTCTTGTAATATTTTCTCAACTCAAGATCAAGCTGCTGCTGCAATTGCTGCTGCAGGAATTCAGGTTTACGCTTGGAAAGGCTTAAACGAAGTTGATTTTGACTGGTGTATTGAGCAAACTTTGTTTTTTGGTGAAGACAGAAAACCATTGAACATGATTTTAGATGATGGTGGAGATTTAACAAATATGGTTATTGATAAATATCCAGAATTAGTTGACGGAATTAAAGGTCTATCAGAAGAAACTACAACTGGTGTTCACCGTTTATACGAAAGAGTAAAAGCAGGAACATTGCCAATGCCAGCTATTAATGTGAATGATTCGGTTACAAAATCGAAATTTGACAATAAATACGGTTGTAAAGAATCTGCAGTAGATGCAATTCGTCGTGCAACAGATATTATGCTTGCAGGAAAACGCGTTGTTGTTTGTGGTTATGGTGATGTTGGTAAAGGTACAGCTGCTTCTTTTAAAGGTGCAGGTTCAATTGTAACTGTTACAGAAATTGACCCGATTTGTGCTTTACAAGCTGCAATGGATGGGTTTGAAGTTAAGAAATTGGCTACTGTAATTGGTACAGCAGATATCGTAATTACTTCTACAGGAAATAAAGATATTGTTATGGAAGAAAGTTTCCGTGCAATGAAAGATAAAACTATCGTTTGTAATATTGGTCACTTTGATAACGAAATTGATATGGCCTGGTTAAACGGTAATTATGGAAATACTAAAAACGAAATCAAACCACAAGTAGACAAATACACTATTGATGGAAAAGACATTATCGTTTTGGCAGAAGGTCGTTTAGTAAATTTAGGTTGCGCAACAGGACATCCTAGTTTTGTAATGAGTAACTCATTTACAAACCAAACATTAGCGCAAATTGAATTATGGAAAAATAGCGCAAACTATGACAATGACGTTTATATGTTACCAAAACATTTAGATGAAAAAGTTGCCATGTTACACTTAGCTAAACTAGGCGTTGAGTTAGAAACCTTACGTAAAGAACAAGCAGATTATATTGGTGTTGAGGTTTCTGGACCATTTAAACCAGAATACTACAGATACTAAATTTTAGTATATAGCCTAAGAAAAACCCCGATATCTTTCGAAATCGGGGTTTTTTATTTCTTTCTGAAGCTAATTCCAGCTTTCCGCTATATCTTTTTCTCATTGCATTTCGCAAAAGGATACCGCTGTAATCTGGGCTAAAAATTCGAATTAGTTACAACGTTTCTTTCAACCAACCAAAAAATTCACGTTGCCAAACCTGTGCATTTTGCGGTTGTAAAACCCAATGATTTTCTTCTGGTAAATACACTAATCTACTTTTTATACCACGCAATTGTGCTGCTTGAAAAGCTTCCAAAGATTGCCCAATTGGAACACGAAAATCTTTTCCTCCTTGGAAAATTAATATTGGGGCATTCCATTTATCTACGTGCGTAATTGGGTTAAAAGTTATAAATGCTTTTTGCGCGATTGCATTATTTTTATCCCAATAATTTCCACCAAAATCCCAATTAGAAAAGAAAACTTCTTCTGTAGTTCCAAACATACTTTGGGTATTAAAAACGCCATCGTGTGCAATAAAAGTTTTAAAACGGTTGTTGTGATTTCCTGCTAAAAAGAAAGCAGAATATCCGCCATAACTTGCACCAACACAACCTAATCTTGCTTTGTCTACATATTTTTCTGTTGCTACATCGTCAATCGCAGAAAGATAATCTTGCATTACTTGTCCGCCCCAATCTCTAGAAATTTGTTCGTTCCATTCGCGACCAAAACCATACATTCCGCGACGATTTGGCGCAACTACAATATAACCTTGCGAAGCCATTAAAGAAAAATTCCAACGAAAAGAATAAAACTGTGTCAACGGAGATTGTGGTCCGCCTTGACAGTACAATAAAGTTGGATATTTTTTGCTTTTATCAAAATTTGGAGGAAGAATTACCCAAACCAGCATTTTCTTTCCGTCGGTTGTAGTAACATAACGGCGTTCGTATTTTGGTAAATTTAATTTAGCATAAGTTGCATCATTTACTTTAGAAAGTTTTTTCCAAGAGTTCTTTTTTAAATCATATAAAAAAATTTCTGCCGCATGATTCATATCGGTTCTTGTAACAATTATTTCATTATTAATAATATCCACAATTCCCGTGACATCAAAATCTCCCGTTGTAATTTGTTTTATAGTAATTGCAATTTTTGTAACGGTAGGAAAATTAACTTCAAACAACTGTATTGTCCCGTCAATTGCTGCTGTAAAATATACCCTTTTATCATCTTTACTCCACAAAAAACTATTTACCGAGTTGTCCCAATTTGCAGTTAGATTAATATCCATTCCTTTAAAACGAACAATTATATCGTTTTTATCTGCTTCGTATCCGTCGCGTTTCATTTGCAACCAAGTCAAGTTTCCAGTTGGAGAAAACGTAGGATTGGTATCGTATCCTAAATTAGATTCGGTTAAATTTTTTGTGGTTTTATTTTCTAAATTGTATTCGTATAAATTGGTGTTTGTTGAGGTTGCATATTCCGTTCCAACTTTTTTCTTAGAAACATAAATAATATTTTTGCTGTCTGGCGACCATATAAAATCTTCGTCGCCGCCAAATGGTTTTTGAGGAGAATCAAAAGCTTCCCCTTCCATAATGTCAATTGGCGCCTTTAATCTTACGTTTGGTGCTGGAATTCCGCCATAAAAAACATGATTGTGAGTACCATCATTCCAAGTATCCCAATGGCGATAATCCAAACCATTATATATTTGAACATTTGATTTATCTAATTCTGGATAAAAATCTTTACCCAAAATCTTTTCAATTTTCACCTCTTTACTGCTTAACATAAATTTCAAGTCAGGTGAAATATTTTTGTCAGATAGTAACGAGTCGGTTTCAGAAACTTCGGTAACATTTGTTCCGTCCAAATTCATTTTATAGAATTTAGAGCTCGATTTGTTTTCCGCAACATTTGGGGTAGTTACTTTAT
>JBLIJW010000006.1:0-48177 GCA_047636155.1 Flavobacterium sp. | reverse complement strand
CATGATCTTTACAGTATCTCCAATATTGCAGTCGTTTAACTCATCGTGTGCAACATATTTCTTAGTTTTCAACACGAATTTACCGTATAAAGGGTGTTTTACTTTTCTTGTCTCAGAAACAACAATAGATTTCTCCATTTTGTTGCTAGTAACAACCCCTATTCTCTCTTTTCTTAAATTTCTTTTTTCCATCTTTCGGCAGATTACAGTTGTTGTAAGTCTCTTTTACTTAGTTCAGTTGCCAATCTCGCAACATTTCTTCTCATTAATCTAATTTGAAGAGGGTTCTGGATTGGTGAAATTGTATGAGCAGTTTTTAATTCTGCGTAAGCTTTCTTTAATTGAACAAGTTGTGCTTGTAAATCAGCGACAGACAGATTAATTATTTCTGATTGTTTCATAATAGTTATAAATTATGCTTCGAAATCTCTAGCAATAACAAATTTAGTTTTAACAGGAAGTTTTTGTGCCGCTAATCGCAAAGCTTCTTTAGCAACAGATAATGGAACTCCTCCTATTTCAAACATAATTCTCCCTGGTTTAACAACGGCAGCCCAATATTCTACGGCACCTTTACCCTTACCCATACGTACCTCTAGCGGTTTCTTCGTTATTGGTTTGTCTGGAAAAATATTAATCCATAGTTGACCCTCTCTTTTCATAAAACGAGTTGCAGCAATACGCGCAGCTTCAATTTGACGTGAAGTCAGAAAAGAGGAATCCATGGATTTGATTCCGAACATACCATTAGAAAGTAAGTGCCCTCTTTGGGAATTACCTTTCATTCTACCTTTTTGTACCTTACGATACTTTGTTCTTTTAGGCTGTAACATTTTTCTTTAATTTAAAAAATTACTTTCTTTTACGAGGATTAGATTTTGGATTCGGCCTTCCACCTCTTTGGGAGTCGCCCTTACCGCTTTGGCTTTGTTTTTTATCCATCCCAACAAGTGGAGATAAATCACGTTTACCATAAACCTCGCCTTTCATGATCCACACTTTGATACCCATTCTACCATAAGTAGTATGCGCTTCTGCAAGGGCGTAATCTATGTCAGCTCTGAAAGTTGATAAAGGAATTCTTCCTTCTTTGAAACCTTCTGAACGAGCCATTTCAGCACCATTCAAACGACCAGAAATCAAAACCTTAATACCTTCAGCATTCATTCTCATAGATGCTGCGATTGCCATTTTAATAGCTCTTCTGTAAGATATACGATTTTCAATTTGACGAGCGATACTATTTGCAACTAAAAACGCATCTAACTCAGGTCTTTTAATCTCAAAAATATTAATTTGAACCTCTTTATCTGTAACTTTCTTAAGTTCTTCTTTCAACTTGTCTACCTCCTGACCACCTTTCCCGATAATAATACCTGGTCTAGCAGTGGTGATAGTAACGGTTACAAGCTTTAAAGTTCTTTCGATAATTACTTTTGATACACTAGCTTTGGCTAAACGAGCATGGATGTACTTTCTGATTTTATAATCTTCTGCGATTTTATCGCCATAATCATTACCACCATACCAGTTTGAATCCCATCCTCTGATGATACCAAGTCTGTTTCCAATTGGATTTGTCTTTTGTCCCATCTTAATTAATTGCTTAGTGTTTTATTTTCTAATTGTCCTAACACTATAGTTACGTGGTTAGAACGTTTTCTAATTCTGTGCGCCCTTCCCTGTGGTGCTGGACGAAGTCTTTTCAACATCGTTCCACCATCTACGCGGATTTCTTTTACAACTAAACCAGCCTCAGCAACATTACCATCCTCATTTTTCTGCTCCCAATTATTGATAGCAGATAATAATAATTTTTCTAATTTTCTTGAAGCTTCTTTAGAACTAAATCTTAATAAATTTAGTGCTCTTTCTACCTTTTGACCTCTTACCAAGTCCGCTACTAAGCGCATTTTTCTAGGTGAAGTAGGGCAGTTATTTAACTTTGCAAAAGCTATAGACTTATTAGCCTCTTTCCTTGCATCTGCTGTTTCTCTTTTACGAACTCCCATTGCTTCTTATTTTTTACCTTTATTTTTTGCCCCAGCGTGACCTCTAAATGATCTAGTTGGTGAAAATTCTCCTAATTTGTGACCTACCATGTTCTCAGTTACATAAACCGGAACAAATTGGCGACCGTTGTGTACAGCAATAGTTTGTCCAACAAAATCTGGTGTTATCATAGAAGCTCTAGACCATGTCTTAACAACTCCTTTATTTCCTCCAGCAATATTTTCTTGAACTTTTTTGTCTAATTTATAATGTACAAATGGTCCTTTTTTTAACGAACGTGCCATATCTAATTATTTCTTTCTGCGTTCAACAATATATTTATTACTCGGATTTTGCTTAGAACGAGTTCTGTATCCTTTGGCAGGAATTCCATTTCTCGAACGAGGATGCCCACCAGATGAACGACCTTCACCACCACCCATTGGGTGATCAACAGGATTCATTGCAACTGGTCTGGTTCTTGGTCTTCTACCTAACCATCTTGATCTACCCGCTTTACCAGAAACGATAAGTTGATGATCTGAATTAGATACCGCCCCAATAGTAGCCGAACAAGTCAACAAAATCAATCTTGTTTCACCAGAAGGCATTTTAATTGTTGCATATTTACCATCCCTAGCCATTAATTGAGCAAAAGTTCCAGCACTTCTAGCAATCGTTGCACCTTGAGAAGGACGTAACTCAATACAAGAAATAACTGTTCCTAAAGGAATTTTACTAAGAGGCAAAGTATTTCCGATTTCTGGACTTGCATCCTCACCAGAAACTACAGTTTGTCCAACTTGTAATCCGTTTTGAGCAATAATATAAGCTTTAGCTCCATCTGCATAAAATAATAATGCGATAAAAGCAGTTCTGTTTGGATCGTATTCGATTGATTTAACCGTCGCAGGAATACCTACTTTGGTTCTTTTAAAATCGATTATACGATATTTTTGTTTGTGACCACCGCCTACATAACGCATGGTCATTTTTCCTTGACTATTTCTACCTCCAGAGTTTTTTATCGGTGCAATCAATGATTTCTCCGGCTTATCAGTAGTTATGGCGTCAAAACCATTAACTACTCTAAAACGCTGACCTGGGGTAATAGGTTTTAATTTTCTTACTGACATCTTTATAAATTAGATATTGTTGTAAAAATCTATTGTTTCTCCTTCTTGTACTTGTACAATTGCTTTTTTGTAAGCATTTGTCTTTCCACTTATTAAACCACTTTTAGTATATTTGGTAGATCTATCAGGTCTTACATTCATTGTATTGACATTTACAACAGTAATTCCATAAGCAGCTTCAACAGCTTTTTTAATCTGTACTTTATTTGCCTTTTTCTCTACAACAAATCCAAAACGATTGAAAACTTCTCCGTCTTTAGTGATTTTTTCCGTAATTATCGGTTTAATTATAACACTCATTTTCCTGTTATTTGCTTAAATTTTCTTCAATTCCTTCCAAAGAATCCTCTAAAAGAACTAAATTATTAGCATTTAAAATAGCGTAAGTACTTAACTCTAAATTGGTTACTACGCTAGTAGCTTTTAAATTGCGTGAGGACAAATATACATTTTTATTTGATTCTCCCAACACTATAAGTGATTTTTTATTTTCTAAACCCAATGCACTCAAAAGACTAATGAATTTTTTTGTGTTTGGAGTATCGAAATTAAAATTTTCAACTACTATTAAATTAGATTCTTTTGCTTTTAAAGAGAAAGCAGATTTTCTTGCTAATCTCTTTAAATTCTTGTTCAATTTGAAAGAATAACTTCTTGGCCTTGGACCAAAAACTGTTCCTCCACCTTTGAATAAAGGATTTTTAATACTTCCAGCTCTAGCTGTACCAGTACCCTTCTGCTTCTTAATCTTTCTAGTACTTCCTGCAACCTCTGCTCTTTCTTTAGCCTTGTGCGTACCTTGTCTTTGGTTTGCCAAATACTGCTTAACATCTAAATATATTGCATGATTATTTGGTTCAATTCCGAAAACTGAATCAGAAAGTTGTACTTTTCTTCCAGTTTCTTTTCCTGTGATATCTAATACTTTTACTTCCATTACTTCTGAATGATTACATAAGAGTTTTTGTGTCCAGGAATTGCTCCTTTAACTAAAAGTAAGTTTTTATCAGCAACTACTTTTAAAACTCTAAGGTTTTGTACTGTTACATTTTCTCCACCCATACGTCCAGCCATACGCATTCCTTTGAATACACGTGATGGATAAGACGATGCTCCTACAGAACCTGGCGCTCTTAAACGGTTGTGCTGACCGTGTGTTGCTTGACCAACACCACCAAAACCGTGACGTTTAACAACACCCTGAAAACCTTTACCTTTAGAAACTCCGCAGATGTCTACAAATTCTCCTTCTTGAAACAATTCTACAGTTATAGAATCACCCAATTTATAGGCATTGTCAAATTCTTGGATTTCTACAACTTTTCTTTTTGGAGCAGTACCAGCTTTTTTAAAGTGACCTAAGTCCGCTTTAGTAGCATGCTTTTCAGATTTGTCATCGAAACCAAGTTGCAACGCTTCATACCCGTCAACCTCTTTGGTTCTGACTTGGGTAACGACACAAGGACCAGCTTGAATAACGGTACATGGAATATTCTTTCCATTCTCGTCAAAGATGCTTGTCATGCCGATTTTTTTTCCAATTAACCCAGACATAATTATTATTTATTGATTATTAATGATTTATTAAAACAAAATACAAGGAGGTAAGCACAAACTTATCTCCTTATATTGTTGAAGAAATACTTTTGAATTATACTTTTATTTCAACTTCAACGCCACTAGGAAGCTCTAACTTCATTAAAGCATCGATAGTTTTAGATGAAGAACTATAAATATCTAACAATCTCTTGTAAGACATTACTTCAAATTGCTCTCTAGATTTTTTGTTAACGTGCGGAGAACGTAATACAGTGAAAATCTTTTTATGAGTTGGCAAAGGAATTGGTCCTGTTACAACTGCACCTGTACTTTTTACAGTTTTTACGATTTTCTCAGCAGACTTGTCTACCAACATGTGATCGTAAGATTTTAATTTTATTCTGATTTTTTGACTCATTTTTATAAGAATTAGGCGTTACCTTTTGCTTTTTTAATTACAGCTTCTGAAATATTTGAAGGAGTTTCTGCATAATGAGAAAATTCCATAGTAGATGTTGCTCTACCAGATGACAATGTTCGTAATGTAGTAACATATCCAAACATTTCTGATAAAGGCACATCAGCTTTAATAGTTTTTGCGCCATTTCTATCGCCCATGTCATTTACCTGACCTCTACGACGATTGATATCACCTACGATATCTCCCATGTTTTCTTCTGGTGTAATAACTTCCATTTTCATGATTGGCTCAAGAATAACCGCTCCCGCAGCTTTAGCTACTTCTCTGTATCCCATTCTTGCTGCTAATTCAAAAGATAATGCATCTGAATCTACAGGGTGAAAGGATCCGTCTGTCAAAGTAACTTTTAAACTATCAACTTGGTATCCTGCTAAAGGACCTGTTTTCATAGCTTCTCTAAAACCTTTTTCCACAGATGGGATATATTCTTTAGGAACGTTACCACCTTTTACAGCATTAACAAATTGTAACCCTTTAGGAGTTTTTCCATCTACTTCATCAGCTGGCTCTAATTTAAATACGATATCACCGAATTTACCACGACCACCTGATTGTTTTTTATATGTTTCTCTATGAACAGCACTTTTGGTAAATGCTTCTTTGTATTCAACTTGAGGCTCACCTTGGTTTACTTCAACTTTGAATTCTCTCTTCATTCTATCTACAAGAATATCCAAGTGCAACTCTCCCATTCCCGAAATGATGGTTTGACCAGACGCTTCATCTGTTCTTACTGTAAAAGTTGGATCTTCTTCTGCTAATTTAGCTAAAGCCATACCCATTTTATCTACATCAACTTTCGTTTTAGGCTCAATTGCAATACCGATTACCGGAGCAGGAAACTTCATAGACTCCAAAATAATTGGGTGCTTTTCGTCACACAATGTATCTCCAGTCTTAATATCCTTAAATCCAACAGCAGCTCCAATATCTCCAGCTTCGATAAAATCGATAGGATTTTGTTTGTTAGCGTGCATTTGGTAGATACGAGAAATTCTTTCTTTGTTACCAGAACGTGTATTTAATACATAAGAACCAGCATCTAATCTTCCTGAATAAGCACGGAAGAAAGCTAAACGACCTACGAATGGATCAGTTGCAATCTTAAATGCTAAAGCTGCAAAAGGCTCTTTAACGTCTGGCTTACGTAAAATTTTAACCTGATCTTCTTCTAATAATTCTGCGTCATCTGGATGAATTCCTTCAATACCTGCTTTGTCCATTGGAGATGGCAAATATTTACAAACTGCATCTAGCATGAATTGAACTCCTTTATTCTTGAACGAGGAACCAGCAATCATAGGAATGATAGCCATGTCCATTACAGCTGCTCTTAAAGCAGTGTTGATTTCTTCCTCTGTGATAGAGTTTTCATCTTCCATGAATTTTTCGAGTAAATTCTCATCGTAATCAGCAACTGCCTCAATAAGAATCGATCTGTATTCCTTTACTTCAGCAATCATATCTTCTGGAATAGGTACAATCTCGTAAGTTGCCCCCATACCTTCTTCGTCCCAAACGATTGCTTGGTTTCTTACTAAATCGACAACACCTTTAAAATCATTCTCTTCACCAATTGGTAAAGTGATTGCAACTGCATTTGATTTTAACATATCTCTCACTTGCTGACAAACCATCAAGAAGTTCGAACCTTGTCTATCCATTTTGTTAACAAAACCTATACGAGGTACATTATACTGATCGGCAAGTCTCCAGTTAGTTTCTGATTGCGGCTCAACACCATCAACAGCACTAAACAAGAATACAAGACCATCAAGTACTCGTAACGAACGGTTTACTTCTACTGTAAAGTCAACGTGTCCAGGAGTATCAATAATATTGAAGTGATAAGGCAATGTTTCAGGCAAAGCTTTGCCTTGTTTTGTTGGGAAATTCCATTCACAAGTTGTAGCAGCAGAAGTAATTGTAATACCTCTTTCTTGCTCTTGTGCCATCCAGTCCATTGTTGCAGCACCATCGTGCACTTCACCAATTTTATGTGATTTTCCTGTATAGAATAATATACGCTCTGTCGTTGTTGTTTTACCAGCATCAATATGAGCAGCAATTCCTATGTTTCTTGTATATTTAAGTTCTCTAGCCATTTCTTAAGAATTAAAATCTAAAATGTGAGAATGCTTTATTCGCTTCAGCCATTTTATGAGTATCCATTCTCTTTTTTACAGCAGCACCTTCCTCTTTAGCCGCAGCTAAAATTTCTGAAGCTAACTTTTGAGCCATTGATTTCTCATTTCTTCTACGAGCATAAAGCAATAACCACTTCATTGCCATGGAAATTTTTCTGTCTGGACGTATTTGCATTGGAATTTGAAATGTTGCACCACCAACTCTACGACTACGTACTTCTACGTGTGGCATAACGTTAGTTAATGCATCTTTCCAAACTTCTAAAGATTCTTTTTCGTCATTATTTTTTTTAGCCTCTACAATATCCATTGCATCATAGAAAACTTTAAAAGCTGTAGATTTTTTACCATCCCACATTAGGTTGTTCACAAAACGTGTTACCAATTGATCGTTAAATTTAGGATCTGGTAAAAGTGGTCTTTTCTTTGCCGCTCTTTTTCTCATTTCTTCTTTGTTTTTTTGAAAAAATTACTAATTATACCCTTCGGTTCTATTACTAATTATTTTCTAGTTAGATTTACTTTTTAGCTTCTTTTGGACGTTTAGCACCATACTTAGAACGACGTTGCGTTCTTCCTGCTACACCAGATGTATCTAGCGCACCACGAACAATGTGGTATCTAACTCCTGGTAAATCTTTTACTCTTCCGCCTCGCACTAATACTATCGAGTGCTCTTGTAGATTGTGTCCTTCTCCTGGTATGTAAGCATTCACTTCATTTCCATTAGTCAAACGTACACGCGCAACTTTACGCATTGCAGAGTTTGGTTTTTTTGGAGTAGTAGTGTAAACACGCGTACAAACACCTCTTCTTTGAGGACAAGAATCTAAAGCAACCGATTTACTCTTCTTAGTGATTTGAGTTCTTCCTGTTCTTACTAATTGTTGAATTGTTGGCATAATTAAATACTAAAATTTCTTTATTTTATTAATTCCCTACTTTTTAGGGGTTGCAAATGTAGTAATTATTTTTTCCAAAACAAATCATAATTCATTAATTTTCAATAAGATTATTTTACTTTATGCGTTACTTATAAAAACCTTTATATTTTAGTCTACTTTTGACAAATCAATAGATACAAATTTTCAAAGAGAACAATTTAATCCTATTTCATCTTTTTACAATATCTAAAATCGCTATCTTTTATTTACTAATGAATAAATTAATTCTTTTGCTTTTGCTTTTTATAAACTATTTTGCTTTCAGTCAAAAATTGAATTTGCAACTAATAGGAGAAACAAACACGGAAACCCAAAAAATTGATTCTCTAGGCTACCTTAAAAAACATGCCGATTTAAAGTCTTTAAATGCAGAAATACAAAATGTAATTCAGCAATTTCAAAAACTTGGTTACTTCTCTATTCAGAGCAAAGAAATTTCGAAAATTAGTGATTCCTTATTTTTAAGTTCTTTGATTTTAGGAAGGCAGCACAAAAATATTACTCTATCTGTTAAGGAAAAAGATTTGCTAATTTTACAAAAAAGCAAAGCAGAGCATACTATTGAAAGCAAAGATTTGGAACTTTTTTTAAAACAATTATTACAACAATTAGAAACTAAAGGATTTTCACTAGCCAAAATTCGGCTTGAAAAAATTTCTATAAAAAATGAGAGTATTTCTGCAACTGTTAAATTAGAATTAGGAGAAAAGCGATTGGTAAATGATATTGTAATAAACGGATACGATAAATTTCCCGAAAGCCACAAATTAGCATTAAAACGATTTTACAAATCAAAAACCTTCAACCAACAAAATTTAGATAAACTTTACAAAAACGTTTCTCAATTTCAATTTATAAAACAAATAAAATATCCGGAAATTCTTTTTACAGAAGATTCTACCAAAGTATTTGTATACGTTCAAAAAAACAATGCCAATTCTTTTGATGGCTTAATAGGATTTGCAAATGATGATAATCAGAAATTAGTCTTTACAGGATATGTAAATGTTGCCTTACAAAACATAGTAAACACTGGTGAAAAATTTTCACTTTATTGGAAAAACGACGGACAACAGCAAACAACCTTCAATGTTGGTTTAGAACTTCCTTACATTTTCAAAACAAATTTAGGATTAAAGGCACAACTCAACATCTTTAAACAAGACAGCACCTTTCAAACTACACAAACCGATATAAATTTAGGATATTATTTTAATTACAATTCTAGAACATACTTAGGTTACCAATCGGCAGAAAGCAGTGATATTCAAAACACCAATTCTTTTGTACTAAACGATTTTAAAAATAGTTTTGTTACCGGTACTTATGAAAATCAACGGTTAGACGCAGACCAAATCTTATTTCCAGAAAAATTGCGTTTTCTGTTAAAATTAGGATCCGGAAAACGAGATGCAAAACTCCAATCCAATTCCCAATTATTTGCACAACTTAACGCCAATTACCATTTAGAATTAAACAATCGGAATTCTGTAAATCTGAAAACACAAAATTACTATCTCCAAAGCGACGATTACATTATAAACGAATTACAACGCTTTGGCGGCATAAACTCCATACGTGGATTTAACGAAAATAGTCTGCAGGCAAATGCATTTTCGGGAATTTTCACAGAATACCGCTACGTACTTTCACCGAATCTCTACGTCCATTCCGTTATAGATTACGCTTACATTGAAGATAAAACATCTGACTTCAAAGATCGTTTATTAGGCTTAGGATTTGGATTTGGATTGCTTACAAAAAACGGACTTTTCAATCTGGTTTACGCCAACGGAAGTACCAAAGACCAAGCAATAAAACTATCTAATTCTATCGTTCAAATAAGTTTAAGAGCAAAGTTTTAATTTGTCGATTTAAAATTGCTTAAAAAGTATACCTTTGCAAAATGGAAAAAGAGAATCAGATTTTCGGAATACGAGCAGTTATTGAAGCAATTCAATCTGGCATAACAATCGACAAAGTTTTTTTACAAAGCGATGCACAGGGAGACTTGATGAAAGATCTTTTAAAATTAATGAAATTCAAAAAAATTAATTTTAGCTACGTTCCCGTTGAAAAACTAAACCGATTAACTCCCGGAAACCACCAAGGTGCAGTTGCAACTATTTCTCCGATAGAATTTCACGACTTAGAAACTCTAATTGACAAAGTTATTGAATCTGGCAAAATGCCATTCTTTTTATTACTAGATCAATTATCTGATGCCAGAAATTTTGGCGCCATAATTCGTACCGCAGAATGCACAGGTATTGACGGAATAATTGTACCAAAACAAGGTTCGGCACCAGTAAACGGCGATACTGTAAAAACTTCTGCTGGCGCAGTATTTAACGTGCCAATTTGCAAAGTAGAACATATTAAAGATGCAATATTTTTACTTCAAGCAGCTGGAATTACAACCGTTGCAGCTACAGAAAAAACAGATGCTACCATTTACGACATCAATTTAAACCAACCTGTAGCAATTATAATGGGTAGCGAAGATCGCGGTATCAATCCGTCCGTCTTAAAAATTGTTGACGAAAAAGCAAAACTACCAATGTTCGGAACTATCGGTTCCTTAAACGTATCGGTTGCAGCAGGCGCATTTTTATACGAAACCGTAAGACAAAGAAATTAAAAATTACTTTTTTAAAATATAAAATCCCGAATAATTTGTAGCGAATTGTTCGGGATTTATTTATCCATGTCTTTCCAGCTTTACGCTACAATCTGCCGCTAAAAGCGTCAGGATTTTCACTTCAATCTGGGCTATATATTTAATGTATCGAACTTTTATCTATAGTGTCATCCAATTCTTTATAAATATAATTCACAGCAAAAGGAAGATTTTCATGTATTAATTCTTCTTCAGACTTTGGTGCATTTACAAAGTTTCCGTTTTCATCAAACCGCTTCATAAAAGCATCGTCTTCTGGATTAAAATCTGGTTTTTCCCAATCGTACTGAATATCTTTTTTATAATCTGGCGTTTTAAAATAAAATGCGAAAAGTAAACCCGATAAAAATCCGCCAAGATGTCCTTCCCAAGAAATGGTAGCATCAATATTTGGGAAAATGTACCAAGCCATTCCGCCATAAAACAATACAACAGAAAAAGAAAGTGCTGTCAAACGATAGTATTTGGTTAGCAAACCTTTAAAAAAAACAAACGAAACCAATACATAAATTAATCCGCTTGCACCTATATGGTACGATTCCCGACCAATAAGCCAAGTAATTGCTCCAGAAAAAAGAACGCCAAAAACCAATACCTTTAGAGAAATATCTCTGTAAAAATAAATCAAAGTAGTAGAAAGAATAAATAACGGTACCGAGTTATTTGTGATATGATTTAAGTCACCATGCAAAAACGGACTAAAAATAATTCCTTGTAAACCAGAAACAGTTCGAGGTAAAATTCCTAACGAGTTTAAGTTTAAATTAAATCGATTGTTTAAATAAAAAACTGCCCAAATTAGTACCAAAAATCCACTCGGAATTATCCAAGTAGCTGGCGAAAATTTAAAGTAAGAATTTTCTATTTCGGTGTTCATTTTTTTTGTAATTTTTGCTACGAAGATTTCGCAGATTTAAACAAATTTTTTAATTCTTTAAACTTTTGATAATTGCATTCGTATTTTGTTTGGCAATTTTTATTTGGTTCTTTTTACTTTTACCTAAATTCTTTACTTTGATAATCAAAAACGTTTCCAAAATAAAGTTTCTGCTTTTTTGTCAGAAATTGTGTTTTTAAAAAAGTAGCAAAAGATAGTGAATTATATTTTTAGCCCTGATTGTAACGGCATCCTTTTTTGCTTTTTCTGCAAAAAAGATATAGTAAAAAACAGGAAATACAATTATAAAAAAGCCCAAGTAATTATGCTTTTTAAAAAAAAATAAAAAGGTAACTTTGCAAAATGGAAGCACCACTTGCAGAAAGAATTCGGCCACAAAATCTAGAAGATTATATTAGTCAAGCACATTTGGTTGGACCAAATGGTGCGCTAACAATGCAATTGGCAAACGGAATTATTCCGTCAATGCTTTTTTGGGGTTCGCCAGGAACGGGGAAAACAACATTGGCTCAAATTATTGCAAAGCAAAGTAACCGACCATTTTTTGAGTTGAGTGCAATAAACTCTGGCGTTAAAGACATTCGCGATGTTATTGATAAAGCCAAGCAAAGTGGTGGTTTGTTTACTGCAAAAAATCCGATTTTATTTATTGATGAGATTCATAGGTTTAGTAAATCACAACAAGATTCGCTTTTGGCAGCGGTAGAAAAAGGTTGGGTAACTTTAATTGGTGCAACGACAGAAAATCCGAGCTTTGAAGTAATTCCCGCATTACTTTCCCGTTGTCAGGTTTATATTTTAAATTCGTTTAGCAAGCAAGATTTGTCGGATTTGCTTCAAAGAGCAATGAAAGAAGATTCATTATTAAAATCTAAAAAAATTGTTCTAACAGAAACCGAAGCTTTATTGCGACTTTCTGGCGGTGATGGCAGAAAATTGTTAAATATTTTTGAGTTGGTTGTAAATTCATCTCGTGAGGATTTGATAGAAATTACAAACGAACGAGTTTTGCAATTGGTTCAGCAAAATACGGTTTTGTATGACAAAACCGGTGAACAACATTACGATATTGTTTCGGCTTTTATAAAATCTATTCGTGGTAGCGATCCTAATGGTGCAGTTTATTGGTTAGCCAGAATGATTGAAGGTGGTGAAGATGTGAAGTTTATTGCTCGTAGAATGTTGATATTGGCGAGCGAAGATATTGGTAATGCCAACCCAACGGCGTTGATTATGGCAAATTCTACTTTTCAAGCTGTTACCACAATTGGTTATCCTGAAAGCAGAATTATATTGAGTCAATGCGCAGTTTATTTGGCAACTTCTCCAAAAAGTAATGCTAGTTATTTGGCGATAGGAATGGCACAAAAAATGGTAAAGCAAACTGGTGACTTGTCAGTTCCAATTCCGTTGCGAAATGCGCCAACCAAATTAATGAAAGAATTGGGTTATGGAGAAGAATACAAATATTCTCACGATTACGATAACAATTTTGCAAATCAAGAATTTTTGCCCGAAGAAATTAAAGATACCAAATTTTATAATCCAGGAAATAATTCACGAGAAAATGGAACTCGCGAATTTTTGAAAAACAGATGGAAAGATAAATATGGTTATTAGATTGCTGCTCTAAAAAAATTAAAATCTAACGTTATATTCTTTAACTGTTAATGTATCATTTACATAATACTCAAAGCGCGACTGATTCCCTTTTAGGATAAAAATACCATTGCTTTTATTATAAGAAGTTATGAAAATAGATTCTTGACTTGTTTTTAAAAGTTCGAACTCTAGTCTTTTGTTTTCGTCTAATAATAAAAAACCGTTTTCTGTTTTTTTAGCTAAAAGTATCGGAATATTTTTGTCATTTGGCATTAAAACTTCTGACTTCTGTTCTACCGGAAGTTTATCTTCTATATATTCTACTTTAGAAACAACGCTTTTACTAGTAACAAGGCCTTTGGATTGATTTTCTGCCAAATTGGAGTTAGCGTCGGAATGGAATGTTCCGTTGTATTTGTGGTTTAAACTTTCAAAAGAATCAAATGCGCCACGCAGTGCTTGAGGATATCCGCGACTATATTCTTTTTCTTTACTTCTACCTTCTGCACTTGTAAATAAAATAGTATTTTGGCAATCTCTAACTTCAATTACAAAAATGGTTGTAAATAAATTTTTCTTTTTAACAACATCTACATAAATTTTATTACAGCGTGAACTTGCAAAATCAGCAGAATATGTATCGGCTTCTGAAAATACTTCAAAACCATATTTTTCTAAATACATTTTGGTATAAGTAATCATATTAAATTCATTTGGTTCTGCAGTAAAATCAAATTTAGCAGGAATTAAGGCATATTTATAATCGTTCAAAGATTGCGAAAATGCAAAAAATGGAACTAAAGCAAAAAGTAATAAAAATAATTTTTTCATTTGTTTAAAGAATATTTCTTAATTCGTGTAAGGTTCTTATTTGAAGTATTGATTCTGGTATTTCTTTTTTGTGTTCGTTAAAATAAATGGCTTCCATACCAAAATCCAAAGCTCCTTGAACATCTGCTTCTAAAGAATCACCAATCATTACACTGGTTTCTTTATTTGCTTTTGATAAGGTTAATGCGAATTCGAATATTTTAGGATTGGGCTTTTTGAAACCAGCATTCTCTGAATTTGTAACGGATTGAAAATAAGGGTGTAAATTAGAATTTCTAATTTTTCCGTCTTGCACATCTTGAAAACCGTTGGTAATTATATGTAATTTATAATTAGTTTTTAGATAATCTAAAATTTCAAATGTGCCATCATATAAATAATTAAAATCTGGTAAATACTGAATATATTGACCCGAAAGCGTGTTGATTAAATCATCAGAAACTTCAAATTGCAATGTGTCAAAAGTGTCTTTTAATCTTCCGTATCGCAACTGAATGGCAGAAATTTCTTCTTTGCGAAAACGTTCCCAATACTCAAAATTAATCGGGATATAGATTTCTAAAAACCGATTCATGTCAAGATCTAAACTATTTAGATGAAAAACTTTTTCGAAAGTTAGCGCAGAATTCTTTTCGAAATCCCAAAGGGTATGGTCTAAATCAAAAAATACATCTGTTATTTTATCCTTCATAAGTATTGGTTTATATCATTCCGCTATCAGCATAACTGTAATAGCCGTTTTGGGTTATAATTAAATGATCAAGCACGCGAATATCTAAACTATCGCCTACCGTTTTTATTTTTTTTGTGATTTGATTATCTGCATCGGATGGAATCAAAGTTCCAGACGGATGGTTATGTGCCAAAATTATGGAAGTTGCATTTTGTTCTAAGGCAACTTTAAATAACAAGCGCGAATCTACCACAGTTCCTGTTATTCCGCCTTTGGATAATTGGTGTTTATAAACTACTTTATTAGAATTATTTAAACACAAAACCCAAAACTCTTCGTGCAATAAATCACCCAAAATAGGATGCAAAACTTCATAAGAAATTTTACTAGAAGTAATTTTTACCAAATTCTCTGCATCTTCATTCCTACGTCTTTTACCTAATTCTAAAGCAGCTATTATTGTTATTGCTTTTGCCTCACCAATTCCTTTAAACTCACAAAGTTGTTTGATGCTCAATTTTCCTAATGAATTAAGATTATTGTTTACACTAGCTAAAATTCGTTTACTTAACTCAACAGCAGTTTCATTTCTGCTACCAGAACCAATAAGGATAGCCATTAACTCGGCATCTGACAAGACTGATTTGCCTTTTAGCATCAATTTTTCTCGTGGCTTATCATCTTCTGCCCAATTTTTTATCGTGAAATTTGATTCCAATTAGTAAGTAAATTAAATTTTTATAATCATAAATATGGTAAACAAATTGAAAATGAAACAATTTAGAATTTTGAAAAACGAACCTTAATGGTTTACTTCATTAACATTTTAACTTCATCAAAATTCAAACCTCCATAATTACCTGAACTCATTAACAGTAACGCGGTTTCATCAAAATTTTGAGAAAACAAAAACTCCTTAAAATCGGATGGATTAGTATAAATAATTAAATCTTCTCGTTGGAATGCATTTGCAATTTGCTCGTAAGAAACCTCTTCTAATTTTTTAATTTTTACTGCATCTGGCGAATAAAAAACTGCCGCAACATCTGCAGCATCTAAAGCATTTTGATATTCTTTCAAAAATTCGGCATTTAAGCTACTGTAAGTATGCAATTCTAAACATGCAATAAGTTTTCGGTTTGGATATTGATTTTTGACAGCTTTAGTTGTAGCAGCAACTTTACTTGGCGAGTGCGCAAAATCTTTGTAGGCAACATTATTTTTTCCTTCTGCAATTTTTTCTAATCGTTTGCTTGCGCCTTTAAAGGTTGCAATTGCTTCATAAAAATCGGCTTCATCGACGCCCATATTTTGGCAAATCCATTTTGCACCAGCCAAATTGTTTAAATTGTGTGCGCCAAACACTTCTATTGGCATATTTCCGTCTGTCGTTTCTAAAAAAGTCACACCATCTATAACTTGATAATTTGGTGTTAAATATGGTAATTTTCTTATAGTATTTGTAGTTTCTTCGGCTATTTTTTTTACAATCTCGTCTTCTTCATTATATACTAAAATTCCGCCTTTAGTGATTTGATTTACAAAAATTTCAAATTGTTCTACATAATTTTCCATCGTCGGAAAAACATTAATATGATCCCAAGCAATTCCAGAAATTAAAGCAATATTAGGTTGATATAAATGAAATTTAGGACGCAAATCTATCGGAGAAGACAAATATTCGTCGCCTTCTAAAACTATAAAATCATTATCTTCTGTCAAATGAACCATCGTTTCAAAACCTTCCAATTGTGCGCCAACCATATAATCTACAGCAATATCGTTGTAATTTAGTACGTGCAAAACCATCGAAGTAATGGTAGTTTTACCATGCGAACCACCAATAACTACACGAGTTTTATTTTTAGATTGTTCGTATAAAAATTCGGGATACGAATATATTTTAAGTCCTAGTTCTTTCGCTTTTAGCAATTCGGGATTGTCCGCTTTTGCATGCATTCCTAAAATAATGGCATCTAAATCGTTAGTAATTTTGTTAGGAAACCAACCCATTTCTGCAGGCAATAAATTCTTTTTTTCTAACCTAGATTTTGAAGGTTCAAAAATAGCATCGTCGCTACCTGAAACTTTGTAGCCTTTATTATGTAAAGCAAGTGCCAAATTATGCATTGCCGAACCGCCAATTGCGATGAAATGTGTACGCATGAAAATAGTTAGTATTTAATTTATAACAAACAATTTTAATATTACAAATTGCCTATTAGTACAAGATTATTTATTTTGATAATGCTCTTTTAACTTGTTTGCTTTATTTTTATCTTTCAATTTAGAAGCGTACAAATTATATAATTTCTGATATGTTGTTTGGGATTTACCAATACTATATGCTTTTAAATAATATTCTTCTGCCTGTTTGTAACGCTTAAAGTATTCTAAAATATAGCCATTTGATAAATGACCATCTACTGCAGAAATTTTGGTTAATTCGTCTGCATATTTTTTAGCTTTGGTTTCGCTACCACCAAGAATACCCGGAATTTCTAGGTAAAACATAACCAAAGCCCAACGACTTCCAATATGTTTGGAATCTAATCTCGCAGCGGTTAAAAATGCATTTTCTACATCATCAATCATCCCCATTGCTCTAAATTTATTTACTTCTTTGGCTTTCATTCCCATTGCTCCGCCGTATTTATAAAAGTAATCCGCATTGGATGGAAATTTGTTTTTTAAAACTTCATACCTATCCATTGCATCGTCCCATTTTTTTTGATGACCAGCAATATCGCCTAGGTATTCGATACTTTTAAAATAATTTTTATCTTGATTAGAAGAAGATTTGATATAATTTTCAAAATTATATTTGGCTTCAATATAGCGCTCGTTATTAAAGTTCTGTACACCTTTATCAAATTCGGATGCCATCATAGTAGTGAAAGAAATTAAAAAAAGTAAAATTTTAAAAATTTTCATAAAAAAAATAGAATTAGTCAAAAATAGTAAAAAAACGAGGAATTGTATCCCTAAATTTTAGAAAATAAAACCAGGTAAAAGTATTTTTACAAAAACTATTCCAACCTTTTGATTTGAAAAAATTTAATAAACCTCTGTTCCCTCAAAAAAAAACTCCGAGCAAGATACTCGGAGTTTTCAATAATGAAAATTTTAATGAAAGTTATTTTACCAGAGTCATTTCGTCTACAATATGTTTTGCACCAGAGAAATTTTCGATAACCCATAGAACATAACGAATGTCTACGTTGATTGTGCGTTGCAATTTCTTATCAAAAATAACATCACCAGCCATAGCTTCAATATTTCCGTCAAAAGCCAAACCGATTAATTCTCCTTTTCCGTTAAGAACTGGCGAACCAGAATTTCCACCAGTAATATCGTTATCTGTCAGGAAATTTACGTGTAACGAACCATCTTTGTCTGCATATTTACCATAATCTTTAGACTTATTCATTTCTAAAACCTTGGTTGGCAAATCAAATTCGGCATCGTCTTTCTTGTATTTTTTTACTTGACCATCTAAAGTAGTATAGTTATTTACTTTGGCATCATTTCTTTTATCTGCTGGTAAAGAACGAACTTTACCGTAAGTTAAACGCAAAGTAGAATTTGCATCTGGATATTGAATGGTTGCAATTTTAGATTCTCTCATTCCTTCAACCAATAAACGGTATGCCTTACTATATTTTTCTTGTGCATTAGTAATTTCATCTGATTTTGCGCTGTAATGATTGATCATATCGTTTGTTAAAACATATAACGGATCGTTTTCTAATGTTTCTTTTGATGGATTATCTAAAAAAGATTTGATTTTATCTGCAGATGTAAAAATACTTTTCTCAAAAGTAGTATTTACATATGAAGTAAAGTCGTTGTTGTTTTCTTCTGCCAATTTTATAACTGATGGTGCAATTGCATAACGGTTAGCCTTTGTAGCATATGTTTTTAATTGGGCAGCAAGAATATCTTTTTCTGCAGGAAGATAAATTTCTTTAAACATTTCTGTCGCAGCTTCTACAATTGTAAGTTTTAATTGCGCTCTTTTTGTAGCGTCAGCTTTAAGATAATTATCTAATTGTCTTCCCATCGTTCTTCCGATAGTTCCAAAAGAAGAAGTTCTGAACAATTGTTGCATGTAATTATCGTGCTTTGCTTTTTCGTTAGTTAAAGCATAATAAGCATTAATATCTGAAACTACATTGCCGTATTTGTCTTTATTAGCAGATTGATTTGCCCATTTGTTGAATTTGGCTTCTTGCTTTGCTTTAGATTTTGCTGTACCAGATTTGGTCAATGCATCAATCATACCTTGACGATTTTTCCAATAATTGGCAGTAGAAGCAAATTTTGAAGCATATTTTAAACGAATTTCGTCGTTTTCTTTCATGTATTTCTGCATGTTATCCATACCTGTTTTCGCGCCTTCAACCCAAGCAGGATAAGCGTATTTTACATTTTGCTCGATTCCACCAGCTGGCATCCAACGGTTTGTTCTTCCTGGATATCCTAAAATCATGGCATAATCGTTTTCTGCAACGCCGCCAATATTTACAGGTAAATAATGTTTTGGTTGCAATGGAACATTATTTTCTGAATAATCTGCAGGATTACCATTTTCGTCTGCGTATACTCTAAACATAGAGAAGTCTGCAGTATGACGTGGCCATTCCCAATTGTCTGTATCGCCACCAAATTTTCCTAAACTTTCTGGAGGAGTTCCAACTAAACGAACATCTTTATAATCTTGGTAAACAAAATAATAGTATTCATTGCCTTGAAAAAACGGACGCACAGAAACGGTATATTTTCCGCCTTCACTATTTTCTTTTTCAATTAATGCAGTTTCTTGGTTGATTGCTTTTTCTCTTTCTGCTTCCGTCATTTTATCGTTTACTTTTGATAAAATTCGTTTTGAAACATCATCCATACGAACAAAAAAACGAACATATAAACTAGAAGGTTTTAATTCTGCCTTTCTGTTTTCTGCCCAATAACCATTCTTTAAATAGTTTTTATCGGCAGTAGATAATTCTGCAATTGCACCATAACCACAATGGTGATTAGTTAATACTAGACCATCTTTAGAAACTATTTCAGCAGTACAACCACCGTTAAATTGAACAATTGCATCTTTTAAACTATGGTTATTGATGCTGTAAATTTCTGCTGCTGTTAATTGCAGACCTAGTTTTTGCATATCTCGGTGATTTAATCGTTCTATGAACATTAAAAACCACATTCCTTCGTCTGCCTTTGCGCTCATTGGAACTAAAAGAAAAGCAGAAATAAAGGTTAAAAATAATTTTTTCATGGATTATTGTTTTGATTTTAAAATGCGAATATAAACCATTTAGCCAACCTTACCATGTTAATATTAAAGAAAACGCAATCGAAATAGTTGAAACCTTGTACATAATAAATATTTCATAAAATTAAAATAATTTCAAATAAAAAGGGCAAACACGTTAAATGTTTACCCTTTTTACTATTTGAACTAACTTTTACGATTTACAAACCATGACTGTTTTCTGGTTTTTCGGTTTCAATATTTAGCATTTTCCATAAGGTATCTTTTAATTCTTGCAAACCTTGTTGGGCAATAGAGGAAATAAATAAATACGGAATTCCGATATTTTCTGAATCCAAAAGTTGTTTGATTTCTGATTTTAATTCGTCGTCTAACATATCTGATTTTGATA
This sequence comes from Flavobacterium sp., assembly GCA_047636155.1. GTDB lineage: Bacteria > Bacteroidota > Bacteroidia > Flavobacteriales > Flavobacteriaceae > Flavobacterium. The sequence goes on along the minus strand of JBLIJW010000006.1, from coordinate 27,579 downwards.
TTACCAGAAGACGGTCTTTATCTAGCATTTCTGGATTATAACGACGTAATTCATCTAACAAAATGTCGTATTCTTTTTTAATATTTTCTGCATCGGCTGGAACTAAAAATAGTAAAGCTGCGTTTCGTTCAATATGACGCAAGAAATAATGGCCTAAACCTTTTCCTTCTGCCGCACCTTCAATAATTCCCGGAATATCTGCCATTACAAACGATTGAAATTCGCGGTAAGCAACAATCCCTAAATTTGGTTTTAAAGTAGTAAATGGATAATCGGCAATTTTTGGTTTTGCAGACGTTAAGACTGAAAGTAAAGTTGATTTTCCTGCATTGGGAAAACCTACTAAACCAACATCGGCAAGCACTTTTAATTCTAAAATTACATCCAACTCAGTAGTTGGCATTCCGGGTTGCGCGTATCTTGGTGTTTGGTTGGTTGAACTTCTAAAGTTCCAGTTTCCTAAACCACCTTTTCCACCTTCGGCCAAAATTTTAACCTCATCGTGTTCTGTAATTTCGCAAATAATTTCTCCGGTTTCGATATCTTTCACGACAGTTCCTAATGGAACTTCTACAAATTTATCTTCACCATCGTGTCCTGTGCTTCTGCTACTTCCACCATCACCACCATGGCCGCCACGCATGTGTTTTACAAATTTTAGATGAAAAAGCGTCCAAAGATTTTTATTTCCTTTTACATAAACATGACCACCGCGACCTCCATCACCACCATCTGGTCCGCCTTTTTCTATAAATTTTTCTCTATGTAGGTGTGTTGATCCTTTTCCTCCTTTTCCGGACGTAACGTAAATTTTTACGTAGTCTACAAAATTTCCTTCTGTCATGATTTCTAATTTATAGTTTACCATTTTCAGTTTCCTTGTTTTTTGGAAAGCCTATGTTGTAAACTTGTTCTTTATTTGGTTCTAAAATTTTTCTTGTTTAAGAAAAATGTTTTTTAGAGTTTTTATTTTATTCTATGATTATTTTTTAGCCCTGATTGCAGTGAAAATCCTGCCTTTTTTTGCGGCAGATTGAAACAAAAAGCAGGAAAATGATTTATTAAAATGCGCTAGCACTTTGCTCCTATTCTTCTTTATAAGTTTTTATTAGAATTTTTTGAATTACTACGCCTTCCATTTTTTGGGCGGTTAGTTCGAGTTTATTCCAAATTAATTTGTCGCCTACTTTAGGAATTGCATCTAGTTCTGTGGTGAATAATCCGCTTACGGTGGTTACATCATAATCTGAAATTAAATCGTCCATATCAAAATAGGTGAAAAAATCGTGTAGGGAATATTGCCCATCTACAACCCAAGAATCTTCGTTTAAAGGTAGTAGTTGGTATTCGTTTTCATCAAACTCGGATGCATCGCCAACTAAAGCTTCGAGTATATCGTTAAGAGTAATTATTCCTTGGAAAATCCCGAATTCATCTGTTACAAAAGCATGGTGGTTTTTGGTTTTTTTAAAAACTTCTAACGCTTTATATGCTGATGTTTGCTCAATTAAGTAAACTGGTTCTTTAATTATGGTATTGATATCAAAATTTGGATTTTGGAAATGTAAAAATAAATCTTTTAGTAAAATTATGCCTTTAACATTGTCTAAATTATCTTGACAAATTGGATACACATTATGCAAATCTGCAAAAACTTTATTTCTTATTTCGGCAATTGTATCTGTCGTTTTTAAATATTTAATTGCAGAACGATGCGTCATTAAAGAATTCACTTTTCTGTCGCCAATATGAAAAACGCGTTCTACAATATCTTGTTCTATTGCTTGTACTTCGCCAACTTCTGTCCCTTCTTTTATGATGGCTTTAATTTCTTCTTCGGTTACTTTGCCATCTGCTGTTGGTTTGATTTGAAATAATTTTAATAAAAAATCAGTCGAAATAGTTAGCAGCCAAATAAAAGGTGCAGTTACTTGCGAAATAATTTTCATTGGCATAGCCATAGTTTTGGCAATGGTTTCTGGATAATTAAGCCCGATTCTTTTTGGCAATAATTCTCCTAAAACTAGAGAGAAAAAAGTTAATATTAATACTACTAATGCCACAGCAATATTTGCCGAATATGGCTTTAAAACGGCAATAGTCTCAATAAAATTTTGAACATTGGTAGTTATTTTATCGCCAGAATAAATACCCGTTAGTATGCTAATTAAAGTTATGCCTATTTGTACTGTAGATAGTAACTTATTTGGATTATTAACTAGCGCCAATGCTACTTTCGCATTTTTATGTCCTTTTTTTGCAGATGACTCTAAACGATTTTTTCTAGCAGAAATTAATGCAATTTCTGACATTGAAAATACGCCGTTAAGTAGAATTAATAAAAAAATTATAAAAATTTCCATTTTTTTAGTGGTGCGAATATGTGTATTATTGCGGGATTAGAACTTAGAATTTTAAAATATTTAGAGAAAATCTAATTATTAAAACCGTCTATTATGTTACTCAATCTATTGGTAACTTCTTCAATACTTCCTATTCCGTTTACCGCATGGTATTTATGCTGATTAGTGTAATATTGAGTAAGTGGTGCTGTTTTTAAATTATATTCTTCGTATCTGTTACGAATTTTTGCTTCGTCTTGATCGTCTAATCTTCCAGAAGTTTTTCCTCTTTCTAACAAACGTTGTATTAAAATTTCATCGTCTGCATCTAATCCAATGGTTGCTGTAATTTGTTGCTTTTTTGTAGCAAGAAAGGCATCTAAAGCTTCTGCTTGAGCAATAGTTCTAGGAAAACCATCAAAGAGAAATCCAGCTGCATTTTGGTTTTTATCTACTTCACTTTGAAGCATTTGTATTGTCACTTGGTCCGGAACCAAATCTCCTTTATCCATAAAGGTTTTAGCAAGATTGCCAAGTTCGGTTTGGTTTTTAATATTGTATCTAAAAATATCACCGGTAGAAAGGTGAACTAAATTGTATTTTTCTTTTAAAAATTCGGCTTGAGTACCTTTTCCTGCACCAGGTTTTCCGAAAAGAACGATGTTAATCATCTTACTAATTTTTAATTATAAATTATGAATGTTGTTATTCTGCTACTTGATAAACATCTGGCAAATTACGTCCTAAACCATCGTAATCTAATCCAAATCCGACTATGAAACTGTTAGGAATTCGCATTCCGACGTAATCTAATTTTATGTCTTTTTTAAACACATCTGGTTTTAAAAATAAGGTAGCAATTTTAAGATGCTTTACATTTTGCTGCTTTAAAATGGCTTTTAATTCTTCAATCGTGTTTCCCGTATCTACAATATCTTCTATAATAACAACTGTTTTACCTTCTAAATTTCGGTTTAAACCAATTAGTTGCTTTACTTCGTTGGTAGACTGTGTTCCTTCATAGGAAGCCAATTTTACAAATTCTACTTCACACATTCCACGATAATTTTTCATCAAATCAGACAAAACCATAAACGAACCGTTTAAAACTCCAATAAAAATTGGTGTTTCGTTAAAAAAATCATCCGACATTTGTTTTGCCATATTTTCAATTGCAAATTTAATTTCATCGGAAGAAATAAAAGGCACAAAGGTTTTGTCGTGAAGATGAATCATTTAGTGTTTTTTAGATTATAAAAGTGCAAATTTAGTGAAGTATTAAGTATTACGAAGTAACAATATGAACTTTTTTGTAAAATTGATATATTAACAACATGAAATCGTCGCAAACGGTATTTGCTTTTGTAAAAACCCTAAAAAAACGATAACATATATGACCTTTATAAAATAAATATTTACACATATTAATTCAGAAATGTTTGCAAAAATTGATCAAGGTACAGCTAACCAAAAAGCAAAATTAAAGTAAGTGATTTTATCATGAAAAATCATGAAAATTTACCTAAATTAATCGCAATTGCTTTTGATATTTCGCACAAAAATCAAATAAAAACCTATTGGTCATTTGAATTAGTTTGCAATAAAAAACTAATAATGTTCGTTCCCTATTTAGATAGGTTTTGTTGAATTTTGCCCAAATTGAAAAATCATTCAGCTGTTAGACAAGCCACAAAAAATTGTATGTTTTTAGCCAAAAGCAATCACAGAAAAAACGGAATTGAATTGTCAAAAGACCAAGAACACACTATTATTGAAAATTTAATGGATCGTTTAATTTAAGACGAAAATGTAGTTGCTAGGGTCTATGCTATAAAACCATTATTTGTTTGAGGCAAAAAATACAATTGGATTTATAATGAATTGAATCCCATAATTAAGCAAGATTTCATTGAGTATTCTGCTGTGTATCAATCATGAGCTAAAAATATTTTGAAGAAATTAAAATAATTTTGTATTATATTTATGTTTATATTTAGGTCTTTAAAAAGTTATTATTTTTATGGCATCATTATCACCAAACAACAGTGTTTTAGGCGAAGCTCATGCAAAACATTTAATTAGAAGAGCTACCTTTGTGTATACTAAAGATTTAATAAATCAACTTGCCTTACTAACGCCTTTACAAGCATTAGATGTTTTGTCTTTAAACCAAGCTTTATTAATAAACTTTCCTTTCGATCCATTGCCAACTAATTCTCCTGACGGTTTTTGGACAGAATCTACAGTTATACCTAGTACATTTTCTGGACAAACCAGGAAAGTAAATATTGTAGCGGGCTGGTGGTGGTATAATGCAATTAAAACACCTACTTTACAATACAAATTATCCCATTTTTTATCAACAAGATTTACTGTAGAAAAAAACAATGGTGCAGGAACTTCTACCGAATTTTATGACCATTTGCGTTTATTAATGCAATTTTCTTACGGAAACTATAAAACGTTAGCTAAAAAAATGACTTTGGATAATTCTATGTTAAATTATTTAAACAATACCGACAACATAAATACATCTCCAAATGAAAATTATGCAAGAGAATTTTTGGAGTTATTTACTATAGGAAAAGGCGATCAAGTTGGTCCAGGAAACTACACCACATACACAGAAAATGACATTGTTGAAACGGCAAAAGTACTTACTGGTTTTAAAAGAAAATCAGACAGAAGTGTGATTGACAATGACACAAATTTACCTAAAGGATATAATTTATTTTCTAAACACAACATTCAAACAAAAACATTTAGTAGTGCTTTTAACAACACAACTATAAGTCCTGCAACAGATGCTGTTTCAATGGATATTGAATTAAATGCATTTGTAAGCATGGTGTTTAATCAACAAAATACTGCAAAAAATATTTGTAGAAAAATTTACCGCTATTTTGTTAGAGGTTCAATTACTGCAGAAATTGAAACAGATATTATTACACCACTAGCGCAAGATTTATACGCAAATGGATATGAAATTTTACCTGTAGTAAGAAAACTGTTAGAAAGTCAACATTTTTATGATTTAGATGATACAAATGCAACCGATGAAATAGTTGGAGGAATGATTAAATCGCCAATACAACAAATTTCAGAAATTTGCACCTACTTGCATGCTACAATTCCTAGTCCTAATACAGAACAATTTAATTTTTATTATAAATTTTGGAATAATTTTATTCATAATAGTTTTTTAACCGGTTCTAATATGATTTTATTTAACCCTGATAATGTAGCGGGACATCCTGCCTATCATCAAGAACCAAATTTAGATAAAAATTGGATTTCAGCCTCTACTTTAATTGCAAGATACAGAATGGGAGAATCTATGTTGGATGGAGTCAACAGAATTTCTGGCAACTCAAATTTTTTTGCCAAAATTAATATTTCTGATGTAATAAAAAATACAAATATAATTTCCGATCCTTCAAATTCTATCATATTAACTACTGAACTTTGTAATGCTTTATTTGCGCAAACAACAAATTCAGAAAGAGTTAACTATTTTATGAATACTTATTTACTGCAAGGATTAGCCGATTATTATTGGGCAAGTGCTTGGAATAGTTTTGTAACAACTAACGACAGTTCTGTTGTTGAACCTAGACTCAAAATCATGTTAAAAAATATATTAAGAGCACCTGAAAGCCAAATTTTTTAATCCAAAAACTTATGAAAAGAAGAAATTTTATAAAACTAGGCGCAAGTGCAAGTGTTTTAACAATGTTACCCACCGAAGTTTTTGCATTATTTAAATCGGCTGGTTTATCAACTTGCCCAAATGTTAATAATAGAAAAATAGTGCTAATTCAATTGTCTGGAGCAAATGATGGTTTAAATACAGTTGTTCCTATCAATCAATATAGTGCATATGCCAGTTTGAGGCCAAATATAAAATTAAACGAAACAGGACCAAACGGAATTATAAATTTAGATACAACATTAGCAATCGACAATCAAATAGGACTTCATCCATCACTTACAGGTTTTAAAAACATGTATGACAATGGTTTAATGAGAGTTATACAAGGAGTTGGCTATCCTATTCAAAATAAATCTCATTTTAAATCAACCGATTTATGGCTTACTGGTGGAGATGGAACAATACCAAATAATTTATTAGATAGTGGTTGGATAGGTCGTTTTTTAGAAAATTATTATGCCAACTATTTAACAGCCACTTTTCCTTTAGGAATTCAATTAGGTAGTAGTGATAATTCTTTAGGATTTCATGGTGAAGTAGAACACGGAATGTCAATGAATATAAACGGACAAGACCCATCTGGGTTTTACTCTATAATTAACGGATTAGGCGGTGCAGCTCCAACAAACATTCCTGCTTCAGAATATGGCGATTTAATTCAGTTTATTTTAAACAATGATGCTGCTACAAACTTATACGCTCAAGCAATTTCTACAGCATTTAATAATGGGTCTAATTCGACAACATACCCAAGTACCGATTTAGCAAATCAATTAAAAACAGTTGCACGTTTTATTTCTGGAGGCTTACAAACAAAAGTTTATTTGGTTAAACTAGATGGTTTTGATACGCATAATTTACAAGTTCAAGACAACTCAAACACACATATTGGAACTCATGCTAATTTAATGAACAAATTATCAGAAGCTGTTAATAGTTTTATTTTAGATTTAAATAACCAAACTTTAGGTGATGATGTGGTAGCAGTTACTTTTTCAGAATTTGGGAGAAAAGCTGGTGAAAATGGAAATTTAGGTACCGATCACGGTGAAATAGCACCAATGTTTGTGTTTGGGTCGTCCATAAATCCTGGTGTTTCGGGTACAAATGTAAATTTAAGCGAAGCAACGTCTACAAACAACTATCAAATTCAAACGGTTCAGCATGATTATAGAAGAGTTTTTGGAACAATTTTACAAGATTGGTTTGGAACAAGTACACCCACATTAGATTTAACTTTTTATGACAACACTAATAATGTTGGCTTTTCTGGAAGTAAAATTACTAATTTAATGAAATCCCAAAGCATTGTTCCTATTTCTTGCTATACAGATAGTGTATTAAGCGTTAACAATTATGATCTAAAAGACGAAATTATAATTTATCCAAATCCATCATCTTCATTTATTACAGTAAACGCAACAGCAAACATAGAAACAGCAATAATATATTCAATTGATGGTAGATTGATAAACACTTATAGAAATCCTGCAACAAGCAATCAATATACTGTAAATACACAAAATATTGCCGAAGGAATTTATAGTATTCATATAAAAACAACGAATGGAAACTTTAAAAAAACCTTTATTGTTGAGCATTAAATAAATTTTTTGAAATTGATTTTAGTATTTAGAAACAGTAATTTATATCTTTGTTAAAAAGTAAGTTTTAACTAAAAAAGAATCTGATACAAGTTCAGATTAAATTATATGAATTATTTCTCTTCTGATTTTAAATTAGGAATACTTGGTGGAGGTCAATTAGGTAAAATGCTTTTGACCGTCACTAGAAAATTTGATATACATACTTTAGTACTAGATCCAAGTAAAGAAGCGCCGAGTCAATTTGGTTGCAATGCGTTTTACAAAGGCAGTTTGATGGATTTTGACACCGTTTACAAATTCGGAAAAATGGTTAAACTGTTAACTATTGAAATAGAAAATGTAAATTTAGATGCGTTAGATAAATTAGAAGAAGAAGGTATAGCAGTTTTTCCATCGCCAAAAACCTTGCGTTTAATTCAAAACAAAGGAAAGCAGAAAGATTTTTATGTCAAAAATAATATTCCAACCTCCAAACATTTGCGTTTCATTGGTTTAAATGACTTGAAAAATTCTCTTGAAAAAGACGAATTAGAATTTCCTTTTGTATGGAAATGTGCACAATTTGGTTATGATGGAAATGGTGTAAAAGTTTGTCGTTCTGCTTTAGATTTAGTAAAACTTCCAGATGTAGAATGTATTGCTGAAGATATTATTCCGTTTAAAAATGAACTAGCAGTTATTGTGGTTCGTTCTGTTTCTGGCGAAGTAAAAACCTATCCTGTTGTAGAAATGGAATTTCATCCAGAAGCAAATCAGGTAGAATATGTAATTTGTCCGGCTAGAATTGAAGGAAAAGTTGCTCAAAAAGCAATTAATGTTGCTTTGAAGGTTTCAGAAAGTTTCAATCACGTTGGTTTATTAGCAGTTGAAATGTTTCAAACAGAAGATGATGAAATCTTAGTAAACGAAGTCGCACCAAGACCACACAATTCTGGACATTATTCTATTGAAGCAAGTTATACTTCCCAATTTGAAAATCATTTGCGTGCCATTTTAAATCTTCCGTTAGGAAATACTGCCAGCAAAGTTGCCGGAATTATGGTAAATTTAGTTGGTGAAGAAGGTTTTGAAGGTCAAGTTTTATATAAAAATATAGAAAAAATAATGGCAATTGACGGAGTAACACCACATATTTACGGGAAAAAAGAAACACGTCCTTTCAGAAAAATGGGACACGTTACCATTGTAAATGAAGATATGGTTGCCGCCAGAAAAATTGCTGAAGAAGTTAAGAACTCAATAAGAGTAATCAGTGTGCAGTAATCAGTATTCAATTTAAGTTTTTAGAAAATAATAAATAAGAATAAATTGATTTTTGAGTGTAACTTATAATTCTCAATATATTAGAAAAGACATTAAAAAGCTATTAAATAAAAACGAACATTTTGGTCCAAAAATTTTAATTTTTTTCTCGTTATTAATAGTTTTTACTAAAATTCTATTCTTTATGTATATAACATATTTAATCATAAAATGAAAAATATAAAATGAAAGTAGCCATCATAATGGGTTCAAAATCTGATTTACCAGTAATGCAAGATGCCATCGATATCTTAAACGGATTTGATATTGAAATCGAGGTGGATATTGTTTCGGCACATCGAACTCCAGAAAAATTATTTGATTTTAGTAAAAATGCTCACACTCGCGGAATTTCAGTAATTATTGCCGGTGCTGGCGGTGCAGCTCATTTACCTGGAATGGTTGCAGCAATGTCTCCACTTCCTGTGATTGGCGTTCCTGTAAAGTCGAGTAACTCTATTGATGGTTGGGATTCTGTTTTATCCATTTTACAAATGCCTGGCGGCGTACCAGTTGCAACAGTTGCTTTAAACGGTGCCAAAAATGCTGGAATTCTTGCAGCTCAAATTATTGGAACTTCTGATAAATGTGTTTTAGATAAAATTATTTTCTACAAAGAAAGTTTAAAACAAGCTGTACTAATTTCTTCAAAAGAAATAAAAATTTAATTTTCATAAAATTACCCTTTCAGAAATTAAAACTCTAAAAGGGTTTAATAATAAAAAAATGAAACTACTTACTCAAGCATTCCAAACAAAATTCGAAACAGCTCCATTTAAGCAAATTAAAATGGAAGATTACAAACCTGCTTTTGAAGAAAATATCGAAAATTCAAAAGCGGAAATCGATGCTATAATTAACAATCCAGAAACGCCAACTTTTGAAAATACTTTAGAAGCTTTAGATTTTGCAGGAAATCCTTTAGATAGATTATCGTCTATTTTCTTCAATCTAAATTCAGCTGAAACTTCTGACGAAATGCAAAAAATAGCACAAGAAGTTTCGCCATTATTGACAGAATTCAGCAATGATATAACTTTAAATGAAGATTTATTCAAAAGAATTAAAGCAATTCAAGATCAAAAAGATGATTTAACCTTAACCACCGAACAACTAACCTTATTAGATAAAAAATACAAAGGTTTTGTAAGAAATGGTGCTTTGTTAAACAACGAACAAAAATCAAAACTTCGCGAAATTGACACACAATTAGCGAAACTGAAACTGACTTATGGTGAAAACGTTTTGGCTGAAACCAATAATTATCATTTACAAATCACAAATGAAGACGATTTAAATGGTTTACCTGAAGGTGTTATTGAAGCTGCAAAATCCGAAGCAGAAAACAGAAAACTAGAAGGCTGGGTATTTACTTTAGATTATCCAAGTTATATACCTTTTTTAACGTATGCGGATGATCGTGAATTACGAAAAGAACTAGCTATTGCAGCAGGAAAAAAAGCATTTCAAAATAATGAATTTGATAATCAAAATAACGTAAAAGATATTGTTCGTTTGCGTCATGAACGTGCGAATCTATTAGGTTACACTTCGCATGCTCATTTTGTTTTAGAAGAACGAATGGCTCAAAATCCAGATAAGGTGATTTCATTTTTGAATGATTTATTAGAAAAAGCAAAACCTGCAGCCGAAAGAGAATTTACTGAATTAACTGCTTTCGCCAAAGAACTAGACGGAATTGAGCGTTTAAAAAAATGGGATGGTGCTTATTATTCTGAAAAATTGAAGCAAAAATTATTCAATTTAGATGATGAAAAACTAAAACCTTATTTCAAATTAGAAAATGTTTTAAACGGAGCATTTACAATTGCTAAAAAATTATATGGATTAACCTTCACAGAAGTTTTTGATATAGAAAAATACCATAAAGACGTTACAACTTATGAAGTAACAGATAAAAACAACGAACTTGTAGCTGTTTTTTATGCGGATTTTTTTCCAAGAAAAGGAAAACGAAATGGTGCTTGGATGACTTCATTTAAATCACAATCTAATAGAAATGGAAAAAACGACAGACCTCATATTTCAAATGTGTGCAACTTCACACCACCAACGGCAACAAAACCTTCACTCCTAACCTTTAATGAAGTTACAACTTTATTTCACGAATTTGGGCACGGTTTGCATGGAATGTTGGCCAATACCGTTTATCCTAGTTTATCTGGAACTTCTGTTTACTGGGATTTTGTGGAATTACCAAGTCAAGTAATGGAAAATTGGTGCTATGAACCAGAAGCTTTGGCTTTGTTTGCTAAACATTACGAAACTGGAGAAATTATTCCTCAAGAATATGTAGAAAAAATCAAAGAAAGTGCGAGTTTTCAAGAAGGAATGGCAACAATGCGACAAATAAGTTTTGGCTTACTAGATATGACATATCACGGAAAACCTCAAGCAATAACCGATGTAAAAGCATTTGAAGAAAAAGCATTTGAAAACACAAAACTATATCCAGATGTTGCAGAAAATTGCATGAGTACTTCTTTTTCACATATTTTTCAAGGTGGATATTCTTCTGGATATTACAGCTACAAATGGGCTGAAGTTTTAGATGCGGATGCTTTTGCTTATTTTCAAGAAAAAGGAATTTTTGATAAAGAAATAGCAACAAAATTCAAAGAAAATATACTTTCCAAAGGCGGAACAGAACATCCAATGACTTTGTACAAAAAATTTAGAGGTCAAGAGCCAAAACCAGAAGCATTGTTAAAACGTGCTGGATTGATTTAAAAAATAAGAAATCGAATAATTGTTAATCGGTTTTTTACTAAAACAAACTTTCACTTATTATTGAAACTTCAAAAACTTTTAATTAATTTTGTGTTATGAAATTCAAAGAAGCAAAAAATAAATTCGTTCAAACATGGGGTGCGTTAGGTAGCCAATGGGGAATTAATAAAACCATGGCGCAAATTCATGCACTTTTAATGGTTAGTCACTACCCTATTTCTATGGAAGATATTATGGAAGAATTGCAAATTTCTCGCGGAAATGCTTCCATGAATCTTCGGGCTTTGATGGATTGGGGTATTGTATATAAAGAGTATAAAGCTGGCGAACGACGTGAATATTTTGTTGCCGAAAAAGATTTAGACGAATTAGCTGTAAAGATTGCCAAAGAACGCAGCAAACGAGAAATTAAACCAGCATTAAAAGTTTTAAAAGAAGTTTCTACAATTGAAGCTGATGCTACAGATGAAGAACGGCACTTCGTAAATCAAACAACAAAGTTATATGATTTTGTTTTAAAAGCCGACAATATGCTAGAAAAAGCAACCGAATTTAAAGAAAATTGGCTTGGCAGATTGATTATAAAAATTATGAAGTAAAAAAAAATAACAAAAACTTTCATCATTTTCTGAAAGTTAAATACCAAAAATTGCTATGAGTTTTCTAACCGCAGAATGGAACGACCTACTTTTTATTAACTACAAAATAGATGCTAAATTGTTAGACAAGCATCTTCCTTTAGGAACAGAAATGGATCTATGGAACGACACGTGTTACATTAGCCTTATTGGATTTATGTTTGAAAACGTAAAAGTTTTAGGGCTAAAAATTCCGTTTCATATAAATTTTGAAGAAGTTAATTTACGGTTTTATGTAAAACGATTAGAAAATGGAATCTGGAAACGTGGCGTTGTTTTTGTCAAAGAAATTGTTCCCAAGCACGCCATAACTATTGTCGCTAATACTTTGTATAATGAACATTACGAAACCTTACCCATGCGCAATGAAAGAGTAAATGAAGAAAGTTCGTTAGGATTTAATTATTCGTGGAAGAAGAAAAAGCAGTGGCATTCTATTTCTGCAACTACGCAAAAAGAATTGCTACCGATTGAAGAAAATTCAGAAGCCGCATTTATAAGCGAACATTACTATGGCTACACCAAATCAAGTGCATCTAAAACAGTAGAATACGAAGTTACCCATCCAAAATGGCAACAGCTAAAGGTCACAAAATACGAAGTAAATGTTGATTTTCAATCGGTTTACGGAAATGAATTCGCTTTTTTACAAAATTTAAAACCCGATTCTTGTTTTATGGCAAAAGGATCAAAAATAACAATTGAAGGAAAGAAAATCATAAGATAAAAATTATGAATTGGAGTTATTTATTTAAGCATTGGTTTGGAATATTATTACTTGGTCCTATCGTTTCCCAAATAACTATGTATATTTATGGAGTAAATCCTCATAAAATTTTTGGGTTATTAGAGGTTTAACCAATATTCTTGCTATTTGGATTATTTTTTCAATGCCAACATATTTTTGTATGCTTTTTTATATCATTATTTAGCTAAAAAAAATATTAACTTAAAAATTTCGAAAATTATTTTAATTTCTTTTACCATAATAGGCGTTGTTACAACAACCGCAATAATAAAAGGAAGTATGATGCAAAATATTGCTTTATCGTATTCAATAGCATCAATTATTACTGGACTGTATTTTAAATTAAATTTGAAATTAAACAAATGACAACAATTAAACTCACAACAACCATTATTGCTCCGATTGAAATTGTATTTGATTTATCTAGAAATATCGATGTGCACAAACTATCCACCTTTAAATCAAAAGAAACGACAATAGGTGGAATAACTTCTGGATTAATTAATAAAAACGAAACAGTAACTTGGCGAGGAAAACATTTTGGAGTATTCCTAACGCATAAAAGTCTCATTTCTGAAATGGTAATTCCTACTTATTTTGTAGATAAAATGTTAGAGGGAAAATTCAAATCGTTTAAGCACGAACATAGCTTTGCAGACAAAAAAGGAACAACCATTATGGTTGACTCTATTTATTACGAAACGCCGTTTGGAATTTTCGGAAAAATATTTGATTCTTTATTTTTAGAAAAACATCTTACCCAATTCATTCAAGAACGCAATTCATTTATAAAAACATTAGCGGAAGAAAAATAACAAAATCCACCAAAAAATCGGAATACTTTCTGCCCAAAAAGTTGAATAATATTTTGTTTTTTTATCAGTTGCCAAAACTAAAAACAAAATAGTCGTTAAAGCAATTCCTAGTTTAAGAACTAGTATTTTAAGACTAAAGTTAGCATCAAAAAACTCTAAAATTACAAATGCGGCCATTAATGTAACTCCAATTTGTTTGGTTTTTACAACTCCTATTTTTTGAGGTACTGTTTGTAAATGTGGATCATCCCAACGCAAATCGATAATTTCAAATATCAAAACCAAAACAAATACCAAAAACATCCGTTGTAATGCAATTAAAAATACAAAAAAACTCAATTCAATTTCTGCATTTATAACGGGCAAAAAAACGGTAACACCAACCCAGCACAAGGTAACGATGTATATTTTTATTCCAATCCAGTTTCTTGCATTTTGTCTGTTCGGAAAAAACGGCAGAGTATACAATAAGGTTAGTGTTAAAAAAACAAATGCTAAAATCTGAGTGATTTTCTGTAATTTAAAGAAAAAATAACCTGTAGATAATAGTGCAAAAATGCTAAAAATTGCAATTAGTTTTAATGCAAAACGCATTTCCGTTTTTTTACTTCTTGCTAAGGCATCGTATTTAACAAAATTGTATCCAACAATAGTTCCAAAAAAAGCAAATAACGCCACGTGGTTTATTTCATTTATTTCACATAAATAACCCGTGATTTGAACCAAGGCAAACACCGACAAAGCAACGTGAATACTGCTTTTAATATAAAAATCTAAAATTGCCTTAAAAAATTGCATCAACAAAAGTAGCAATTCTGTTAATAAGACCTCTATTTAGTTAACAATTTCTCAAAATATTACGCCTTGTTTAACTTAAAAATAAAACATTAATAATTACTTTTGTATCTTAATCGAAAGGTTTTCAATTAAAAAAACACAATAACAACTTCACAACTTACCTTAATAAATGAAAACAGATTCATTTGCATTACGACATTTAGGACCAAGAGAAAACGATGTTACCGCAATGTTAGATACTATTGGTGTAGAAACCTTAGATCAACTTATTTACGAAACTATTCCTAGTGATATTCGTTTAAAAAATCCTCTGGAATTAGAACATATTATGACCGAATACGAATATGCAAATCATATACGTGTTTTAGGAAGAACCAACAAGGTTTTTAAATCTTATATTGGTTTAGGATACCATCCAACAATTGTTCCTCCTGCGATTCAAAGAAACATTTTTGAAAATCCGGGTTGGTATACAGCTTACACGCCGTATCAAGCAGAAATTGCTCAAGGTCGTTTAGAAGCCATTTTAAATTTTCAAACTACGGTTATTGAATTAACCGGAATGGAAATTGCAAATGCTTCTTTATTAGATGAAAGTACAGCAGCAGCAGAAGCAATGGCATTGTTATATGATGTACGATCTAGAGATCAAAAGAAAGCCAATGTTTGCAAATTTTTTGTTTCTGAAGAAATTTTGCCACAAACACTTTCTGTTTTACAAACGCGTTCTGCACCAATTGGAGTAGAATTAGTAATTGGAAACCACCAAGAGTTTGCATTTACCGATGATTTTTATGGAGCAATCCTTCAATATCCAGGAAAATATGGTCAGGTTTATGATTATGCTGATTTTATTAAAAAAGCAAATGAAAACCAAATAAAAGTAGCAGTTGCAGCAGATATTTTATCGTTGGTGAAATTAATTCCTCCAGGAGAAATGGGTGCAGCCGTAGTAGTTGGAACTACGCAACGTTTCGGAATTCCGATGGGTTACGGCGGTCCGCATGCTGCATATTTTGCAACTAAAGAAGAATACAAACGCTCTATGCCCGGAAGAATTATTGGCGTATCACAAGATATGAATGGTAATCGTGCCTTGCGAATGGCGTTACAAACGCGTGAACAACACATTAAAAGAGAAAAAGCCACTTCAAACATTTGTACTGCACAAGTTTTACTTTCTGTTATGGCAGGAATGTTTGCAGTTTATCATGGTCCGAAAGGATTACAATACATTGCAGATAAAGTACACAAAATGGCTTCTACATTGGCGGATTCTTTAAATAAACTAGGTGTTTACCAAACCAATACTTCTTTCTTTGATACGATTGTTGTTAAATCAAATGCAAAAAAAGTAAGAACAATAGCAGAGAAAAAAGAAGTTAATTTTTTCTATATAGATGATGAAACAATTTCTATTTCTTTAAATGAAACCATTTTATTTAGTGATATAAATGAAGTAATTGCCATTTTTGCAGAAGTCGTAGGAAAAGAAGCTTTTGAAGTTTCGGAATATGTATTAGAGAACAATTATCCTATGCATTTAAACAGAAAATCAGAATTTTTAAAACACGAAGTGTTTAATAAATATCATTCTGAAACTAGTTTAATGCGTTATATTAAAAAATTAGAACGCAAAGATTTATCCTTAACACATTCTATGATTGCTTTGGGTTCTTGTACTATGAAATTAAACGCTGCAGCAGAAATGTTACCTTTAAGTATGCCTTATTGGAATACAATTCATCCATTTGCACCTTTAGATCAAGTTCAAGGATATACTAAAATGCTAAAGAAACTAGAGCACCAATTAAATGTTATTACTGGTTTTGCTGGCACAACTTTACAACCAAATTCTGGTGCGCAAGGCGAATATGCTGGTCTGATGACTATTCGTGCTTACCACCATTCAAGAAACGATCATAAAAGAACTATTTGTTTAATTCCTGGATCGGCACATGGAACAAATCCTGCTTCTGCTGCAATGGCTGGAATGACAATTATCGTAACCAAAACTATGGAAAATGGTAATATAGACGTTGAAGATGTTCGAGAAAAAGCACTTCAATATAAAGATGAATTATCCTGCTTAATGATAACTTATCCTTCTACACATGGCGTTTTTGAGAGTGCAATTAGAGAAATCACACAAATCATACATGACAATGGCGGTTTGGTTTATATGGATGGCGCAAATATGAATGCTCAAGTTGGACTAACAAATCCTGCTACAATTGGAGCAGATGTTTGTCATTTGAATTTACATAAAACTTTCGCTATTCCGCATGGTGGCGGCGGACCAGGCGTTGGTCCTATTTGTGTGAACGAAAAATTAGTTCCGTTTTTACCAAGTAACCCATTAGTAAAAGTTGGTGGTGATCAAGCTATCACTGCAATTTCTGGCGCGCCTTATGGTTCGGCCTTGGTTTGCTTAATCTCGTACGGATATATTTGTATGCTTGGCGCAGAAGGAATTACAAACGCTACAAAATATGCCATACTCAATGCTAATTATATGAAAGTGCGTTTAGAAGAACACTATCCTATTTTATATGTTGGAGAAAAAGGTCGTGCTGCGCATGAAATGATTTTAGATTGTAGATCATTTAAAGCCAAAGGAATTGAAGTTACAGATATTGCAAAACGATTGATGGATTATGGTTATCACGCACCTACTGTATCGTTTCCTGTGGCTGGAACATTGATGATTGAACCAACAGAATCAGAAGATTTAGCAGAATTAGATCGCTTTTGTGATGCAATGATTGCAATTCGTAAAGAGATTGAAGAAGTAAGTGTAGAAGAACCAAATAATGTATTGAAAAATGCACCTCATACCTTAAATATGTTAACCTCCGATACTTGGGTTTTACCATACACAAGAGAAAAAGCTGCTTATCCTTTAGATTATGTTTCAGATAATAAATTCTGGCCTACTGTTCGTCGTGTTGATGAAACTTATGGTGACAGAAATTTAGTTTGCAGTTGTGCTCCTATTGAAGCTTACATGTAAACTATCTAGATTAAAAAAATAAAAGGTTTCAAATTCATTTTTGAAACCTTTTTTATTTAAAGAAATTTATACATTTTAAATTGATAAAAAAAATTATAAAATGAATGATATAGAAAACAGAGAAGATATTATATTGATTGTAAGAGAGTTTTATGACAAATTGTTAAATGACTCAAAAGTGAATTTTTATTTTACAAAAATTACAGATGTTGATAAACATTTAGAACATCATTTTGAAATTCTAGCAACTTTTTGGGAACAATCTTTATTTTTAAAAGGAGGATATAGCAATAATATGTTTCAGATACATAAAGATTTAAATGAAGAATATTCGTTTAGCAAAGAACATTTTAATGTTTGATTACGACATTTTAATTCGGTAATTGACAGTTTATTTATAGGTAAAAATGCCGAGCAAATGAAAACAAATGCTTTAAGTATGGCAACTGTTATGCAAATTAAATTTATACACGGTGCGTAAATTAATTCTGTGATTTAAAAACAAAAAGATAAAGAATTATTTAAAAATAATTTTCATTAAAATAAGAATAAAAAAAAGCTCCTCAATATTGAGGAGCTTTTGATTTTTATGAGTTAACGTTTATTATGCCTGTCCGGTTGGACCAAAACTAAGTGGCATTTGTGGCTGTTCGGAATCTTTAATATCTCCGTGTGCAGCTTCAAATCTCTGAATATTTTCTGCAATGGCTTTAAGTAATCTTTTAGCGTGTTGCGGAGTTAATATAATTCGTGCTTTTACTTTTGATTTTGGAACACCTGGCATTAAAGTAACAAAGTCTAATACGAATTCAGAAGAAGAATGATTTATTATTGCAAGATTGGAATAAATTCCTTCTGCAATTTTTTCGTCTAATTCTATATTGATTTGATTTTGCTGTGAATTGTTATCGCTCATATTGTAAATTATTAATAAATGTATTCTTCTTTATTAGCCATCATTTCATTGTAATCGTCTTTAGAACCTACAATGATATCATCGTAATCTCTCATACCTGTTCCTGCAGGAATTCTGTGTCCTACAATTACATTTTCTTTTAATCCTTCTAGAGTATCTACTTTACCTGCAACAGCGGCTTCGTTTAATACTTTAGTTGTTTCTTGGAAAGATGCAGCAGAAATAAACGATTTAGTTTGTAACGATGCTCTTGTTATTCCTTGAAGAACTGGCGTAGCAGTCGCTGTAATAACATCACGAGCAACTACCAAGTTCTTATCGTTACGTTTTAATAATGAATTCTCATCACGCAACTCTCTTGGAGTAACAATTTGACCTGCTTTTAATGCAGAAGAATCACCTTCATCTTCTACCACTTTCATTCCATATAATTTATCATTTTCTACGATAAAGTCACTTGTGTGAATCAATTGATCTTCTAAGAATAGAGTATCTCCTGGATCTTGAACGCGAACTTTACGCATCATTTGACGAATTACTACTTCAAAGTGTTTGTCATTAATTTTTACACCTTGCAAACGATACACTTCTTGAATTTCATTTACTAAATACTGTTGAACAGCACTTGGTCCTTGAATTCTTAAAATGTCATCTGGTGTAATTGCTCCATCAGACAATGGGATTCCAGCGCGTACAAAGTCATTTTCTTGAACCAAAATTTGGCTAGATAATTTAACTAAGTATTTACGAACATCACCAAATTTAGATTCGATAATGATTTCGCGATTACCTCTTTTAATTTTTCCGAAAGAAACAACACCATCAATTTCAGACACTACTGCAGGGTTTGAAGGATTACGAGCTTCTAACAACTCGGTAATTCTTGGCAAACCTCCTGTAATATCTCCAGATTTAGAAGAACGACGAGGTATTTTTACTAAAATTTTACCTGCTTTAATTTTATCGCCATCTTCTACCATAAGGTGTGCACCAACTGGTAAATTATACGAACGAATTAATTCGCCATCTTTTCCGTAAACTAATAAGGTTGGAATTAATTTTTTATTTCTTCCTTCTGAAATTACTTTTTCTTGGAAACCAGTTTGCTCATCGATTTCAACCATGAAAGATTGTCCTTGCTCTAAATCTTCATAAGCAATTTTACCGGTAAATTCTGAAACAATAACTCCGTTATATGGATCCCATTTACAAATGATAGAACCTTTATCTACAACATCGCCATCTTTAACGAAAATACTAGAACCGTAAGGAATATTATGTGTATTCAAAACAATGCCCGTTTTAACATCTACCAATTTTAATTCTGTAGAACGAGAAACTACGATATTTACTTGATTTCCTTCTGAGTCTTCACCTTTTACTGTTTTTAAATCGTCAATTTCTAAACGACCTGCAAAACGAGTAACTATACTAGACTCTTCTGAAATTCCACCTGCAACACCACCAACGTGGAAGGTTCTAAGTGTTAACTGTGTACCTGGTTCACCAATTGACTGCGCTGCGATTACCCCGACAGCTTCACCTCTTTGTGTCATTTTACCGGTAGCAAGATTTCTTCCGTAACATTTAGCGCAAATACCTTTTTTAGCTTCACATGTTAATGGAGAACGTACTTCCATTTTTTCAATTGGAGATGCTTCTACAATACGAACTAAAGCTTCTGTGATTTGTTCACCTGCATTGACTATAACATCAGAAGTTAAAGGATTAATTACATCTTGCAAAGCAACACGTCCTAAAATTCTTTCTCCTAACGATTCTACAATCTCTTCATTTTTCTTAAGTGCAGAAACTTCAATTCCCCTTAAAGTACCACAATCTACAGAGTTTACAATAACATCTTGAGAAACGTCGTGTAACCTTCTAGTTAAGTATCCAGCATCTGCCGTTTTTAATGCGGTATCTGCAAGACCTTTACGAGCACCGTGAGTAGAAATGAAATATTCTAAAATTGAAAGACCTTCTTTAAAATTAGAAAGAATTGGATTTTCAATAATTTCTCCACCACCTGCTGTAGATTTTTTAGGTTTTGCCATCAAACCACGCATACCAGTTAACTGACGAATTTGTTCTTTAGATCCACGCGCACCAGAGTCAAGCATCATATACACCGAGTTGAAACCTTGTTGGTCTTCTCTAATGTTTTTCATTGCAAGTTCTGTTAATTGTGCATTGGCAGAAGTCCAAATGTCAATAACCTGATTGTACCGTTCGTTGTTGGTAATTAATCCCATGTTGTAATTCACAGAAATTCCTTCTACTTGAACTCTAGCATCAGCAATTAATTGTGTTTTTTGTTCTGGGATTTTAATATCACCTAAAGAGAAAGATAAACCTCCTTTAAATGCGAATTTATAACCCATATCTTTCATATTATCTAAGAAAGCTGCAGTTGTAGGAACATCTGTTACAGAAAGAATTTTTCCAATAATATCACGTAATGATTTCTTGGTTAAAACTTCGTTGATATATCCAGCTGCTGGAGGAACCACTTCATTAAAAAGTACTCTACCTGCAGTTGTTTGAATTACTTTGTAAACTAATTCACCTGCATCATTAAAATCTTTTGCACGAACTCTTACACGAGCATTTAATTCTAAACAACCTTCGTTTAATGCAATATTTACTTCTTCTGCAGAATAAAAAGTCAAGTCTTGACCTAAAATTTTATGCTCTGGAGTAGATAAACGTTCTTTGGTCATATAGTATAGACCCAAAACCATATCCTGAGAAGGTACTGTAATTGGCGCACCATTTGCCGGATTTAGAATATTATGAGAAGCCAACATTAATAATTGCGCCTCTAAAATAGCTTCTGGTCCTAATGGTAAGTGAACTGCCATTTGATCTCCATCAAAATCGGCGTTGAAAGCCGTACAAACTAAAGGGTGCAATTGGATTGCTTTTCCTTCAATTAATTTTGGTTGGAATGCTTGAATACCTAGTCTGTGTAATGTAGGAGCACGATTCAGTAAAACTGGATGACCTTTAATTACATTTTCTAAAATATCCCAAACAACTGGCTCTTTTTTGTCTATAATTTTCTTTGCAGATTTAACCGTTTTAACAATTCCACGTTCGATTAATTTACGAATAACGAAAGGCTTGTATAATTCGGCTGCCATATCTTTTGGCAATCCACATTCGAATAATTTCATTTCTGGACCAACAACGATTACCGAACGAGCAGAATAATCTACACGTTTTCCAAGTAAGTTTTGACGGAAACGACCTTGTTTACCTTTTAATGAGTCAGATAAAGATTTTAATGGTCTGTTTGATTCTGTTTTTACTGCAGAAGCTTTACGAGTATTGTCAAATAATGAATCTACCGATTCTTGCAACATACGTTTTTCGTTTCTTAAGATAACTTCTGGAGCTTTAATTTCCATTAATCTTTTTAAACGGTTGTTACGTATAATTACACGACGGTATAAATCATTTAAATCTGATGTTGCAAAACGTCCACCATCTAAAGGCACAAGAGGACGTAATTCTGGTGGAATTACCGGAATTACTTTTAAAATCATCCATTCTGGACGGTTTTCTCTGTTTAAGTTAGAATCACGGAAAGACTCTACAACTTGTAGTCTTTTTAAGGCTTCTGTTTTTCTTTGTTTAGAGGTTTCGTTATTTGCATTATGTCTTAATTGATAAGAAAGTTGGTCTAAATCAGTTCTTGCCAATAAATCCATGATACATTCTGCTCCCATTTTGGCAACAAATTTATTTGGATCGAAATCGTCTAAATATTGGTTATCTGCAGGAAGTGTATCTAAAATATTCAAGTACTCTTCTTCTGTTAAAAAGTCAAGACGTTGAACAGATTCTCCTTCAGCATTTTTAGCAATACCTGCTTGAATTACTACGTATCTTTCGTAGTAGATAATCATATCTAATTTCTTAGATGGCAGACCAAGTATGTATCCGATTTTGTTTGGAAGTGAACGGAAATACCAGATATGAGCAATTGGCACCACTAAATTGATGTGACCAACTCTGTCTCTACGTACTTTTTTCTCAGTAACTTCTACACCACAACGATCACAAACGATTCCTTTGTAGCGAATTCTTTTATATTTTCCGCATGCACATTCAAAATCCTTTACTGGACCGAAAATTCGTTCGCAAAAAAGACCATCACGTTCTGGCTTGTGTGTTCTGTAATTTATTGTTTCGGGTTTTAAAACTTCCCCTCTTGATTCAGCTAAGATTTTTTCTGGCGATGCCAAACCTATTGAGATTTTTTCGAATCTTTTTGGAGCTGGATTGTTGTCTCTATTATTTCTATTATTCATCATAGTTTTTACTATTGATTTACTTGCAATTAAAAATTGAATTTTGATTTTTGATAGATAACTATCTCCAATCACCTACCTCGGGTTACTTCTCTAAACTTCAACTAAAATTTGAAGTGCTAGTTATAAAATTTAAATTTTATAAAAAATCGGAACGGTTTACGAGTCTAAATCTTAAAAACTTTTTTAAATAACAAAGTAGAGAACATTGTTAGACAACGTTTCTACTTTGTCATCTTTTATTTATTCTTCTAATCTGATGTCTAATCCTAAACCTTTTAATTCATGCATTAACACGTTAAAAGATTCTGGTAAACCAGGTTCTGGCATCGATTCACCTTTTACGATTGCTTCGTAAGTTTTGGCTCTACCTATAACATCATCTGATTTTACAGTTAAAATTTCACGAAGTGTACTAGACGCACCGTAAGCTTCTAACGCCCATACTTCCATCTCTCCGAAACGTTGTCCACCAAATTGCGCTTTACCACCTAATGGTTGTTGCGTAATAAGTGAATACGGTCCGATAGAACGTGCGTGCATTTTATCGTCTACCATGTGTCCTAATTTCAACATGTAGATAATACCTACAGTTGCTGGTTGATGGAAACGTTCTCCTGTACCACCATCATATAAGTAAGTATGTCCAAAACGTGGAATACCTGCTTCGTCTGTGTAATGATTAATTTGGTCTAAAGTTGCACCATCAAAAATTGGTGTTGCAAACTTCATATTTAATTTTTGACCTGCCCAACCAAGAACAGTTTCATAAATTTGACCAATGTTCATACGAGATGGTACACCTAACGGATTTAATACAATATCTACTGGAGTTCCATCTTCTAAGAAAGGCATGTCTTCATGACGAACAATACGAGCAACAATACCTTTGTTACCATGACGTCCCGCCATTTTATCTCCTACCTTTAACTTACGCTTCTTAGCGATGTATACTTTTGCAAGTTTTAAAATACCTGCTGGTAATTCGTCTCCAACTGTAATTGTAAATTTCTCACGACGCAAAGCACCTTGTAAGTCATTCAATTTAATCTTGTAATTGTGAATTAAATCGTTAACTAAACGGTTTGTTTCATCATCTGCAACCCATTGTCCTTTTGTAAGGTGCGCAAAATCTTCTACTGCGAATAACATTTTTTGAGTATATTTTTTACCTTTTGGTAAAACTTCTTCTCCTAAATCATTCATTACACCTTGCGATGTTTTTCCGTTAACGATAGCGAAAAGTTTCTCTACTAATTTGTCTTTTAATTCAACAAATTTAGTTTCAAATTCTAATTCTAAACTAGATAAAGCATCTTTATCTTGTGTTCTTTTACGTTTATCTTTTACTGCTCTTGCAAATAATTTTTTATCCAAAACAACACCATGTAAAGATGGAGAAGCTTTTAAAGAAGCATCTTTTACATCTCCAGCTTTATCACCAAAGATTGCTCTCAGTAATTTTTCTTCTGGAGTTGGATCTGATTCTCCTTTAGGAGTAATTTTTCCGATAAGAATATCGCCAGGTTTTACTTCGGCACCAATTCTAATCATTCCATTCTCATCTAAATCTTTAGTTGCTTCTTCAGAAACGTTAGGAATGTCATTAGTTAACTCTTCGTTTCCTAATTTTGTATCTCTAACCTCTAATGAATAATCATCAATATGAATAGATGTGAATATATCGTCACGAACTACTTTTTCTGAGATTACAATTGCATCCTCAAAGTTGTACCCTTTCCATGGCATAAATGCTACTTTAAGGTTTCTACCTATTGCAAGTTCTCCGTTTTGTGTTGCATATCCTTCACAAAGTACTTGTCCTTTTACAACTCTATCTCCTTTTCTTACGATAGGCTTTAAGTTGATAGAAGTACTTTGATTGGTTTTTCTGAATTTAATTAAATTATAAGATCTATCGTCTGGCTCAAAACTTACCATACGTTCTTGTTCTGTGCGATCGTATTTAATTGTAATTTTAATTGCATCTACATATTCTACAACTCCGTCTCCTTCTGCATTAATTAAAACACGAGAATCTGAAGCAACTTGTCTTTCTAATCCTGTACCAACAATTGGAGCTTCAGGACGTAATAAAGGAACGGCTTGACGCATCATGTTTGACCCCATCAATGCTCTATTCGCATCATCATGTTCTAAGAAAGGAATTAAAGATGCAGATATCGAAGCAATTTGATTTGGAGCAACATCTGTATAATGTACTTCTGAAGGATCAACAACAGGGAAATCACCTTCTTCTCTGGCAATAACGTTTCCTGCAGTAATTTTACCTTTGGCATCCATTTCAATGTTTGCTTGGGCAATTAATTTTCCTTCTTCTTCCTCAGCACTTAAATATATAGGAGTACTTTCCAAATCAACAACACCGTTGGTAACTTTACGGTATGGAGTTTCGATGAATCCCATTCCGTTTACTTTGGCGTAAACTCCAAGAGAAGATATAAGTCCAATGTTTGGGCCTTCTGGGGTTTCGATAGGGCATAAACGACCGTAGTGCGTGTAGTGAACATCTCGAACCTCAAATCCTGCTCTTTCTCGTGATAAACCACCTGGTCCAAGGGCAGATAAACGACGCTTGTGTGTAATTTCTGCTAATGGATTGGTTTGATCCATGAACTGAGATAACTGATTAGTACCGAAGAAAGAATTAATTACTGAAGATAATGTTTTGGCATTAATCAAATCGATTGGAGTAAATACTTCGTTATCACGAACGTTCATTCTCTCACGGATTGTTCTTGCCATACGTGCTAAACCAACACCGAATTGTTGTGACAATTGTTCACCAACTGTACGAACACGACGGTTTGATAAGTGGTCAATATCATCAATGTCCGCTTTAGCGTTTATTAACTCAATTAAATACTTAACAATAGTTATGATATCTTCTTTGGTAAGCACTTGCTTTTCCATTGGAATATCTAACCCTAACTTTTTATTCATACGGTAACGACCTACTTCACCTAAATTATAACGTTGGTCTGAGAAGAATAATTTATCAATTATTCCACGTGCAGTTTCCTCATCAGGCGGTTCTGCGTTACGTAATTGTCTGTATATATGTTCTACCGCTTCTTTTTCAGAATTGGTTGGATCTTTTTGTAATGTGTTGTGAATGATGGCATAATCTGCTTGATTAGCATCTTCTTTGTGTAACAAAATTACTTTTACATCAGCAGTAAGAATTTCTTCTACATTGTCTTTATCTAAAATAGTATCTCTATCTAAGATAATTTCATTTCTCTCAATAGATACAACCTCACCGGTATCTTCATCTACGAAATCTTCGTGCCAAGTATTTAAAACACGTGCCGCTAATTTGCGACCGATGTATTTTTTAAGTCCAGTTTTTGATACTTTAATTTCTTCCGCAAGGTCAAAAATTTCAAGTATATCTTTATCTCTTTCAAAACCAATTGCTCTGAATAAAGTAGTTACAGGTAATTTTTTCTTTCTATCGATATACGCGTACATTACGCTGTTGATATCGGTAGCAAATTCTATCCAAGAACCTTTAAAAGGAATTACACGAGCAGAATATAATTTTGTACCATTTGCATGGAAAGACTGTCCGAAGAAAACACCAGGTGAACGGTGTAATTGAGAAACAACAACACGCTCGGCTCCGTTAATTACAAATGTACCACTTGGCGTCATGTAGGGAATAGTTCCTAAATAAACGTCTTGAACAATTGTTTCAAAATCCTCGTGTTCTGGATCTGTACAATAAAGTTTTAATCTCGCTTTTAAAGGTACGCTGTAGGTTAATCCTCTTTCAATACATTCTTGAATGGAGTAACGCGGTGGATCAACAAAGTAGTCTAGAAATTCTAGAACAAATTGATTTCTTGTATCTGTAATTGGAAAGTTTTCCATGAAGGTGTTGTATAACCCTTCGTCGCCTCTTTCGTCAGATTTCGTTTCTAATTGAAAGAAATCTTTAAACGATTTAACCTGAACATCTAGAAAATCTGGATAGTTAGGAATATTTTTTGTTGAGGCAAAATTCAATCTTTCAGTCTGATTTGTTAACATCAATGGACAAAATTTTGATTAAAAAAGTAATTTTTTTGTATAAATACGATTGCATTTATACATTTCTTTTACAACCATTACATCTTTAAAAACCAATTTTAAGATAACTACTTTCTTATTATCTGTTAATTTTTTTTCCTCGTAATGGATAAAGAGAATTGAATTTGAATAGCTAATTTTTAACAAATAAAGCTAAACTTTTGTTATACGAAAAATGGTTTAGGTCTTTGGATGAACATCCAAGACCTAAACCTAATTCTAAAACTGTGTTTGACTATTTAAGTTCAACTACAGCTCCAGCTTCTTCTAAAGATTTTTTCAAACCTTCTGCTTCCGCTTTAGACACTCCTTCTTTAATGTTAGTTGGCGCACCATCTACCATATCCTTAGCTTCTTTAAGACCTAAACCAGTTAATTCTTTAACCGCTTTAACAACTGCTAATTTAGATGCTCCAGCTTCTTTAAGAACCACAGTAAATTCTGTTTGCTCCTCAGCTGCTGCTTCACCACCACCTGCTGAAACAACTACTGCTGCTGCTGCTGGTTCGATTCCGTACTCATC